>CAZMRE010000324.1:0-2785 GCA_964568545.1 uncultured Deferribacteres bacterium | reverse complement strand
GTTACTACACCAGATGGTGTAAATTTCGGATTAGCACAGAGTCCACAGCCGGTACAGCCAACGCTGCAAACAGATGTTACGGCTTTCCCGCGATCGTGGGAAACACAAGCCACGTACACTTTTTGACTCTTTGGAATCAACTGCATAATCCCTTTGGGACAGGCTTCCACGCATAGGCCGCACCCCGTACATTTTTCATCAAAAACAACGGGAAGCCCATTGTCGTTCATAGCCATGGCATCATAGGGACAGGCTTCCACGCAGGAACCCAATCCCAGACAACCGTACTCGCAGGACTTATTGCCGCCACCCAGTTGAGCCGCCACATTGCAATCTTTGATTCCGTCATAAACATATTTGCGTTTGGCTTCTTCAAATCCACCACCGCATTTAACAACGGCAATGCGTGCTTCGACTTCTTCTGCCTCCACTCCCAAAATGGCAGCGACCTTGTCTGCAACAGCCTGCCCGCCAACCACGCAAAGATTTGGAGGAGCCTCTCCTTTAACCACTGCTTCTGCATACGCGGAACAACTTGGATAGCCACAACCACCGCAGTTCGCCTGTGGCAAGACTTCATCTATTTCTTCCACACGAGGATCAACTTCTACTGCAAACTTTTTGGAAGCATAGGCCAATGTTGCCCCAAAAAACAGTCCCAATCCGCCCAATCCAATAATAGACGCCAATACAATCGGGTTCATACATTTCCTCCATTCTTACCTGAAAATCGCCTCATTTTCAACCATCGGTTAAATCTTTATTTGCTGTATCAGACTTCTTGCAAATCTAATTTCATATAAATTTAAAATTTTAAAAATGTAGCATTTTTATTTTTTGATTTCAATAGTAATTTACATTTTTTGGAAAGAAGTAATTTTTTTTCAATAAAAAATCTATTCACATCATCCAATAATTGGAATGCCCCACCTGAAGATGATCCATTCCGATGCCATCAATCGGAGCACCACATCGGGGGCATTTTCCATTGATCATATTATTTTCAACTACCTCGAAGCCGTACCTCCGAATGAGGAGCTTTCCGCAATGGTAGCAATAAGTATTTTCACCCTCATCCCCCGGCACATTACCACTATAAACATATCGAAGCCCCTCTTCCAACCCAATCTGACGAGCTTTTTTCAGAATATTAATATCGGTCGGCGGAACATCATTCATCTTGTAGCTCGGGAAAAACCGGCTGATGTGCCACGGTGTTTCAACACCTAACTCATCCCGAATAAATTGAGCAATTTTATGAAAATTCTTTTCATCATCATCGTACCCCGGAACAACCAGCGTGGTTACTTCCAGCCAGATTCCCAATTTTTTGTAGGCTTTTAGCGATTCCAAAAGACGATCCAGCCGCGCTCCGATTTTTTTCTTGTAGAATTGAGGATTGAATCCCTTCAGATCCACATTGGCCGCATCCAAATAGGGACTGATATGCTCCAACGCCTCGGGGGTAATGTAACCATTCGTAATAAAAAGATTTAGGATTCCATTTTCATGGGCAAGCTTTGCCGTTTCGTAGGCATATTCATAAAAAATGGTGGGCTCCGTATAGGTGTAAGCAATGGATTTACAGCCATAGCTTTCTGTTAGCTCAATAATCCGATGCACAGGAAGATACTCACCCGGGAAATCCGAAGGCTTGATTTCGTGACTGGACTTCCTAAACGTGCTTAGCTGCGAAATATCCCAATTCTGGCAAAATTGACAGCGAAAATTGCATCCTACCGTTGCAACCGAAAAGGCTCTTGAACCCGGAAAAACGTGGAAAAGCGGTTTTTTTTCAATCGGATCTACGTGAACAGCAGCGGCCTTTTCAAAAACAAATGTGTACAAACGCCCATCGATATTCCCTCTCACACCACAAACGCCCATTCGCCCCTCCGGAATCCGGCATCGATGCTGGCAAAGATTGCATCGAACAACCTTATTCCCAATGGGATTCCAGAACATTGCCAATCGTTTTCCGCTGTGCGAATCGTACATGAGAAGCTCTCTTTCTATCTTTAATTTTCATTTTTAAATATAAGGAATTTTTTGGCTTAAATCAAGATTGGATTCGTTGAATATCCATTTGATTTATTTTTTTAGAAACATTAGGCCACGGCTATTAAGAGTTTGAAGAAAAAATAAAAAATTTGTTATCTAATATTGATTATCGTTACACTTCTTATTATATTGAATTAAGTCCTTCACCATTCTTTAATAAATTGTGGTGATTTTTCAATGTCATTTTACAAAATTGAAAGGAAATAAGTAATGAGTGTATTAGTCACCAAAGAAGCACCTGATTTTACTGCAACGGCTGTGATGCCTGATGGTTCATTTAAAGAAGATTTTAAATTGTCGGATTACAGAGGAAAATATGTCATCTTTTTCTTCTACCCCCTGGATTTTACCTTTGTGTGTCCCACGGAAATTATTGCCTTTGACCACCGTCTGGAAGAGTTCAAAAAGCGTAATTGCGAAGTGATTGGCGCATCCGTGGACAGTGCGTATTCGCATTATGCGTGGCGAAACACGCCCGTGGATGCCGGCGGTATCGGCCAGATAAATTACCCCCTTGTTTCAGATATGACAAAAGAGATTTCCGCCGCTTACGATGTCCTCGTTCCCGATGGCGTGGCTCTTCGGGGTCTTTTTTTAATTGACAAAGACGGCATTGTTCGCCACCAACTGGTAAACGATCTTGGATTGGGACGAAACATCGATGAAGCCCTTCGAATGTTAGAAGCCCTGCAATTTTCCGAAACCCACGGCGAAGTCTGTCCTG
>CAZMRE010000323.1:0-2805 GCA_964568545.1 uncultured Deferribacteres bacterium | reverse complement strand
AACAGGCGCGGTAAATCTTTCTTGTCATTCTGAGCGTAGCGAAGAATCTTACTGGGAGCAGACACGCTTTTTAAGAGATTCTTCGGTCGCTTCGCTCCCTCAGAATGACACTCTAAAACAGGCAGGGAAAGTCTTTTTTGTCATTCTGAGCGTAGCGAAGAATCTCACCGGCAGCAAACCTGCTTTCAAGAAGATTCTTCGTTCGCCTGCGGCGATCTCAGAATGACAGAAAAAATGAGGAACAAAAAACGCAATTTCATCTTTACAACCTTTAACCAACGGGAAAAATATTATGGCTCAAAAACAAATCGATAAACCGTACATTCCGGCGCACACGAAGATGCCGGAACTAACCATCAAAGCATTGGCGTTGGGTGTTGTCATGGCGGTTGTTTTGGGAGCCGCCAATGCCTACCTGGGACTGAAGGCAGGGATGACCATTTCCGCCACATTTCCGGCAGCGGTAATTGCCATTGCCGCCTTCCGCTTGCCATTTTTTAAAGGCAACGTCCTGGAACAAAACATTGCCCGAACAGCCGCTTCCGTGGGAGAGGCGTTGGTGGCGGGCGCCATTTTCACCGTACCCGCCTTTGTGATGGTCCGTCTCAATGGGCAGCATCTGTGGAAAACGTTTCACTACTGGGAAACCTCTTTCATCCTTCTCATTGGCGGTGTGCTCGGAATTTTATTTGTGATTATTCTTCGCCGAACCCTGGTAGTGGATGCCGACCTCCCCTTCCCCGAAAGTTACGCCTGCTACGAAATTGTAAAAGCCGGGCAAAAGGGTGAAAGCGGCGCCGGGTACGTTTTCGGTTCGATGGGAATTGGGGTTCTCATTGAACTGTTGAAAAACAGCACCGGTTTTACCATTTTTCAAGAATCGGTTGAGGTATTCATTAAATTCCCCCGTTCGGTGATTCACCACATTAGCAGCACCCGCGAAGCCATGGGAAGCATTGTTCATCGGGGCGGGATTGCATTTTCCACACCGCTTGCATCACCGGCTTTGATGGGAGTCGGGTACATTATCGGCCCGGAATTGGCGGCAATTAACTTCTCCGGTGGCGTAATTGCGTGGCTTGTACTGATTCCGCTGTCCCTTTTTCTAAATCCGGAATTGCCGCACCAATTGCTTATTCACGGGCAGCCAGCCCCTCTGAGTGAGATCACCTATTCCATCTGGTACACGCAGGTGCGGCCGATTGCGGTGGGGGCTATGTTGGTGGGATCGCTTTACACACTTTACGGTTTAAAGGATTCACTGGCAAGCGCTTTTAAGGGAGCCTTCAGCAAACCGGTGGTTACAAAAGACAGCGAAGGAAAAGACAACCGTCTTGAAAAGGATTTGAATCTTCGTGTAATCCTGCTCTCTACTGTGGCGCTGGTTATCCCTATGTTTTTCCTGTATTACCATTTTTGCGGCAACCTCTGGGGCGCCGTGATTTCAGCCGTTGTCATGTTGATTACCGGGTTTCTGTTTGCGGCCGTTGGGGGCTGGCTCGTGGGATTGGTGGGCGGTTCTAACCAGCCTATTTCGGGATTAACCCTTTCCACGCTCATCATTGCAGCGCTTTTGATGGTTGCCATCGGATTGACAGGCCTCCATGGAATTGCAGCGGTTCTGGCCGTGGCGGCGGTGGTTTGTGCAGCCACCTCAATGGCAGGAGACATGATTCAGGATTTGAAGGTCGGGCATTTGCTTGGGGGCACGCCATGGAAAATGGAAATTGCGGAAATTGTGAGTGTGGTCATTGTATCGTTTGTTCTGGTTTTCCCAATGATCATTCTTCACGAAGGGAACATTGCCGCCGGCGGGATCGGCATCGGCGACGTTCAGCTTCCGGCACCTCAGGCCGGCCTGATGGCCCAACTGGCCAAAGGGATTGTCGGGGGACAAATGCCGTGGGGGCTGGTGATTGTGGGGATGTTTTTCAGCATCTCTTTGATCATGGTCAATGCGCCTGCACCGATGCTGATCGCCGTGGGAATGTACCTTCCTTTTGAAACGACATTTGCCATTTTCGTCGGAGGTATCATCAAGTGGATCGCGGACGAAATCATGAAAGCCAAAAAGATTTCAAAAGAAGGCCAAGAACGCGCCACAAACACCGGAATTCTAGTAGCTTCCGGGTTTATTGCCGGAGAAGCACTCACGGGGGTTTTGCTGGCAGCGTTTGTTTTGTCCGGGATTCCCTCACTAACACAATGGATTGTCGGCATCCCCGAATTTGGATTCGTTCACACCTGGGGCGCCTGGCTGTCCATCATCATTTTTGCGATTGTTGCGTACGGTTTTATTGTTGTACCCATGCGTGTTCTGAAAAAATAAAACACATCCCACTACTAATTGGCTCTTTTCATAAATATGTGACGTACTTTAAAAGATTGATCCTGTTGGTGATAAAATGGTTAACATAAGTTAAAATCCAAAACACGAAATCCGAAATCCCAAACAAATTCGAATAACCAAAATTCAAAACGAAGTAAAAGAATCATTTGGTTGCTATTTTAGAAATTGTGTTATTTGAATTTTGGATTTGTTTCAAATTTCGATATTCGGATTTCGTATTTATTTTGACTTTAGATTGTCCGATGCTATCTTTTCAAAAAATACGTACCAGAATTTACGAAATAGGCTATTAAGTCACAAAGTATTAAGGAGTAAATCATCACAATCTCTTTGGGCTCGTCGTGCTCTTTGGGTTTTTGTTGTAATTTCTTAATCTACAGAAAATTAGGAGAAAAGTAAAATGCTTTCAAAAGGAAAATTTGCGGTAATTGGAGCAGGAAAGATGGGGGAAATTT
>CAZMRE010000322.1:0-2823 GCA_964568545.1 uncultured Deferribacteres bacterium | reverse complement strand
TAAAATCGGGGATTGTGCGGGAAGGATCCCCTTCGTTTGAATTTCAATTAAAAATAAAAATAATTTTTGAAACTTGCAAGAAATAATTTTTCACGCCTTCATTTTTCAAACGATACCGTTTTTCACTCAAATTCCCCTTGCTTTTTTCAATCTTTTTGCTAATTTAAAATTCAAAAGATTCTGTTTAATTCTACGATATTTTTAAACCGTTGTTGCTTTTTTTTACAGCAAGAACCACAGTGAACACAATGAAAGGGAAAACCATCGAATGAAACTGATGTCATGGAATGTGAATGGCGTTCGGGCGGTTTTAAAAAAGGGGTTTTGGGACTTCGTGGAAAAAGAGTCTCCGGATATTCTTGGAATTCAGGAAACAAAAATTCAGGAAGACCAGCTTTTGGATGAGCTTTTGGAGGTGAAGGGTTATCACGTGTACTGGCATTCCGCTCAGAAAAAGGGCTACAGCGGCGTGGCCACCTTTTCGAAGCTGGAGCCGCTTCGTGTGCAATACGGCCTGGGAATCGACAAATATGACAGCGAAGGCCGCGTTTTAATCACAGAATATCCGGAATTCATGCTCTTCAACATTTACTTTCCAAACGGGCAGCGCGACCAGGGGCGATTGGATTACAAACTGGAATTTTATGCCGACTTGTTGAATTATCTGGATGAGTTGAAATCTCAGGGCAAGCACTTGGTGATTTGCGGCGATTACAACACGGCTCACAAGGAAATCGATTTGAAAAATCCCAAACAAAACGAAAAAACTTCGGGATTTATGCCCATTGAGCGCGAGTGGATTGACCGGTACATTGAACACGGCTATGTGGACACTTTCCGGCTGTTTCACCCCGATGAACCCGACCAGTACACCTGGTGGACGTACCGCTTTGGCGCCCGGGGTCGGAATATCGGGTGGCGAATTGATTATTTTTTTGTGTCTGACAATTTTGTCGACCGGGTAAAGGATTCCTACATCCTTCCTGACGTCATGGGATCAGACCATTGTCCCATAGGCATGGAACTCGACCTAATCCTTTAAAAACGACAAGGGTATTTCACTGCGATGAAACGTAGAACTTCCAAAAATTTTTCACTCGGACTATTTTTTCTACTCTTGATTTTTTCATTCAATGCGGCAACGGCGCATTCTGCCGTTCAGCAATCACGGGCTTTCAGAATCAAGGCACCCTCCTTTGCCATTTCAAAAATTCCTTTTCGGTTGGAAGTTACCGCCCTTACGCCGGAGGGCAAAAGAGATTCTACCTTTACAGGCCCTGCTTTTTTTGAAAATCTTTTTATTGAAGAAAACGGGCAAATTCTGGCTTTTGTAAACGCTCCACCCTTTAAAAGTGGCAAACTCATCCTGAAAAGCGCCGTTCTTCCCAAAAGCGGCACCCAGATCTTTCGCATTCGGAGTGAACAAAAAAAAGCCGGTTTTTCGCTTCGGGTCATTCCGGGCATCCTGACCATTCTGCCGCCGCTGTTGGCCATTTTTCTGGCGCTAATTTTTCGGCAGGTAGTTATCTCTCTCTTCTCGGGAGTCTGGCTGGGCGCCATTTTCATCTACAATTACAACATCCTCACCGGCTACCTGAAATCTCTGGACACCTACATCGTCAATTCTCTGGTCGATCATTCCCACGCCTCGATTATTATTTTTAGCCTTTGTTTGGGCGGAATGGTCGGAATCATTTCGAAGGCAGGCGGAACCGCTGGAATTGTGGAAGCCATTTCAAAGTTCGCCAAAAAGCCCCGAGGCGGGCAGATTGCCGCCTGGGCCATGGGATTATTTATCTTTTTCGACGACTACGCCAACACTCTGATCGTCGGGAACACCATGCGCCCGTTTACGGACCGTCTGAGGATTTCCAGGGAGAAGCTTTCGTACATCGTGGATTCCACTGCTGCTCCTGTGGTTAGCGTGGCCATTATTTCCACGTGGGTGGGATTTCAGGTGGGACTCATTCAATCCGCTTTTGAAAGCCTGGGTATTCACAAAGACGCCTACTACGTTTTTCTTCAGACCATTCCCTATTCCTACTACAGTTGGGTCACAATTGCCTTTGTGTTTTTGGTAGCCTTTCTCATGCGCGATTTCGGCCCGATGTACAAAGCCGAAAAGCGCAGTTTCTCAACCGGATTCGTCCTTTCCAAAAACGCTCAGCCCCTTGCCGACACCGAATCCTTTGACATTCTGAACAAGGATTCAGACATTCCCCTGCGATGGTACAATGCGATCATTCCCATTCTGATTTTGATTTTCGTCACTTTCATCGGAATGTATTTTACGGGCTTGCAGGCACTGGGAAAAAGCGCGGGCCATGTGCGTTTCGGAGAAATCATTGGCAATGCCGATTCGTTTGCAGCCCTCACCTGGGGAACCGTTACGGGGATTTTTGTGGCGGGCGTTCTGGCCATCTCGCAGAAAATTCTCACACTTCAGGAAACGTTTACCGCCTGGTTGGGCGGCGTGAAAGCCATGGTACTGGCAATGGTTATTCTGGTGCTGGCGTGGGCCATCGGGCAAATCAGTGCCGATTTGCACACCGCTGATTACGTTATTCAAGTGACCCGCGGACTCTTTTCCCCCCGATTTCTTCCGGCCATTACCTTTACAATTGCCGCCTTCATCAGTTTTGCCACAGGGACATCCTGGGCAACCATGGCCATTTTGACGCCCATTGTGATTCCCATCGCTTACAAAATGACCACCGCAGCTCAATTCAGCGCGGACTTGAGTCACACAATTTTGCTGGGCACGATAGGAGCCGTATTGTCCGGTTCGATTTTTGGCGATCACTGTTCCCCTATTTCCGACAC
>CAZMRE010000321.1:1217-2823 GCA_964568545.1 uncultured Deferribacteres bacterium | reverse complement strand
TGCTTCTCACATAACAAAAGGAGACTAAAATCATGATGAATTTTCCTTTGACTCTGACGAATTTGATGAAACGAGGCGCAATGCTTTTTCCCAAAAAGGAGTTGGTTTCACGGGAATTAGATGGAACAGTTGTCCGCCTCAATTATGGAGAATTTTACAAGCGAACGGCTCAATTGGCCAATGCGTTACGCGAAATGGGTATCTCCAAAAACGACCGGGTGGGCACGCTGGCCTGGAACACGCATCGGCATCTCGAACTCTATTTTGGTGTGCCCTGCATGGGCGCGACCTATCACACGGTGAACATTCGGCTTTCACCGGCAGACATCATTTACATCATTAATCATGCCGAAGATGAAGTCCTTTTCTTTGACGCGGATTTGCTCCCACTGGTAGAGGCTATCAAAGATAAGATTCATGTGAAGCAATTCGTCATCATGGGAAATCAAAAAAAATACGACACCAAAATACCGGTTCTGAATTATGAGGATCTAATTGCGGGACAGCCGCAGAGCTACGATTGGCCGGAGCTGGACGAATGGGATGTGGCCGGAATGGCTTACACCTCCGGTACGACGGGCGAGCCCAAAGGCGTGCAGTACACACATCGGGGGCTTGTGCTGCACAGTATTGTAGCTGGTTTACCAGACATTATGAATATTTCCGAGCGCACCGTGATGCTGCACATTGTTCCCATGTTTCATGCCAACGCCTGGAGTATTCCGTTTGCCACGACTATGCTTGGCTCCAAGCAGGTGTTTCCCGGTCCACGGGCAATGCCGGAGGATATGATTCATCTGATTGAAAACGAACGGGTCACGTTTACAGCGGCGGTTCCGGTGATTTTCAGAATGTTGTACGAATATCTTAAGGAAAATCCGGGCCATGACATCAGTTCGTGGAAATCGGCTGTTTGCGGTGGTTCAGCGCCACCCGCCAGTCTGGTGAAAGCCTTCAAGGATGATTTTGATGTGGAAATCTACCACGCCTACGGTTTGACGGAAACCACCCCCTTGCTGACCTGGAATGTTCCCAAAAGCGGCATGAAACTGGATGAAAAGAGCTATTACGATTTGAAGACCAAACAGGGACTTTTGGCGCCTTTACTGGAAATGCGCGTGGAAAACAGCTCAGGAGATGAGGTTAAGTGGAATGGCGAAGAGATGGGAGAGCTTCTGGTACGGGGGCCGTGGATAGCCAAGGAATATTACAAAGATCCTGATGAAACCTTTCTCAAAATGGTTAATGGCTGGTTCCGTACCGGCGATATTGTGACAGTCGATGAGGAGGGCTACGTCAAAATTGTGGACCGGATTAAGGATGTCATTAAAACGGGGGGTGAGTGGATTTCCTCGGTGGATCTGGAAAATGCCATCATGGCTCATCCCGGCGTGCTGGAAGCCACCGTAATTGGCCTGCCGCATCCCAAGTGGGATGAGCGCCCGCTGGCCTGTGTGGTTCCCAGACCGGAAGCGAAAGGAAAACTGACGGAGCAGGAAATCCTGGATTTTCTGTCACCCAAGTTTGCCAAATGGTGGCTCCCGGATAAAATTGTTTTTATTGATGAAATTCCAAAGACAAGCGTCGGGAAATTCGATAAAAAAGT
>CAZMRE010000321.1:0-1117 GCA_964568545.1 uncultured Deferribacteres bacterium | reverse complement strand
GATGAACAAAAGATGCTTCAGGAAATGGCCCATAAATTTGCCATTAATGAATTCACGCCAGTCGCGAAGGATTACGATCGCGCAGAGAAATACCCGCGAGAGGTGTGGAAGAAGGCCTGCGAGAATGGGCTCATCGGGGCATTTATCCCTGAAAAATACGGCGGTGCGGGCGTAGGATTTCTTGAGAATGCCTTGATTACGGAAGAATTCTCCCGGGTTGACATGGGAGTTGGACTGATTGGTGCTACCCCGTTTGGAACGGAAAATATTCTTTTTTTCGGAACAGAAGAGCAAAAACAAAAATACCTGCCGCCGATTGTGAATGGTGAAGCGATTTCCGCGGGTGCCTACACCGAGCCCGATGCCGGAACGGACGTGGCCGGCATCAAAACCACCGCCAAAAAAGATGGCAGCGATTATGTGATTAATGGCAGCAAAATGTTCATTACCAACGGAAGTATCTGTGATTTTATGGTGGTGTTGGCCGTTACCAATCCAGAGGCTGAAAAACGCCACCAGCGCCAGAGCCTGATTTTGGTAGAGGCCGACCGCGAGGGCGTTACCCGAACAAAAATTCACGGTAAAATGGGCATCCGCGCCAGCGACACGGCTGAAATCGTTTTCGACAATGTCCGTGTGCCTCAGTCCAATTTAATTGGGCAGGAGGGACGGGGGTTTTATGAAGTGATGCAATTTTTCGATGTCACACGAATTATGGTAGCCGCACAGGGTGTAGGCGTGGCGCAGGGTGCTCTCGATCTCGCTCTAAAATATGTGCAGGAGCGAAAGACTTTTGGACAGCCGATTATTGCCAACCAGGCGGTGCAGTTCAAACTGGCAGAAATGGCCACACGCATCGAACTGGCGCGAACCCTGACGTATAAAGCAGCCTGGCTTATTGACAAGGGAACCCCCGATCCGAAAATCAATGCGATGGCAAAATATTACTCGGGACACACAGCCGTTTGGGTAACCAATGAGGCACTTCAGCTTCACGGCGGTTACGGGTACATCGACGAATACGACATCCAGCGATTTTATCGCGATGCCCGAATTCTTGAGATTTACGAGGGTGTACGGGAAGCCGAATTGATGACCATTGCCCGACGACTGGTGT
>CAZMRE010000320.1:0-2827 GCA_964568545.1 uncultured Deferribacteres bacterium | reverse complement strand
ACGGCAAAATAAAGGCCGCTGGGCACAACCTCACCCCGGGCATTTGTGCCGTCCCAGGTTACCCTGTGTGCGCCGGCCGATTGGTTGCCCCGGTGCAACGTCCGGATATGACGGCCGGAAATGTCAAAAATGCCAAATGAAACGTTTCCGCTGTGAGCAAGCGAGTAGCGGAACGTCGTTTGCAAATTGAAGGGATTCGGGTAATTCTGTTCCAGCTGGAAAGAAGACGGCGCTGCCGTTTTCGCCGCGGCAACCTGCGTGGTAGTGCTGATCGTGTAACCTTCTATGGGTTCCGCGGTGTCTGAGCCCCAGACCGATCGATTGCCCGTGTAGCCCAGCTCCTGAGCACTTTCCGAAAGCTCACCGCTGGCTTCCAGTGAAAAGGAAATGTCAATTGTATTCCCCAGTTTTACGATGGGAGTCCCCTTTTCATCCCAGAAAAAGCCCCACATGGGAGCCTTCATCTCGGCTTCGTGGCCGTCGGGAGAGACCGCCACCTCAATGATGCCGCCGTTCACGACCGGGCCTTTGTCTTCCACATAAACAAATGAGGTGTCCGGAAATGTTACCCACTGTAAATAGTAATCGTAGGTACCCGGTGCCAGCCGAACGATGTGATTGGCCAAATCCACACGCCCCTGAGTCAGTGCACCTTCGCTCAGGAATTCGTGATTGATGTAATGTCCGGTATTGAACGCACCATCATAAAATTCCACCTCCATGTTCATATCGTAGCCGACGGAATTGGGCCAGTAATTGCCCTCTTGCAGAGCATAGCCCGTCGTGTCGTTGTTGTCCACGTCGATGGTGATGATGAAATAATACCGCCCCGCCTTCTGACCATTGGCCGAGCGGGAGGTCCGCCCGATCACGCCTCTGGCTTTTACATATCCGTAGAGATTCTTTGCGTCATTTGTAAATTTGGCTTCCACGATGTCCACATCCGCATATTTGCGGGGACGCGGTTGCGCAAGCCCGTCGCCAAACCAGTCTGTGTCATGTTCATCGTGAGGCGGATCCGTCACCAGCACGGGAAGATCAGCCCAGTCGCTGAAATCACCGTCAATCCGAATGGTGTTTTGAGCCATCGCCGAAAATGATGAAAAAATAAATAATAGTAATAGAAAATAGCGCACGCGGGTCTCCTCTTAAGTGAAGGCAAAAATTGGCTAAGCGGTCTGTTTGGATTTTTCAATCGCTTTCAGTTTTCTTTTTTTTGCCAAATTCAGAGCTTGTTTGAAATTCTTTTGTAGATATTTAAAGTGATATTTTTTAATAAGTTTGTCCTCAAATTGCCCTCTGTAAAGTTCTTCCAGTTCAGGTCTCTTTTTAGTAATCAGATCACTCAGGGCGGATTGCGAAAGTTTCTTGGCCCGGGAGACTTGAATTGAATCCAGATCAGTCGCCACTTTACTCATAACCGATTTTTCGTAAATGGCCTGACGCAGTAGTCCCCTTCGAATCGTTTCTAATCGTTTTTTTACCTGCGGAAAATTTTCGTAACCCCTTTTCTTAGCATCCAGGGCAAACAGTCGCTCCTGCGCGATGTCGTAGAGCCGGTTTCTAAACTCCCACATATCCTGAGGGCTTTTTTCCCGATCAGAGAAAATATCGCCAATTGTAATGTTCCCGCCATCGTAAACAGCAACCGGTCTTTTCAAATCCTCTTCCGAAAACTTCTCCGAATTCAGCGCAATGTAGCTCTGGCTCCCCATATGTTCCTTTTTGCCGGCCTTTTTGATCACCCACTCTACACTTTTTTGGAGCAGTTTGTAATGGTAAACGGGAACCAGTTGCTGAAAGCGTTTATCAATCTTTTGCTGAATATCGTGTCGCCGTGTGTGGTAAAGCGTTTGCCAGATTTGTCCCCGAACCTCTTCAAATTTCGGAACGGGCACATCGCGTTTTTCTCCTTTGTAAATGATGTAGTACCCGCCCACGCCCTTAAAAGGTTGGGAATAGGAATTTTCGGCAAGAGTTGAAAAAATACGTCTGACATTGGGATCACCCAGAGATTCCGCAATTACAAAGCCGGCATTGCCTTCTTTCTTGGCCGTTGTTGCGTCCTGTGAATACTTCTTTGCCAAGACCTTGAACTTTTCCCCATGCTGAAGTTTTTGGTATATCCATTCGACAGTATCTTTTTGAGTCCGCGCAAATCGTTTGGAAGCATCCTCCGGAACAGCACGAAAAATGTAAAACAGCTCGTATTGCGGGGTGAACTCACTGTAAAATTTGTGAATTAGGCTATCCGTAATGATGGCATTTACCATTTCTCGATGGACGTAATCCTGAAACAGCGTGAGTGCTTCACGATTCCGAAAGCCCCGTTGAAAGATTGAATCCTGATCAAATTTCCTGCTCTTGGCTTCACGAACAGCGATTTTTTCCATGGCCTTGTTAAACACAATTTTGCGCAAATTGGCTTCACTTGGCATTTCTTTCGGCTTGTATTTAGTGCTTTTTAGATAATGCTCAATGTACTCACCTGTTGTTACCACCCCGCCATTGAAGGTTGCCAGAGGGATGTTCTCTCCGCTCTTTTGGGAGCAATTCAGTAGCAAAGGCAAAATTGCCAATGCCAAACCCCATGAAAAAATCCTGCCATTAATGTAACGTTTCAATCCTGTGCCTCCCACGGTTATTCGCAAAAATACGTACTTTTTTGATAAATTTTTCGCAATTACTCTAAACGATAAAAATATGAAATCTTTTATTTACTGCTCTGCCGTCGCGAGTTTTATATAACGACTTGTTTTATAATGAACTATAATAAAATCTAAAAAAATTAATTTTTTTGGATATTCTGAAAATCTATTTTTTCGCA
>CAZMRE010000319.1:0-2835 GCA_964568545.1 uncultured Deferribacteres bacterium | reverse complement strand
AGGCATGCAATGCCTGGTCTTTTAGGGTTAGCTCATTCTCGTAAATCCAGGCAATGGCGTATTGTGCCTTTGGCGCATAAACAGAATTTGGAAATTTCTTAATGACCTGCTGATATTTTTTAATGGCCTCTCTGGGCAAATTCTGATCAAAATTCAGCTTTTCTGCCTCCACAAATATCGCCTCTGCTTCCAGATTTTGATCCTTAATCGGAGGCAATCCCAATGTTTTTCGGGCCTGGGCAGCATACGCTGTCTTAGGATAGTTTTGAACAATTTCCCGATAGAGAGAATCCGCCCGGGTGGTATCTTTTCGATCTTGCCGATAAATGTAAGCCATCGAAAAAAGCGCCTTGGGTACGCCCGGATCATCAGGAAAATTTACAATGAGATTATTATACTCGTTTAAGGCCGAATCACTCATTGAAAATTGGAAATAATACAGTTCAGCCAATTGGAAATCCTTTTGAACAAGCATTTTCTTTATTTCTTCAGGATCTTTTGGAATCTTAATGGATCGTTCCATTGCCTTTAATTTCGCGCGTCTCACGGAATCCTCACGCGCTTTTTTCTCCCGCAATTGTCGGGTAAAAAGACTGTCTTCATATGATCCACGCTCAATTCCTTTCACAGCTCGAAGTGAATCCGCTTTAATGGAATCCCTCCGGGCAATTATTCGAAGAGAGTCCAACCTAACGGAATCCGCCCGCGCAGAATCCGCTTGGGACAAGACCACCAGGGAATCGCTCTCAACATATTCATTGTTGATTTTTCGGACGTACGCATCTTCCAGTGCCCAGATAGTATCCTCGAGTTTGTGTAGTTTCTTAATGGATACAATTTCTTTTTTCACATCCTTGATAAAATCCGCTCGCGCATATTCCTTTTCGGCCTTCTGAAAATACTCCATCGCCTGATCGAAATCTCTACTCTTATTTAACTCATACAGCCCCATTCGATAGTAAGCCTCGGCAGAGGCTGCTGTTCTGGGATAATTATCAATTACGTTCTGAAAGGCTTCACGCGCGTGCTTAAAATCCCCCATTTCTTCCATGGTTAATGCCGATTGCAGATAGACATTTCCAGTTTCATAATTGGTTAGAATCAATTTAAGCATTCGATTGTAAACATCCAACGCTTTTTCATACTGATGCAATTTTCGAAGCGAAAACGCATATTTCAAATCCGCTTGATACCGCAATTCAACGTCGGCCTTGTATTTCCGAACCCGTTTAAAGGCAGCGGCTGCTTTGGCGTAATTTTCGAGCTGCAGATAACATTCCCCAATTCGAATTTGAGCCTGGGCACGGATATTTCGATCTTTGATTTTATTGATTGTCTGCTCATATTGCTCCACAGCCTGAGAATATAATTTCTGTTGAAAATACAAATCACCCAGCTCCAGACGGGCATCCGGAAAATATTTTTTATTCTTTTTATCCAGAAGCAGTTTATTGAGCGTGTTTTCAGCGTCTCCGTAATTTCCCAGAGCCACTTCCGTTTTCCCGAGCAGAAGTTTGGCCTTTGGAGCAAATTCGCTGTTTGGAAATGCCGTCAGGAGTTCATTGAATTTTCGCTGCGCCTTGATATATTCATTTTCGTGGTAGAAAGACTCGCCAATGATCATCAGCGCATCATCCACATATTTGCTGTTTGGAAAAAGCTGAAGCACTTTAGATGCTTTTTCAATTGCTTTTCGGTACTCTGGAATATTGGATGATCGGCGTTGCGTTCGCTGCCGCTGAGTCAATTTAACGGATGTCTGACTCTTCCTTAACTGCTTTTCCCGACTAATGCGTTTTTTTTCAGCCTCACTATAAAATTTTTTGGCGTTGTAGAATGTGTTAAAATAGGCACCACACCCGGAAACGAGAATTACAACTATCAGGAAAATCCCGTACAATCCATATTTTTTGGTTATTGAATTCATTATTGATTTTTTCCGAATTTTCGCAATGCACGAATTAGCTGACTGCCTGTTATTGATGGAAACGTAGTCACACGTTCACCGCCACTTTTTGCACACCAATAAATTCATTGGATAGTGGCCTTTCAACTTCAAGGCAAAGTTCAATTGCCTCTTTAATCCTTTGCATTAACGTATCAAGAGATTTTGCCTGAGTATGACAACCGCGAAGTGACGGACTGAGGCAACAAAATACCCATCTTCATCTTTTTCTATTATTACACTAAATTCCCTCATTCTTTATCCTCCAAAAGATCTCATACTCAATTCAAGAAACATTGATTTGATGAAAGCCAACAATTTGCCCAAAACCAATTTCTCCCGAATAACCTTTTTTATTTAACCCGAAGCCGAATAAATGGTTCGCTATAAATCAATAGCATCTGCCAAAAAAATCTATTTCTCCAGAGCTTGAAGAATCAAGGGCAGTAGTTCCCCTGTTTTTCCCCTTAAGCTCACGTGCGCAAAATCCGTTACCGGAGTTGCTTCCGGATTAATTTCCACAATAAAGGCTCCCTGACGTAAAGCAATTTCCGGCAGCGATGCCGCGGGATAAACAACGGCTGAGGTTCCCAGCACCATGAAAATATCGCACGTTTCAGCCGCATGGTATGCCCTTTGAATGGCTTCCTCAGGCAGCATTTCTCCAAACCACACCACATCCGGGCGGAGCATTCCACCACAATGAGGACACTTGGGAGCGCCTTGCGAGAAATCCAATGTCTCGCTTTCAATTATTTGTCCGCACGACAGACAGCGATTCCTGAGAATATTTCCGTGCAATTCCACAACATTCCTGCTTCCGGCACGCTGATGCAAATTGTCCACATTTTGTGTAATGACCACAAATGAGGAAATCATTTTTTCCAATT
>CAZMRE010000318.1:0-2867 GCA_964568545.1 uncultured Deferribacteres bacterium | reverse complement strand
TAAACGTACACGGTTCCCCTCCTGAAAGACGATTTTAAAAACATGTGATCATTCATCATTTTTGGCTGAAATTTTTCGACGATTGAATCCGTACGCGTTGCTTTTATTTCAAAATGAGAGATAATCTTATTCGGAAGCCAAATATCGGGCTTCAATTTCTTGTAGTGAAATGTGACCTGCATGTAACTTCCACCCTGATGCTGTGTTTGAATTCTTTTTAACAAGAAGGTTTTTGGATCGATGTAGAGGTGGATTTGAAACGGGGGGACTCCCGATTGATGGGATTTCACAAGAAGATGATACACAGCCTCCCGATCAAGCGTGTCCCTTCCCACAAATTGGGCATCTTTTGCCCATTTTCCCAGACGGTCGGGCGGTACACCCAATCCTTCTTTTGGGAGAAGCGCAAATCCCTTCGCTTCAAAATGATAAAGATTGGGCTTCTTGAAATAGATTTTCACCTTCATTCGAGGCATGCGAACGCCGGGAATATCCACAATAATCTGGGCATTGACCGTGTAATCCCGGATGGGTTTCCAGTGATCCTGCATTTTTTGGAAGATTTCACCCACAGGCGGCAATTCCTGAAGCATTGCCTTTTTGGGCACAACAAAAGAAAGCAAGATTAAAAAAACTGTTGCAAGCCTCTTTATCACGACAAAATATCCTTCCGCTGAAAAATGAAGGCACTCAGCCCAAACAAAGCTATCGAATAAAGTGCCAAAACGCCTACGTATTTGCCAATCATTGTCCACGGAATCGGATCGGCAAACGCCTTTTCCCAGACATCCGTGTAAGTGGTAAACAGGTACGGCCGAATGGACTGGAACGCTGGAATAGGACTTGCGGTTATGATGAGAAAAATGATCAGAACAACAATACTCCCGACAATCGGCCCGATAGCGTTTGAAACCAGCACGGAAAACAGGAACGCCACAGCGGCAATGACGCTCATGGCCACAATTGCCAGAGCGTAAGCCAAAGCAAACCGCCACAGCGCTTCCTGAAGTGTAAAAATAAGGATGCCGTTTTTAATAATCACCAAATCGCCAAGCCCAAACAAAAAATATCCCACAATCAGACTGAGAACAGCCATGAAAATGAGAAGCAAAGCCGTGTAAAAAAGTGAGAGAATGATTTTGGAGGTAATAACCTCCAATCGGGATGGCGGGCGTGTCAGAATGGTTCGAATGGTTCCGGAGGCCGCTTCACCGGCAACAAGGTCGCCCGGCACCAACACAACAAGAAGTGGAATGTGTACAAAAAGTGTGTTCATGAGCATTCGGGAAACGAACATTCCATTGAAAACAGTTCCAATGACAATAAAATTTTCCTGAATAGTTTTCAGAGCAGCCGATTGTTGAATGAAATCTCCGCCGCTTAATTTCATGGCTACGAAAAAAAGCGGAAGGAAAAATCCAATGGTGGCAAATCCGATGTACGTTCGCCACCTTCGAAAGGTTTTAATCCATTCAATTTTTACGAGTGTCCACATCTTCGGCCTGTTTTAGGATTGAAAGGTAAAAGTCCTCCAGTGATGTCTTCGGCGTCAGCTCGAATACAGGGATTTGAGATCGAACCAACAGTTCATTAATTTCCGGAATCTTCGAATAATCGATTTCAATTTTTATCGCTTCATCTTGAATGCTAACGGGTTCCGACAAACCTGATTTTGTTAAAATTGCTTGAGCCCGTTCTAACTCCGGTGTTCGAATGGTCAGACTGGTTTTCCCGCTTTTCAAAAGTTCCGGTACGCTTCCCTGAACGAGGATTTCTCCACGGTGAATAATGGCCATCCGCGTACAGATTTGTTCAACTTCGTGAAGTAAATGAGAGGAAAGAAAGATGGTCACCCCCTGGCCGGAAATAGATTGAATGAGTTCCCGTACCTCTTTCATACCCTCGGGATCAAGGCCAAGAGACGGCTCGTCCAAAATTACCAATTCTGGCTCGTTAAGCAGAGCCTGGGCAATTCCGAGCCGCTGTTTCATTCCCTGGGAATAAACCTTGACGGGGTCGTTGGCTCTGTCCGTAAGTTTAACAATTTCCAACACCTCGTCGATGCGGGTTTTCGGCGCACCCCCTGAGAGCCGGCCTAAGATTTCCAGATTTTTTCGCGCACTCAAGTAGGAATAAAAATCCGGGCGTTCAACAAGGGCGCCGATTTTTTGGAGGCTTTCCCTTCGAAATTTTGGAAACGGTTTTCCGAAAAGGCGAATAGCACCGGTTGTCGGACGAATCAGATCGAGAATCATACGGATCGTCGTGCTTTTCCCGGCACCATTAGGTCCGAGAAAACCAAAGATATCTCCCTTAAAAACAGAAAGGTTTAAATCGGACACGGCCGTGTGGCTACCAAACTTCTTTTTGAGATGAGCCGTTTCAATGAGGTTTTCTTCTGAGTGAGGGAAAGAATGGGTTGAATTTCTATATTGTCTTTTTGAATTCACCGGAATTCCCTGTTTGTTCGAATGGATTTTTTAAAATTAGTAAAATAATTGGCAAAAATCAAGAACATTTCGTTCGGCACACTGGTTAGTACCTTACGATTAAAATTTTGCGCAAAACCGGCAAAATATTTTGGTGAAAAAATCAGAGAAAAATTCCAAAATCCAAGCACCAAAAAACAAACAAATTCCAATGAATCAAGGTCCAAATTCCAAACACAAACCCAATTGTTTCGAATTGCCGAAACAGGGGAGTCAATTTACGGAAGATGGACATTCTTCCTTCCAGGGAGGCGATGAAAGGGAAGCAATTGAATGAAAAGTCATTTTCCGGGCCATTATTGAGAAAGGCAGGGAGGCGGTTCTGTTAGTTTGATTGTTTGAATTTGGAATTTATTTGGGATTTGCAATTTGGGATTT
>CAZMRE010000317.1:0-2868 GCA_964568545.1 uncultured Deferribacteres bacterium | reverse complement strand
CCTGTGCGGTTTAAGGGACTGAAATGGGTGTACTCGTTTGATCCTGTTCCAAACGAACTGACCCCCGCCGAGGCACGGCATGTTCTGGGAAGTGAGTGTTGCATGTGGACGGAATACGCTCCGC
Organism: uncultured Deferribacteres bacterium; assembly: GCA_964568545.1. Lineage (GTDB taxonomy): Bacteria > Zhuqueibacterota > JdFR-76 > JdFR-76 > BMS3Abin05 > BMS3Abin05. Next base: position 2,744 of record CAZMRE010000317.1, on the reverse strand, counting down.
TGGACGTGGTTGAAACCCGGATTTTCCCCCGGCTGCTTGCTTTTTCCGAGGCCGTCTGGGCGGAGAACAAAGGAGATTACGCGGATTTTTGGGAACGGACGGAGGAACATTACCGGTGTCTTCAAGCGGCTGGGGTGAAGATTGGTCCGGAGGACAGACCCTTTGACCTACGGGTTCATTTTCTTGCGGAAAAGCAGGTTTTTGAGTTACTCCTGGAACCTCACGAATCCGAATTGGCGCTGTTTTTTACGATAGACGGAAGTACTCCCACTCCTTCCTCAACCCGCTACACCCGGCCTTTCAGTGTGGATCGAACGGCGGTGCTCAAAATTCAGGCCTACTGGAAAAACAGACCGTACGGGGAATTGGTGGAGCAGCCGCTTGTTTTGCACCATGCCACGGGGCGACCGGCGAAAATTGCGGGTAATCTGGAGGAAAAAGAGCACGAACAAATCGCCCGGCTGACGGACGGTTTGCTGGGCAGCCCGGAAACCAACGACGGGCTCTGGTACCCCCTCAGGCGTGCCAATCTGGACGTGAAAATTCCGCTGAAGTCGAAAAAATCGGTCAAAAAAATAAGCGTGCGCTTCATTCAAAACACAAGCCGCAGGGCGTTTTTGCCGTCCCAGGTGCGTTTTTTTGTGTCCGAGGAGGGCTCCCAATTTGAATTGGTAGGCAGCCGTACGCACCGGGTTCCCGTTCTGGAACGCGGCCCGCTCATTCACAAATTTTACGTGGAATTTCCGGCGCGTCCTGCAACTGCTGTGCGAGTTGTGGCGGAAAGTTTGGGCGTGTGTCCTGCCGGTCACCCCGGAGAGGGTGAAGACGCCTGGCTGTTGGCTGACGAGATTGTGGTGGGGTAGAGAAGGTTTTTCGTTGTTCTGCTTTAAAAACCGTTCATTGGTTCGCTCGTTTGTTGGTTCGCTGGTTTTTGCGGAATTGCTAAGTAAAAATGAGGATTCTAATTTGTTGTAATATTTACGCCTCAGCTTCCGAAGAGATTCTTCGCCCGCCCGCAGGCGGGCTCAGAATGACAATTTTTGCAAAGGGATGTCATTCTGAACGAACCGCAAACTGGCGGTGAGTGAAGAATCTTATTTTTCGCTCTTTTCGTGTGTTTCGCGGGCTGAAAATTTCGATCGTTTCAAAGAGCCATTTTCAAATCTCCTTTTAATAAAGGAAAAATAGACGAATAGGGAGGGCTTTTAAAATGGGTACAAAAAATTCAACACGGCGGGAATTTTTGAAAACATCCAGTTTGACGGCCGCAGGTGTGGTGCTGGCTCCTGGGATCAGTTTAGGTTCCAGACGGACCAAACGACCCAATATCATTTTCATCATGACCGATGATCACGCCGCCAATGCTGTCAGTGCCTACGGAAGCAAAATTAACAAAACGCCCAACATCGACCGATTGGCAAAGGAAGGAATGCGCCTTGAAAACGCCTTTTGTACTAATAGTCTTTGCGCACCCAGCAGGGCCACTATTTTGACCGGAAAATACAGCCACTTGAACGGTGTGCGCGACAATCGGGATAAGTTTGACGGGAGCCAGCAGACCTTTCCCAAATTGCTGCAAAAGGCCGGCTACCAGACGGCCATGATTGGCAAATGGCACCTGAAAAGCACGCCCACCGGTTTCGATTACTGGAATATCCTGCCCGGACAGGGGGCGTATTACAACCCCGATTTCAACGAAATGGGCAGCAAGAAACGCTACCACGGCTATGCGACGGACATCACCACCGACATCACCCTGAATTGGCTGGATCACAGAGATAAAAGCAAGCCATTTGCCCTGATGTTTCAGCACAAAGCACCTCACCGAGATTGGTTCCCGGCGCCGAAATACCTTTCGAAATACGGGGACAAAACCATTCCCGAGCCGGAGAATCTTTTTGACGATTATGCCACGCGAACCATTGCGGCTCGCTCCCAGCGAATGAGCATCGCAAAAGATTTTTATCCCGGGTACGATTTGAAGCTTCCGCCCGATCCGAATGTGGTTCACGACAACGAGTATTGGAACTGGGTGTTCGGGCGACTGGATGAAAATCAAAAGAAAACTTGGCGGGAAGCTTACCGCAAGGAAAATGAAGCCTTCCTAAAAAATCCCCCCGGCGACAAAGACCTGGTTCGGTTTCGCTACCAGCGGTTCATCAAGGACTACCTGCGCTGCATTGATTCCGTGGATGAAAGCGTCGGCAGGCTGCTGGATTATCTGGATGCGCACCATCTAGCCGAAAACACTCTGGTGGTGTACACCTCCGATCAGGGCTTTTTTCTGGGAGAACACGGCTGGTTTGACAAGCGTTTCATGTACGAGGAATCCCTGCGAATGCCGCTTCTCATTCGCTTTCCAAAGGAAATTCCTCCCGATTCCGTGAGTAAAAAAATCATTCTAAACCTGGATTTTGCCCCTACATTCCTGGACTTTGCAGGTGTTTCCAAGCCCGCGGACATGCAGGGGGAATCCTTCAAAAAAATTCTTCAGGGAAAAGCTATGCCCGATTGGCGGCAATCAATGTACTACCATTATCTTGAGTACCCGAACGAGCACAATGTTATCCCGCACATCGGTGTGCGTACGCAGCGCTACAAGTTGATTCATTTTTATTACGATATGGACGCCTGGGAGTTGTACGACCTCCAGAAGGATTCCCATGAAATGAACAATGTGTACGGCCAGCCGGCTTATGAAAAAATTGCAAAGAATCTTAAAACCGAATTGGAAAAATTACGTA
>CAZMRE010000316.1:0-2874 GCA_964568545.1 uncultured Deferribacteres bacterium | reverse complement strand
TAATTTTCTTATTGGATTCCCACCAAAATTGACAACAATCCCACCAGCATGTCAATCTTCAGACCGGTGCTCAATTTGTGAAGGTGATCGGGATTGGTGCTTTTCCACAACGCCCAAACCACATACACAATGTAAAAATCAACCCCGAAAAGCACAATAATAAAATACCACATATTGTAAATATTATAAAAATAAGGAAGAATTGTAGCCAAAATCAAGAGGAAAAAGATGAATGAAATCAGCATGCGGGCCGAATTGACACCACAACAAATGGGAAATGTACGGGCGTTTTGAGCCCGGTCCCCGGAGATGTCCTCAATGTCCTTAATAATTTCCCGGCCAAAATGAAAGAGAAACGCAAATGTGGCAGGGATAAGTGCCTCCCGAAAGCGTCCCACAGCTATGCCGCCGTAAATAAACGCCAGTCCGGAAACCAGGCTTACCGTAAAATTTCCGATAAGGGGCAACCGTTTGAACCGCCAGCTGTACAGAAACAGCAGTAGAGAAGCTGTTCCAGAAATGGCAATGGCAGATGTGTTAATGAAAAAGCTGAGTGCAAATCCCAGTAAAAAGAGAGTAATTGACCAGGCAAAAGCACCCAGCGGCGAAACTCTTCCGGCGGGCAAGGGGCGTTCAGGTTTATTAATGAGGTCGATTTCAATATCAAAATAATCATTAATAGTGTTGGCAGCGCCGGTAATGACTCCACCAGAAAGGCAGGCCAACAAAACATTTTTGGCGGGCGAGAGCGTGCCGGTTACCCAGGCACCAATGCCAATAGAAAGGGCACCAATGAGCACATTGACGGGCCGAAGGAGATCCCAGAATCCCTTAGCCCGATGCGAAAACGAAATGTTTGTTTGGTTGATAGGTTGTTTGCCTGTCATAAAAAAATCGACTAAATACGAATTCTTTAAATTGTTGAAATTTTCGTTCTAATTTAAAACGCACTTGAAACCGGTGCGGTACATTTCGCACAACAACCCCAAGATAAGAGCGGTTTTCTGAAATGGTTCTCGGGTTCCAGCGATCTGTTTTGGGCAGGGGCGTTGCGAAAATCGATACAAATGCCCCGCCCAAAAAGAGAATACCTATCAAACCAAGGACAAATCTTTGCGTCTTCATCTTACCCTCCGTTCTTACATTGAAACAACGGACTTTTTCAAAAGATTAGACGCATCAGATGAGAAAAAAGTTTTCCCAAATTCTTTGAATTTACAAAAATGCCCGCGGAATAGGCAAATCAATCATCGTTTTGAGTCCGGGGTCGGCATTCACGACAATCGGCGCCATATTGTGCAACATGGCCACGGTGGCAATATCGCCCATCGTGCCGTTGGTAATTTCCAGGTGAATGGGCGGCACGCTCTCCAGATGAACCCCGTCGTGGGGATTTTTAGCACCCACGTACATTTTCAAATCCAGCGTAATCAATTCTTTCCCATCAACAAAACCTCGCCCCACATTGTGGATTCCGGCTACCATGCCTTTTGGCACAGTCAAGAATGGCGTGGTGTAGGTGTCGTCGGCAATCATCGGCTCAACCTCTTCCGTGATGTCCGAAAGCTCCCAATTCAATCCTTTGGCGACGAGAGCTACTGATTCCTTCATCCCGATGTGTCCCAATTTGCCGGCATCTACTAATTTTTGGAATTCTTCAGGCGTCATTCCGGCGCCAACCTTTTTCTGAAGAGGCAGCCTGCGTTCGGAGGCATCCACCACCCGTTCGGCGCGTACGCGCGTGACGTCTTCACACACACCTGTTGCCACCAGCACAAGTGTATCCAGCACGTAGCCGGGATTAACGCCTGTGCCAAGAATGGTTACACCGTTTTCCCGGGCCAGCGCGTCTAATTTTCCCGCCAATTCAGGATGCTTCAGACTCGGCAAAAGCAGCTCCTCGGTGGACGAAACTACGTTTACTCCGGATCTCAAAATAGTTTCAAATTGCGGGAAAACGGCCGGGATAAAGGACTGCGTTGTGTGCAGAACAATGTCCGGCTTGGTTTCCGACAACAGCTTTGCGGCATCATCTGAAACCTTCACCCCTAACGGGCTAGCACCCACCAACTCGCCCACATCTTTTCCCACCTTGGCAGGGTCTATGTCAATTGCTCCCACTAATTCCATATTTGTCCGCTTGATGGCTAATTTTGCACTCGATTGGCCGATGGGGCCCAATCCAAATTGAACTACACGCAATACTCGTGATGCCATTTTTTTCTCCTCAATTTTTTATTTCGAAAATCATTTTTTAGAAAAATATATTTCAATATAAGAAATGCTTTTAAAAAAGGAAAGTCTTTTTATTTGGAGATTTAATTTGTTTTGCCCGGATTCGGAAATCTATCTTTCCCCACAAAATTTCGGTGGAAAGGGCAATTTTTCGTCTCATAAATTAAGAACGCCCCCTGATTTTGAATAAAATCAATGTCGGGGGTAAAAAACCCCCTCTCCCTTCCCGAAGCGAGGGCTTTCGCCAAATTATAATGAAATACCAAAAAACTCCCGGATGGTTCAGCCTCTGAGTTTGTTTGCCTGAAATGTTTCCAGATAGCGATGCAGAATTTCATACACGGCAATGCCGTAGGCCACAGAAACATTCAGCGATTGCTTTATGCCGTACATGGGAATTTCAATGGCCAGGTCGGCCATTCGTACGACTTCATCAGACACCCCATCTACCTCATTTCCAACCACCAGAACAATCGGGAAGTGATAGTCAACCATTCGAAAATCTCGGCCGGAATCCGTGTGTTCCAGGACAACTACGGTTTTCCCTTTAGATTTTAAGTTTTGAATAAGCTCCAAAGAGCGGCGGTGGTATTCCCAGGGAACCGATTGTTCCGCGCCAAGGGCCGTTTTGGAAATTTC
>CAZMRE010000315.1:0-2875 GCA_964568545.1 uncultured Deferribacteres bacterium | reverse complement strand
CCTATTGTGGGTACGAGTTTCCGGAGCAAAAATCGTCACTTAAATGGGTGGCGATTGCAATGGCCGTTCTTTTTGCTTATCCGTTGATTCGTCTGTTCATGCGCCTTCTGGGAATTTAAGCTAAAAAATTCATTAGCCACGAAAACACAAAGGCACAAAGACATAATAAAAAAATATATAAGTTTTTATTGAAATAGGAAAACATACAAAACAAACGGAGTATCAAACAACTAATTGTCTTAATCTTCGTGATTTAGGGTTTTTGTGGCAAAAATTTATGAATAATGCAGGCCAAATGAAAGGAATCAAAATGATTCGTTTTGCGGTAAAATTTAACTACCTTAAGGTTTGGGTATTTTTGTTTCTGGGATTCATAATCGCGGCACCTGTCGAAGCGGCATCCACTAATCCAATTGAGTTTTCGGTGCTGGAAAACGGAATGGAAGTCATTTATGTGGAAAATCATTCGAATCCCGTTATTGCCTCAGTTGTTATTGTAAAAACGGGTGTTCGGAACGAAACCCCAGCTATTAACGGCGCTTCTCATTATCTGGAACACCTGCTTTTCAACGGAACAAAAACGCGCACCCAGAAACAGCTTTACGATGAAATGGATTTTATCGGAGGCTACAACAATGCCCACACCGATTGGGATTACACGGATTTCATGGTTCTTGCGCCAAAAGATCAATTCGAAACGGCTCTGGACATTCAGGCGGATATGCTGTTTAACTCAACGCTTCTTCCCAAAAAATTCAAAAAGGAACGGAAAATCGTGCTGGAAGAAATTGCAAAGGATCGAACCCAGCCCAGCTACACGGCCGAAGAATTTTTCAACTACGTTTATTTTAAGGGAAGCATGTACGCCTACCCGGTTCTGGGATCGTACGAATCCCTGGCGAATACAACCCGAGATGAAGTATTTGCGTATTACAAGGCGCACTACGTGCCAAACAATATGGTTGCCGTAATTATTGGCGATTTTGAAACAGCACAAATGAAGAAAATTGTTGAAAAATATTTTGGCTCTTATCCTCCCGGAGATGTGCCTCCTGCAAAACCCATTCGTGTACAGCCGGTTCGCAGCAAGGATATTTTTGTCACGCACGGATTAGCCAGGCATCCGCTTCTTTCGATGGCCATTCCGGCTCCAAAATACTCAGACCCTGATTATTACGCCTTTGAGATCTTAAATTCAATTTTGAATGAAAGGCTTTCTCAGAAATTCCAGGAAACCACTCCCCCAAAAGTTTTTCAGGTGTATTCGGATTACGTGGTTCATCCGGATGTTTCACTTCTCAAAATTGACGCCACTCTGGCGCCGGGCACGTCCCCCAAAGAATTTGTAAGGGAAGCAGAGAAAGTGTTTCGGCGGCTTCGGGAACAGCCGATTTCTCCTCTTAAATTGCGCCACATGATTAATTCCATTCGGGCGGAAAATACGTATCTGTTCGAGCGACCTCATTATTTCGGAATGATGAAAGCCACCTATCTTTATTTGGGCGGATATGACTTTCTGAAATCCTACACGACGGCGATTCAGAAAGTGACCCCCCGGGATATTCAGCGGGTGGCACAAACGTATCTGGCGAAGGTTCGGCCCGTGGTAACAGTCATGAAACCTGAGATTCAAACAAAAGAAACTCAGGGAAAGGCCTCGCTGACTGCCTACAAAAAGAAGGTTCTTGCCAATGGACTCACCGTTATTGTGAAACAAAGCACGGGCTCGCAGGTGACGGGATTTCATGTTCTGGCTAAAAACCGACTTTTAATGGAACCGGTGGGCAAAAATGGCATCACCGAAGTTCTGCATTATATGCTGCCGAAGGGAACCCAACACTTTTCCGAAAAGGCTTTGCAGGACACACTCGAAGCAATGGGCACCCATTTAAAGGTGCACGACAATCCCTACATTCCGTACGACAATTACTATTTGTCGCGGTTTTATTCCTACATTCGGATGGAAAGCCTGGAAGATTTTGAAATCCCTTCCTTCAGGATTCTTGCCGAATTAATTGAAAAACCGAAATTTACAGAAAAGGCTCTGGAACGTGTAAAAGCCGAGCTTGCAAACCAGGCGAGTCGGCAGGGTGGATCGGCGCGTTCCCTCGCGGGTAAAATTTTTTCCCAAAAGATTTTTTCGGATTCCCTCTTGGCGCGGCCGGTGTTGGGTCGTCCGGATGAAATCAAATCCATTACGTTGAAAGACTTAAAAAGCTACTACAAAACCTATTTTTCTCCGCATAACTTGATTTTAACGATTGTCACCAATCGTCCAGCGGAGGAAATGATGGCCATCGTAAAAAAGAATTTTGGGGGATGGACAACCGGAAAGCAGGCGGCTCCGGTTTCGGCCAAACTGAATCGCCTGACAAAATTTGTCCAGATTGAAAAAAATCTTGGCAAAGGGCAATCGTACATTCTTGTAGGCAAACCGCTTAATCAGTTTAGACCGGAGGATTATCCGGCGCTAATGGTAACAAATGCCATCCTTTCGTCACGATTGGCATTTCATCTGCGGGAGCAAAAAGGCTGGGCGTATTCTATCGGTTCGTCCGTTGTGGCGGATAAATTGCCCTATTTTGCGGCGTCAATGGGAACCCGCCCACAGAATGCAGGCGAAGCGGAAAAAGCCCTGCTCAAAGAAATCCGCGATTTTCCTGGACAACAGTTGACGGACAAAGAGGTTCAAAAATCCATTCACATGCTTGTCGGCCGTTATTTAATGCGGCAATTACCGCGAGAAAACCAGGCCTATTTTTTGGGACTTAGTCAATTTGCCTTCGGGGATTATCGCATTTGGACACATCTTTTTGAGAGGATGAAACAGGTTAACAAAGCCGATGTGAAGCGGATGGCCAGGAAATATTTTGGA
>CAZMRE010000314.1:0-2891 GCA_964568545.1 uncultured Deferribacteres bacterium | reverse complement strand
GCTTTTGTAAAGATGTAATCGGGAATTTTAACATCGAATTGAATGGAATCAACCAAGAACTCGGTTCCTTTTCCTTTTTTTAAGACATCCTTAAAAAGAATTTTTTTCGGGTACCATCGGTGATCCACCCGGAAAACAACCTGAATTTCTGTTGTTTTTAAAAGTCGCCCGCTTCGGGCAAATCGCTCTTCTCTCAATGGAAGCATTCGTTTTTGATCCACCCAGATTTTGCGCATCGGATAGGCAACATCACGTGTTTTAGCCGTTAGCTTCAAAACCCAATACTCCCGGCCGTTCCACTTTTCTTCTCCGACAATCTTGGCTGTGTACAAATCCCATAAATGCGGATTCTCCATTAAATCTTCGTAAGACAAATCGGAACCCATCACCGATTGACGAAGCATGTGCCCCGCAATTTGAATAATCCGATCGGTACGGGGCGAATACAGCCAGAGACGGTTCCCGATTTTCAGCATTTTTGTTCCCTTTTCCCGAGGCGGAGACAGGTATTCCGTAAAAGATGTGTCCCGACCCTTCATCCAGGTTTTGGCTTTAATGGTACGCGTGCCCCGCCTGCTGTGAACAATCATCGTTGAAACGGAAATCTGCGTTTTTGCGGATAAATTTTTGTCAATTCGCTTCAAAATCTGCTCTCCATTCGGGCGTTGGGCCAGTGCAGGCAGGGTCAGAAAAGCCAGAAAAATCAGGCTGAGTTTTTTCATTCTTCCAACTCCTTGAATAATTGTGCCGTTTGTCGTCGGTAAATGCCAATTCCGGCAATCATCGTTCCCAGAATCGATGCAAACAGCCCGGGAATAAAACCAATGGTGTAGGCTGTCGGCGTGACCTGCGCCCGCATGATATTGGACATTAGCACACTTGAATTTTTCAACATTGAACTCATGTCAAAACCATGTGACTGCAAATAGTAAGCCGCCGCCAAACCAATTCCGGTCCCAATCACGGATCCTGCAGCGCCGATAACAGCCGATTCATAAATCATGGTTCGGTAAATATGCCCTTTTTCCTCTCCCATCGCCAGACGGACGCCGATTTCGCCGTAACGCCGCAACCCGGCCATTAGTCCGGCATTCCACAGCACAATTGACATCGCAAAAATAAAAATGGCCACAATAATGCCGGACGCCTGATTGACCATAGACAACATATCCGCCAGATTGTTTTGTTCTGCCAGGGTCAGCATTTCAGGGGAAAACTCATCGTTTTTGCGGGAAAATCGCTCATTAAAGCGCTGCGTCATCCGGACAGCCTGTTTTTGACGATAGATAAAATTCGGGAAGAAACCAAGAATTTCTCCGGCGGCATTCTCCATGTCCAGTGCCTCCTGTGCGCCCCTCAAATCAACCAAAATACTCTTCTGATCCAGGGCACGCACACCAAACCGAATGGTTCCAACGACCGTAAAATTCTGCATAGCCAGACTACCATCCATTGTGCTGCTGATCAACGTGGCAGAGGCTCCCAGTGGCAGCCGTAACTTTCTGGCAAGATTGTCGCTAATGAGCATTTCCGTGGGAGTCTCCGGCAACCGGCCTCGCACCAGAGCCCTTTTCAGATTCAGTATTTGAATTTCCGGCGATTGAGGCGATAGCAAATCAACCCCCATTCCCATGACCGGTGACTGTACGCGGGTTTCGCCCTTTTGATCGGGAATGTCCAGCAACCCTCCAAATCGGATGCGTGGAACCCAGGTCATTTTGGGATCGCTCCGATGCAAATCGGCCAGCAGCGTGTCCACGCCCACAAGGGCAAAATCATTGGGAAGCTGGTCGATCTCCCGTGCGTAGCCGCGGGTCATAATCTTCACATGGCCCGTGTAAAATGAGGCATTGACCCGAATGATATCGTTAACGGCTCCTTCAATCCAACTGTACAACAAAACGGTGAGCGCCACGCCTATGATTACAACCGTCACGGGCAAAAAACTCCGTGACCGATCCCGCAGCAATCCTTTTATCAAGAAATGAATCATGACCATTTTCCTCTCAGCGCATCTGTCGGTTTGAGTTTGGCAATCCGGCGCGTGGGCAAAAAACTCACCACGGTCACGGCAATTAAGATAATGAGCACTGTTCCCAGAACAAGCCCAACTCCGTAGGTTGGGACCAATTTCTGGCTAAGCGCTATTCCGTAGCTGTCGGTGTAAGAAGGCAAAGGAATTCCGTTGTTTTTGAAGTAAATCAAAATGGGAATTCCGTAAATGGCTGCAAAAATCAGAGCCAGAATTCCGTGAAAAGCGCCTTCAATTGTAAAAAGTCGGATCACTTCGCTGCGCGTCATGCCGAGAGCCATCAGGGTACCAATTTCTTTGCGGCGCCGAAATATTGAAAGCACCTGCGTGTCAAAAATTGCCAGAAGCGCCAGTACCAGCAAAAAGAAATAAAAAATTCCCGAGGAAACGGATTTTGCCTGCACAATTTCCCGCACATCACTCAGCAGAAAATTCGGGCTTTTAAATTCCCACTCGGGGATGGGGGCAGGCGGTTCCACGCCTGGCGCCAGGACCACAATCGTGGCCTCTCCCGGGGCTTGCAGCATCTCGCGGAGAGAATCCAGCGGAATCCAAATTTGTCCGTTGTCAATCGTAGAAACCGGGGTTCGCATCAACTGAACAACCCTGGCATCGGCCGCATCAAAGGCTCCGTAAACATCCTGCCACCGAAGCGTTACAAAATCCCCTTTTTGTAGATGTGAGCTTTCGGCCATTCGTTCCCCGATTAAGGCAGGAAGCTCGCAGCAGGCAGCCGAATCTTTTAACGCTGCTGCGGGTATTTGTAAAATATTTTGATTGGGGTCGATCCCTTTTAACAATACCGGAACCAGCCGTCCGTCGGGGTACATGGTCGCTTGCGTGATCAAAATGGGTGCAG
>CAZMRE010000313.1:0-2898 GCA_964568545.1 uncultured Deferribacteres bacterium | reverse complement strand
CTCCGACCGGCTGATTACAAATCAGCTGCTCTACCAACTGAGCTACATCGGCAACGTATTGATTATTAAAAGGTAAAATCCATTTAAAATAAAAAAAAGTTATATTATTCCCTTGAAAATACAGCTTAATAATATAATAATTTTTCGCCAAATGTCAAGTAAAATTTTAAATATTTCTAATTTTTACACTCTAAAAAAAATAATTTTACGGGAAAAAATCAAACAACTCTTGAAACGAAAAATGACCTGGAAAAGTTTCAATTAAAATTTGTTTTAATTCATCAGAGTGATGGTACAAAAAGGATGCTTTCGCAGGCATAAAGCCTACGCCTACTTCAACCCAATCTTATCCATGGAAATGGGGTTGAATCCTCGCGAACACAGAATTGACCCCTTTTTTGATCTGAAAATCACCTCGCTTTAACTCCGCAAAAACCGAATCCTTGTCCGAAATAATTCAATTATCTGCAAAAAGTTTCTTTACCTCGGGGTCATCCGGGTGGTAAAAATAATTGTAGCCAATTACGTTGCCTCGCCAGGTGTAATCGCGGCCCGTGTGGATAGCGCCGGCGTCTCCAGTTTCCTGACACAAGTGGTGAATCCGTTGTACTCGGTTACGTGATCGTTTCCGCTCAGATAAACCCCTTCGTGCGGCGCATCGTGGATTAAATTATGCGCTACCCGATTCCCTACGCCGGAAAGTTTTACGGCATACTGGCCGGTACGAATCCACTGGCTGTAGAGATGAATGTGATTATTCACCACAAAGCTCTTGCCAGGCGTCAAGATTTTTCGATTTCCAGAATCCAAAAAAATGGCCCCCATGCCAAGATCAGAAAATTCACAATTTTGAACACCGTTTTCAAATCCCGCTTTAATCATCACGGCTTGCCCACCAAGATTGGTAAATGTACAGTTGGAAATCACACTGTGTCGGCCTCCCAGAATTTGGACGCCCTCACCGGCAGAACGCTCAAAATGAATCGCCGCAATCTGCACATTTTCTGTATCTTTTAGGATAAAAAATGGCTTGCGAAAAAACGAAATAAGCGTTTCAAAATGGCCGGATTTTGCACAGGACACGGTTAGTAAAATAGAAAAAGCCAAAACAGCCCAGATACTGCACCTCATTTTTTGTTTCCTTTTTTCCAGGTTGTTCCGTCCTTGTGGTCTTCAATTTGAACACCCAACTTTGCCAATCCGTTGCGAATGTCATCTGCCAGTGTCCACTCTTTTTTCGTGCGGAGCGTCGTGCGCACATTCAACAGCAGTTCCACCATTTGATTGAAGGTCTCCTCTTCTACCCCGCTTGCTTCTTCACCGGGTTCAAACAGCCCCAAAAAGGCATCAAACTCTTCAAAGGTTCGCCGTACAAACGCCAGAATTTCTTTCTCGCTTTCTGAGAGCGATTCTTTCTCCAGAATTTTGTTGGCCTGTTTACTCATTTCGAAAAGCTGGCCAATGGCTCCGGCCGTGTTGAAATCGTCGTCCATTTCCTCGAGGAAACGATTTTTGTTGGCCTGAACCGCCTCCCAAACGTTTTTTTCGCTTTCTGTCAGCAGCTCCGAATCGATCCCCGTAAATTTCGTGTTTCCAACTGCGCTCTCAATTTTTTCGAGCATGTTGAGGAGACGATTTAGCGCGCTTTCCGTTTCCGAGAGGATGTCTTCCGTGTAATTAATGGGACTGCGATAGTGCTTTTGCAGGAAGAAAAGTCGCACGGCTTCCGGTTTGTGTCGTTTTACGACCTCCCGAGCTGTGAGAAAATTTCCCAGGGATTTGGACATTTTCTCGCCGCGAATCTGCAAAAAACCAATGTGCAGCCAGTAGCGGGAAAAGGGCTTGCCCGTGGCGGCTTCGCTCTGGGCGATCTCGTTTTCGTGGTGCGGGAAAATCAGGTCTTCGCCGCCTGCGTGAATGTCCAGCGTTTCGCCCAGATATTTCATGGACATGGCCGAGCACTCAATGTGCCACCCGGGACGCCCCTTGCCCCAGGGACTGTCCCACCAGGGTTCTCCCGGTTTGGCAGCTTTCCAGAGAGCAAAATCCAACGGATTATGCTTGCGTTCGTCCACTTCAATTCTGGCACCGGATTGGAGTTCGTCGATCTTTTTCCCTGACAGCTTGCCGTACTCCTTGAATTTGCTCACGTCGTAATAGACATCGCCGTCAATTTCGTAGGCAAAGCCCTTTTCAACCAATTTTTTTACAAGGGCGATCATTTCGTCAATGTGAGCCGTGGCACGCGGGTTGACGTCTGCCGGCAAAATGCGTAATTTTTGGAGGTCTTCAAGATAGGCACGGGCGTAGCGCTGGGCAACCTCCTGTGTGGAAACACCCTCGTCGTTTGCCTTTTTGATAATTTTATCATCCACATCGGTGATATTTTGGACGTACAGCACCTGAAATCCCCGGTACATTAGATAGCGGCGGAATACATCAAAGGTTACAAACGGCCGAGCGTTTCCGATATGAAAATAATCGTAAACCGTGGGCCCGCAGGCGTAAAAGCGCACCTTGCCTTGCTGTTGCGGAATGAAGTTTTCTTTTTTCTTGGTTAGTGTATTGTAAACTTTTATGCCCATTTTCTACTCCTAAAATATTTGGCTGTATTTTTACAGACTCTTGCCACAAAGATTCTGAAAATTGAACACCCACACCCTTTATGGGTGCGTTCGTAGGTGTTACGCCTGTGCCTGCGCGATTTTCTAAAAATTCTGTTCTTTTGAAAATACAAAAATTCTACAAAAAAAGCCAGATAATTCTCTGCTTTTTGATTTTATATCCGGCAAATCATTATTTGGCTTTCTTACATGTTCTTGGTGTATTCCAAAAACCGATAGTTTCATAAATTACGCCGAATTCAATTCTATTAACATCGATAAAATAAATTCGTGA
>CAZMRE010000312.1:0-2903 GCA_964568545.1 uncultured Deferribacteres bacterium | reverse complement strand
ATGCTTTCAAAAGGAAAATTTGCGGTAATTGGAGCAGGAAAGATGGGGGAAATTTTAATCAGTGCACTGTTGGATGCCAATAGTGTTAAAAAGGAACAATTTATTGCAACAGCCAAACATGCCGAACGCGTTGATTACCTCGCCAAGGAATATGGCATTGAGACCACTCTCGACAATGCCAAAGCCGTTCGGGAAGCAGACACCGTTCTACTCTGCGTAAAACCTCAAAACAGTATTCCGGTGCTGGAATCGATTCGGGATGAACTTAACGAGAACAAACTACTTATTTCAATTGTAACATCTCTAACCACAGTAAAAATGGAAGGCATCCTTGGCAAGCCGGTTCCGGTTATTCGGGCCATGCCGAATACCCCCGCTCTTTTGAAAGAAGGCATCACCGCTCTGAGCGGCGGGAAATCGGCTCAGCCAAAACACCTGGAAAAAGCCAAAGCCATCTTTTCTTCTGTGGGGCGCGCTCTGATCGTTGATGAACATCACATGGACGCCGTAACGGCCCTCAGCGCCAGCGGCCCGGCTTTTATTTTCATCATTATCGAAGCCCTGGCTGAAGGAGGCGTGATGGTTGGCCTGCCGCGGGATATTGCCACGGAATTAGTGGCACAAACCACCCTCGGAGCGGCAAAAATGGTGCTCGAGACCGGCAAGCACCCAGCTCTTTTGAAAGATCAGGTAACCACACCGGCCGGCTGCACGATCGATGGGATTCTTCAGATGGAAGAGGGCGGCATTCGCGTGACCCTGATTAAAACCATCGTGGAGGCCACCCGTCGGGCAAGAGAATTGATTGAAGATTGACGATCGGCATCAATAATTCAGCACCATAATGATGATTGTGCAAGAAAAGCTTAGTGCTGCAAGCTGCAATTACAAAAATAGTTACGCCACAAATTCACGAATTTTGCTCGAATAAAAATGCCATTCGCTCATTCGCGGCTAATTCTTTTGCAAAAAAGACGAAGATTTAACTGGTAATGATATCGTACAAAAGGGCCATTTATATTCTTCAATTGGCTTGAACAATCACAACAATTTATTGTGGCGAAATATCCTGCAAACACGGTTTTTTCAAATTTATTAAATGGAGGCATTATGCGACACGTTCATTTTTTCTGGCTGATTTTTTTGACCTTTTTGATTGTATCGTTGGGACAAGCGCAAACAAAACATTCCGCAAAAGACCCGGGTGTGCTGCCCGTGCCCCAAGAGTGGCATTACCGATCCGGAAGTTTTTCCATTAATTCGGAAACTGTCCTGGTTCTAAGTTCGAAAACCATTCACCCAACGGACACGGCCGTCAATCTTCTCAAACAAGCACTTCAAACCAAATTGAAGATTTCCATTCCAACCCGTCAGACCCTTCCAACCGGACAAAAAGCCATTGTTTTAATGAAAGCGGATTCACCAAACGGCCGGGACTGGTTGAAACACCACAACCTGTCTTTTCGCCCGGAAATGGCGCCCGAGGGCTATCTTCTTCAAATCGATCCAAAGGAAATAGTAATCCTCGGGAAAACCGATCCGGGACTTTTTTACGGAGTGGCCACGCTGGTGCAACTCATTCGGGAATCAAATAACGGTACCCTGCAAGCCATTCAAATTCTGGACTGGCCGACGCTCAAATTTCGCGGAATTTCCGATGACATGGCACGCGGGCAGGTTCCAACAATAAAAGAAATGAAAAAAATCATTCGTTTCTGTGCTTCCTACAAAATGAATACCTATATGCCCTACATGGAGGATCTGTTCACCAGCAAGAAATACCCGTCCATCGGGAAAAATCGCGGGCGGCTCACGCCAAAAGAGGTGCGAGAATTGCAGGATTACGCCCGGAAGTATTTCGTCCAGGTCATCCCCATTTTTGAATTGTTAGGGCATTGCGAAAACATTCTGATCCAGCCGAAATTCGAACATCTGGCAGAATTCCCCGGTGCAGCATCGCTCAGTACCACCAATCCGGAAACCTACACCTTCCTCCGGAATATCATCCGGGAGCAGGCATCTCTGTGGAAATCCCCCTACTTTCATGCGGGATTAGACGAATCCTGGGATGTGGGAAAGGGAAATTCAAAGCCCTTCGTTGAACGCTACAACACAGCCGTAGTACACGCCGATCACTACAAAAAGCTTTACCAGATGTTGAAAAAACAGGGCAAAACCATGATCATGTACGGGGATATTATTCTCAAAAACCCTGAAATTCTTACGCAACTGCCCAAGGACATTATTATCATGGATTGGCACTACCACGCGTCAGATGATTTCCCCAGTGTGGAGCTTTTTGAGCGCACCGGCCGTAAGTTTCTCATTTCACCGGGTGTCAGTGATTGGAGTCGGATTTTCCCGAATTTTACCAAAGCCTTGGT
The DNA here is from genome assembly GCA_964568545.1 of uncultured Deferribacteres bacterium. Classification (GTDB taxonomy): domain Bacteria; phylum Zhuqueibacterota; class JdFR-76; order JdFR-76; family BMS3Abin05; genus BMS3Abin05. The sequence continues at coordinate 519 of CAZMRE010000312.1, read as the reverse complement.
GAATATTAAATACTACACCCAAAAAGGAGTTCTTTACGGCGCTCTCGGATCGATTGTTTCTACCTGGGGCGACTACGGCGGCGCTAATTTTAAGGAATTGGATTGGTTAGGCTTTGGGTACGCCGCCGCCTGTGCCTGGAATCCCAAAGGATCCGACCCGGAAGATTTTCAGGGCACCTTTACCAGACAATTTTACGGCTGTACCTGTCCACAGATTCAATCGGCCTACACCCTTCTTTCAGGAACGGCATCTCACATTCAATATCGGGCCATCTGGAGGCACCCATTTGCCCCAACTTCTGAATCTTCTGGCGACCTTCTCCAACAAAGCGTCGCGTGTCGAAATACTGCTAACGACGTCCACGCACTGATTCAAAAGGCTCAAGCCAGCATTCAACGAAACGGCTCTCAATTGGATTATCTTGATTTTGCTGCTCGACTGACCGGTTGGTACGGCCAAAAACTGGAAACGGCTATTTGGTGGAAGCATTTGCTGCACGAATACATTTTGCCCGAAGA
>CAZMRE010000311.1:0-2905 GCA_964568545.1 uncultured Deferribacteres bacterium | reverse complement strand
TTTAGCCCGTGCCGGTTCGATTCCGGCCCTCGGTACACGTATTTGGCGTCAGAAATAGGCGCTTTTTTATTTTTTACCCGGGCGGTTAGCTCAGTTGGTTAGAGTACTTGCTTGACATGCAAGAGGTCACTGGTTCAAATCCAGTACCGCCCACCCGAAACCCTGTTATTTCTAATGGCAGGGTTTTTTATTTGGTAGCAGCCTTGTGGGAATTCCATTTTAGCGCCAGTTCGTCAGTGGCGATTCGTACGGAATTTATTTCACCAAAATTTTGCTTTGATTCTTGCCAAAAAATTTCTATTTTATTTTAGAAAAAAGACCAAATTCAATGCAATCTGAAAAGAAGATGCGGTGCAGAAATGAAGGGTTTTTACTTCATTCATGCGAATGGTGCATTTTTCGATCGCTGATTAAGTTTGTAAATGGAAATTAAAATCAAAATGAGAAAATAAAAAAGAATTCAAAATCTAAATGATTGAAGAATCTCCAAAAATATCTCTTGCAGTAATTTTCAAAAAATGGCTTTGGCTCTCCTACGACCACATAGGATGGCTAATCCTGCTTAATTTTGTGTATGCAATTCTCAGCATGACCATCATTGGCGCTGGATTTGCGTTTAGCATGATTTTTGTCAGCGTTGCGAAATTATTTGGCGATCAATCTTACTCATTTGCGGAATGGCGGCAGGATATTCATCAAAATTGGAAATGGGCGTTTGGGTACGGAAGCCTTTTGCTGGTGATTTTTTTGGTTATTGCAGCAAATATTTATTTTTACAAGAATTTCCATCAGGGAAGTCGTCTTACGGAATGGCTCTCAACGGCAATCTTTTGGTTTGCAATTATTTACCTGATGTACAGTTTGTGGGTTCTTCCAACAAAAGTTTATTTTCAGGAATCTCTTAAACGGTCATTTAAAAAGGCCTGGATTCTTTGTTTCGACAATCTTAAGGTTTCACTTACCATGTTGTTTATTTTTATCGCCTTAATTTTTATCGGCTTGTACACGGGGGTCATTTATTTTCTTTTAACTCTCGGGTTGGCAACGTCTTTTATCTGGATTGCATTCTGCGAGGTTTTGAAAAAATATCAGTTGGATAATCCTTTGCCGGATGTAGAAAAGCGAAGCCTAAAAGAATTGATTCGACCATGGACCTCGTAATTATTTTTGGTGTTCTATCCTCCGGAATTAGAAAAGGTTTTTTGGGAAAACCTGCTTTTAAAACAATAGTTCCAGACACAGATTCGATTGCCGCGAATGTGCAAATCAAAAGCCACAGAGCGCACAGAGTTCGAAGAATAGTGCGCCCAAAAAATTAAGTTTATCTCTGGGCTCCGTGGCTTCAATTTTTTTATTTCTTTTTTTCCTCTTTTTTGGCCTCTATATGCTTTAGTGAAATCTCCATTGACTTTTTGACTCTCGGATCAATTTCATTCTTTATGGCTTCTTCCAATGGGGTGATGGCTTGCTCATCTCCGATTCGGGATAGTGTAAAAGCTGCCTGGCGGCGTGCCCAGTTAGAGGGATCCTTGAGATGTTCAATCAAAAATGGAACTACCTTTGGGTTCTTTTTGCCGATTCGCCCCACAGCCCGCAAAACCGACATTCGCAGCGTGGCGGGATAATTCAGGCTTCCGTAGGGAAGCATAATGTCCACGCCCTCCGGCGTTTTGAGACTGGCCAGAGCTCGAACAGCCGCTTTACGAATCTGCTCATTGTAGGAATCCATTGTGAGAGCCTTTTTGAGAAACGGCAGTGCGTGGGTGGAGTCCAACTTGGCAATGGCCCGAATGGCTGCGGATTGAACCGCGTAACTGGAATCTGATTGAAAAGTCTCTTGAATTTTGGCAACAAGAGTTGAGTCTTTGTAATTGGCCAGTGCTGAAATGGCTTCAGCGCGCACACGGCTTTTGGGATCGTGCATGGCTTGAACCAGCTCTGCCTCGGCCCATTTGGGGTGAACCTCGCCCAGGAAACGGGCCGATTCCCGGCGAAGCACCCAGAATGAGTCTTCCTTCAGGCGCGTAGCAATGGCTTCCTGAACAGATTTGTCGTCTTTGAAATTCTTTTTAAGCGCATCAAGGGCATCCAATCGGTCAACGGCGTGATTTGCTTTTACCAATTGAAGCAGCCATTCATTTTTGCTTTTCTTGAAATTTACCTCTTTCAGAATGTGATCTCCCGGATCAAATAGCACAAGATCGGGATTTTGGACGCAATGTAGGTAAAATGTGGTGTCGGCCGTAGCCAGATTTACTGTGGCTGTCCGCTGGTGATTCCCCGCAATCATTTGAATACGAACCGGCATTCGGAAAACGGTTGTCAGGGTATCACCTACTTGTGTTTGCTTCACGTGCAAGGCCAGTGCGTGCAGGGAATCCACCCAGCTTTTGGTGATGTCAAATTTGGGGTAGCCGCCGGAGTAAACCCATTCGTCAAAAAACCAATAGAGATTTTTGCCGGTTGCGTCTTCAAAAGCCTTTTTTAGGTCAAAGGCTTCCACCAGTTTTTTGGCATTTGTGAGAGCGTAATAATTGAGGCCCTTCCAGAAAAGCTCATCGCCCACCACATAGCGCAACATATGAAGCACCCAGGCGCCCTTCTGGTAAGCGTGTCGGTCAAACATGTTAATCGGATATTTGTACCGGTACCAATTCAATGTGCGGCGGTAGCTGGTTGAATCTTCTGCCATGTAGGTTTTGGCGGCATTTCGCATGTCAATGTCCAGGGCATCCCGTCCTCTGGAGTGCTCTGTCCAAAGAGAGGCAAAATATGTAGCGAATCCCTCATTAAGCCAGGCACTTGTCCAGTCCCGGCAGGTAAGCAAATCGCCCCACCATTGGTGAGCCAGCTCGTGGGCAATTAAGCCCTCGCTGCTGCCGTCGATTGTGCTTCGCCGGTCATG
>CAZMRE010000310.1:0-2906 GCA_964568545.1 uncultured Deferribacteres bacterium | reverse complement strand
TTGCAAGAGATACGCGCAACATTGTTTTGGCCGCGAAAAATGGCTAAATTCCTTTGGATAAAAAAGACTTGATTTTTAGCATTATTATTATGTAAATTAATTTTTAAGCCTTTTCTTGATTGGGTTACTTTTAAGTGGTTGAGGGAACACCCACCGAATTTACATGTGGTGGTTATTGGATTGCCAAAAGGAGGCTTTTCCATTTATGAAACATTTTTTGGTGACCGGGGGAGCAGGTTTTATCGGAAGCAATTTTATTCGTTATCTTCTGAAAAAATATCCGGATGTTGAAATCACCAATATCGACAAATTAACGTACGCCGGGAATTTAGACAACCTGAAAGATATCGAAAATAATCCGCGATACCAGTTTGTAAAGGGAGATATCTGCCATACGGATATTGTTGAACCTTTGGTAAAAGAAAGCGATGTGGTGGTAAATTTTGCCGCCGAAAGCCACGTGGATCGTTCCATCGGCAGACCGGATGATTTCATTCAGACGGATGTTTTTGGTACGTTTGTTCTTCTCGAAGCCGCCCGGAAATATGGCATCGAGAAATTTGTTCAGATCAGTACCGATGAAGTTTATGGCAGTACGCTGGGTGAATCGTTCAAAGAGACCGATCCCCTCATGCCTTCCAGTCCTTATTCGGCCAGCAAAGCCGGCGCCGATCGGCTGGCATATTCCTATTTTGTCACCTACGATTTGCCTGTTATTATCACCCGATGTTCCAATAATTTTGGACCGTATCAATATCCGGAAAAGCTCATTCCGCTTTTTGTAACCAATGCAATGGAAGATAAAAAACTTCCGATCTATGGAGATGGCAAAAACGTTCGTGACTGGATTTATGTGGAAGATCATTGCAGCGCCATCGATCTGGCATTAAACCGCGGGGAAATCGGGGAAGTTTACAATATCGGAGCCGGGAATGAAAAAAATAATCTTGAAATTACTGACTATATTCTAAAAAAACTCGATAAGCCTTCCAATCTAATACTCTTTGTGAAAGATAGATTGGGGCATGATCGACGGTATTCCCTAAATTGGGATAAAATAAAGCAATTAGGATGGAAGCCTTCGGTTTCATTTGAAGAAGGCATGGATAACACTATTGACTGGTACGTGCAAAATCGTTGGTGGTGGGAAAAATTAAAAAGCGGTGAGTATCTTAAATTCTACAAAGCTCATTATAAAATTGACGATTGAAAGGGGTCATGGAAATGGATCTGAAAGAAAAATTGAATAAGAAGGAAGCCAAAATCGGCATTATTGGGTTGGGATACGTCGGACTTCCTCTGGCAACGGATTTTGCCGATCATGGATTCCAGGTACTGGGAATTGACAACGATCCCGCAAAAGTTGATCTTCTCAATAAGGGGCAAAATTATATTGCTGATGTAAGTAACCAGAAATTGAAAAAAGTGGTTGAAAAAGGGCTCTTCAGGGCAACCACCAGTTATGATCAGGTAGGGGAGCTGGACGCCATGTTTATCTGCGTGCCCACGCCTTTTAATCGAAATAAGGAGCCGGATATTTCCTACATTGTGGATGCCACAAATGCAATCAAACCCAACCTTCGCAAAGGACAGGTGGTGATTCTGAAAAGCACAACCTTTCCGGAAACCACCGAAAAAGTAGTCCAACCCATTCTGGAAGAAACCGGATTGAAGGTTGGAAAAGATTTTTATCTGGCGTTTTCTCCCGAACGCATTGACCCGGGACGAACCGATTTTAATACCAAGAACACGCCGATTGTTATGGGTGGAGTAACTCCCAAGTGCACAGAAATGGCCAGGGCGGTGATTGGTCAAGTGACCCAAAATGTCCACGTGGTTTCTTCACCAAAAGCGGCAGAAATGACCAAACTGCTGGAAAATATTTTCCGAAGTGTAAATATTGCGCTTGTAAATGAATTAGCCACGCTTTGTGACCGAATGGGCAATATTGACATGTGGGAAGTCATTGACGCAGCGGCTACCAAACCCTTTGGCTTTATGCCCTTTTACCCGGGCCCCGGGATTGGCGGACACTGTATTTTGGTCGATCCGTACTACCTGTCGTGGAAAGCGCGGGAATACGATTTCCACACAAGTTTTATCGAATTAGCTGCAGAGACAAATGAAAGCATGCCCTATTACGTGTACGGTTTGATTGTTCACGCATTGAGCGAACACGGCGTTCCGTTGACCAATGCCAAGGTTCTGCTGTTGGGTGCTGCGTTCAAGAAAGATGTAAATGATGTTCGAAATTCACCGGCCCTGAAGATTTTTGAGATTTTAGAAAGCAAGGGCATGAACTACGTCATGTACAATGATCCGTATGTTCCGGAACTGAAAATGAATGGCAAAGCCTACCATTCCCAGAAATTGACGGCTGATCTGCTGGGTTTGGTGGATTGTGTAGTGATTGCTACAGACCATTCGGATTACGATTATGATTTTATTGTAGACCACGCCAAATTGGTAGTCGATACCCGAAATGCCACAAAGCACGTCAAAAACGGACGTGAAAAAATCGTTCGTCTCGGGAGCGGTCGTGTTTTGGGTGATGGAGATTAAGATTAAATGATGAATAAAATTAGCTATTTTATCTGGTCGATTTTTTTATTAGGATTGTTTATTCTGCCGGCCTTTGCGCAGGCTCAAATGACTCCCACGCAAAAGCAGAAAAAGAATGCATTCCAACAACCACAACAGATGCCTGAAAAAACTAAAGAAGAGCTTTCATTTCAGGAAATCCAACTGAAATTGATGGAACAGGCCTTCGAAAAGCCGGTTGATCCGAAAACCTACATTGTTGGGCCTGGCGATATCTTCTCCGTGGTTATTTGGGGTGATATTCAAAAGGCTTTTCAGATTCCGGTAACGGCAGAAGGCCGATTGATTATCCCAACACTTGGTTC
>CAZMRE010000309.1:0-2912 GCA_964568545.1 uncultured Deferribacteres bacterium | reverse complement strand
AAATGTTTCATGAATAGAAAGCCTCCTTCTGGCGATTGGAGAATCGCCACATCCTGATTTGGTGGGTGTTCCATAAAAATACTCAAAAACACCCTGGACAGAACAATAACTAAAACTTTAATTTACATAATAATATTTATAAAAATCAAGTCTTTTTTATACAAGAGAATTTAGCTCTTTTTGGTCGCCAAAACGATGTCCCGTGTATCCCTTGCAATAACCAATTCTTCATTCGTTGGGATCACATAAACTTTGGCCTTGGAATCTTTTGTACTAATTTCCATTCGTCTTTTTACAGCCTGCTTATTCTTATCGGGATCAATCTTTAATCCCATTAATTCCAATCCTTTGCAGGCCATTTCCCGAACAACTGGCGCATTTTCACCAATTCCGGCCGTAAAAACCAGAATATCTAATCCACCCATGGCGGCGGTGTATGCGCCGATGTATTTTTTAATCCGGTAGGTCATAACATCCAGAGCCAGTTGTGCGCGCTTGTTACCATTTTCAGCCTCCTCAATAATTTCTCTCGCATCGCTGGAAATGCCGGAAATCCCCCACAATCCACTGTGTTTATTGAGAAGTGTATTCGCCTGCGCTAGGGTGAGTTCTTCCTGACCCATCACATGCAGAATAATGGCCGGATCGATGTCTCCGGAGCGGGTTCCCATAACCAAACCCTCAACCGGAGTAAACCCCATAGAGGTGTCAATTGATTTTCCATTTTGAATGGCAGCCATACTACACCCATTCCCCAGATGTGCTGTGATGATCCGTAATTGGTCATACGGCTTGCCGATCATCTCTGCAGCTACGTGAGACACGTAATGATGCGATGTTCCATGAAATCCGTACCGCCGAATGCTGTATTTTCGGTAAAGAGAATATGGCAAGGCGTACATGTACGCATGAGGAGGCATTTTTTGGTGAAAGGCGGTGTCGAACACAGCCACCTGCGGAATATTGGGCAAAAGACGTTGAGCAGCCTGAATACCTTTAATATTATGGGGATTGTGCAATGGCGCCAAATCGATACAATCCTTAATCGTATCCATTACTTCGGGCGTAATCAAAACGGATTCCTTGAATTTTTCGCCCCCGTGTACCACACGATGACCAACGGCGTCAATCTCTTTGCGATCTTTGATCACGCCGTGATTTCGCGACATCAAAACTGCCAGCACATTTTCAATTGCCATTGTGTGATCCAGAATCTCACCTACGTAATGAAGCCTATCTCCATCAAAGCGGGTTTGTTTTAGCGATGCGCCGCTCATTCCAATTCGTTCTACAAGCCCAGTTGCCAGAGCATTTTCTTTATCCGAATCGATTAACTGATACTTAACCGAAGAACTTCCACAATTCAAAACCAATATTTTCATATCAAAGCTCCCAAAATCAATTTCAGCAATTAGATCAACTATTTAATGCCGGATCAATACAGACGATTTGCCGGGAATCTTATGCCCATGCTCATCGTATTCAAAAATTCCTTTTCTTACCTTTTTCCCCAAATAACCGGCTCGCACCAATTTTCGCAGCAAGGGACAAGGGCGATATTTTAGTTCACCCAATTCATGGAAAAGCGATTCCATCCAGAGCAGTAATTCGTCCAGGCCAATCTGGTCAATCAGGGTTAACGGGCCAATTCCAAAATTGAAGCCCAACCGCATGGCTGTATCAATATCATCTGCGGAAGCCACACCTTCCATTAGAACATACATGGCTTCATTTAAGAAGGGAACAATTACACGGGCGGTGATGTAACCGGGATATTCAAATACCTCAACAGGCGTTTTTCCAATGTCATGGGCAAAATTCTTGGTTTCTTCAAAAGTTTTATCCGATGTGGACAAGCCGCGCACAATTTCCACCAGAGCCGTTTTAGGAACCGGATTCAAGAAATGCATTCCAATTACACGGTCTTTCCGGTGTAAATCCGCCGCAATTTCTGTAATACTCAGCGTTGCCGTATTTGTAATAAACAGAATATCCCTGGTGCAAAATTTATCGATTTCCCCTAAAACTCTTTTCTTAACGGCCATTTCCTCTGGCACGGCCTCAATAATGAGATCAACCTTGCGCCTTTTTAGTTCATCTAACTGAGTTGTTCCATGAATCCTTGCCATAATGGCCCTTTTGTCACTTTCCGTCATTCCCCACTTGGCAATCTCGGCATCTATATTTTGACTGACCCCTTGGATGGCTTCATTCAGAGCTTCCCGGTTAACCTCCACTAAGTAAACATCAATTCCTTTAGCGGCAACGGTCTGCGCAATTCCGCGACCCATTGTTCCACCACCAATGATTCCCACTCGTTTTATCGGCATTCTTGATTCTCCTTAGGCCTCAAAAGTCTTTTGTTAATTTCACTGATCAACAAACTGCAACAACACATTTTTCAAAACCCGAATAACTTCCCGGTCACAAATCATAATTCAGATTCATCCAAAAATTACCTAAAAATATATTAAAAATAATCCGAAAAGGAAATTATTTTTTTGTAACAATGCAAAAAGATGAAACTTTTCATCAATTTTGGTTCGGTGCAAAGGGTCTGTCGGGAGATTTAACTGCTTGAAATTGGCTCAGAGACACTAATATTAGAAAAAGTTATAGGTAAATCCCATTGAAAGGGTTTGTTTAATCTGGGTGTGGGTTGTAATATCCCGATCATACATCAGATACAAATTAAAATTCACCGAAAAATAACGGGCTAATTTGGAACTGATCTGGCTCTCAAAACGCCAGTCCACATCTTTTAACCGCCTCATATTGTAGAACAATTGGAGTTTGGAAAGCATATTTACATTTTTATTAAATTGCAGTTTTAAATTTGTTTGTGAATTGATTCCCTTTTCCACTTTAAGATGTTCAACCACATTTTTTGTTTTCGGATTGTCGCTGTAGCG
>CAZMRE010000308.1:0-2926 GCA_964568545.1 uncultured Deferribacteres bacterium | reverse complement strand
TCACAATGACATGAAAATTTTAGGGATATTCCGAATCTGGGTTAAAATTACCAAACGCCCTAATCGCAATATCCTTCGTGTTTTAGTGTTTTGGTGGCAAAAGCTTATAAATTATGTGGTTTGTTTCTTTCTTTTTAAATGAATATCACTCTTTTATTGCGATTCATTATTAGTTGAATTCGCACCCGCAATGGATTATATTTAGTTTGGATTCTGAAAAATCTCCGGCATCCTAAAAGTGCAGGAGATTTGAAATAGAAATTTAGGCTTCTTTGATTCTTGCTCCTCAACATCTAAGAGGATTCAATAAAATGAAAATTTTGGTGATCTGCACCGGAAATTCGGCACGCTCTCAAATGGCCGAGGGGTTTTTTAACACACACGGCGAGGGCAAGGTCGAGGCTCAAAGCGCCGGTACGCACCCGGCACATGTTAATCCATTTGCCATTCGGGCGATGGCGGAAATCGGAATTGATATTTCTCACCACCGATCAAAATCCATCAGTGAATTCTACGGCGAGAAATTTGATTTTGTCATCACGGTATGCGACAAGGCCAAAGAAGAATGTCCCTTCTTCCCGGGCGCCAGGCAAACGCTCCACCACAGTTTCGTGGATCCGGCCGAAGCTACCAGCACGGAAGAAGAAATCCTGGCCGTTTTCAAAACAGTTCGGGACGAAATCCAAACCTGGGTTCGGGACTTTTTGGATTCACAGCAAATATCGCAAATACCGCCGACGCAATTTCACGTGGCCTCCCGTTAAACCAACACCTTGTTTTTTAGAACATGCCGCAAATGCGCAATTGGAATTTCTTTGATTCGTGAGAGTTGTGGTTTAGCGTTTTGCCATGGTCGTTTCGACAAGCTCAACGACCGTTGGCAAATGCGGGGAATTTTGGTTCGTAGGTCGACGTGGCTCGTCGACCTACATTCAACAAAATCGGTCTATTTTGTCAGTATCATTTTTCGTGTAAACATCCGGCCGTCGGAAATCATTCGGTAATAGTAAATTCCCGAAGCAAAATCCTGCCCTTGAAAGACCGCTCGGTGGCGTCCCGGCTCTACCACCTGATTCACAAGCTCAGCCACGCGCTTACCCATCACATTGTAAATGAATAATTTCACAAAGCTCTTTTGAGGCACGGAATATTCGATCGTGGTTGACGGATTAAACGGATTCGGGTAATTCTGTTCCAACTGAAATGCAACCGGAGCAAATTGGGAATTTTCCCTGACTTCAACCGGCGCCGTTGTGCGTTTGGCGATTTGAAGATTGTCAAAATAAAGCAAGCCACTAACAGGCCCATTGTCGCCCATCGTCAATTGAAAACTATCGATTCGGTAGCGGGTGCCATCCAGGATTCCATTTCCGATCCAGCTACCCACGGTGTTCGGATCGCTGAGTTTCCATTGTACCAGGCGCCAACCAACCCAGTCGATTGTAACCCACTGGGAAACCTCGTGTGCAGGCCAGGATGATTCATTGCCTTCATCTAAACAAAACCTGAATTTATTCCCACTGCCATCGCCGTACAGGTAAACCTGAAGAACAAAGGACGTATCGAAAACCACACTTCGGGGCGCGCCGCCGCCCAAATATTCACGAATGAGGTGCTCCGATTGAGTGATATCCCATGCATATTTAAGAAAAGCTGCCCGCCGCTGAATAGGACGCGTCGCAGAAGCCGGCAAATAGACGCTTCGCGTAAAGCCAAATTCACATTCGGGCACATTAATCCCCACGGTAGAGCCGCTGTATCCCGGCTGTTTCCAATCTCCAGGATAAGTAAAATCATCAATCGATTCCATCTGGTAATAGTGATAATCTGCCGTCCTAAAATTGATTATCAGCCTTTTCTCCAGGTGATTTCCGCTTGTGTCGGTTATGCCTGTGGTTAGGAGAATTGTGTACACCGTTTCGGGGAGAAGCTCGTCATAGGACTTGATACTCAAAACCGACTGTCCGTTGGTTGCCGATAATTGGTAATCCATCGGCACGATCTTTTGTCCCGCCTCATACAAAAAGACGGTCGTATCCGATACTGTTTTCGGATCAATCAATTCATTGAAAACAACGGTTAGCGGCGTTTCGACATCCACTTGCGTTTGGTAAGGGGATTTTGCGGGAAACGAAGCAACAATTCGAGGCGGATAAATATCTTTACTAAATGTCTTAAAATGCAATTGAAACGCATCGCCAGGCCTGCCGTCTCCATTCCCATCAATCGATCTTCCATTAACATCTGTTACCGTTGGCGTTACCGAAAGTGTGTACCCGGTTCCCATCTTAAAATAATTTTGGGGAGAAATCATCACGCTTTTCAGATCGTTTGACCACCGGATTGTCAACTCGTCCACTGACGGATCAAATTGAATCCCTTGGCGAAAAGACAGGGTATCAATCGTCTTTGAAAAAGAAAGTTGAATAGCCTGTGTAATTGGAATGGAATCACCTTCTGCCGGACTCGTGGAAACAACCTGAGGAGGGAAAGAGGGCACGGGCTCTGATAATTCCACATTGGAGATCGTCGATTCATTCCAATAGCGATCCAGAGTGGTGGCAAAATAGCGATAGCGGCCGTTAAAGTCCTGAAGACCGGTAATATGGTCGGTCACAGAGACCGTATCCATTCCAAATCGAAGTCCGACAATCGGATCATTGTTCACATCAAGGACATCATCTTCCGAGCGATATATGGCAAACCGCTGATTGACCGTAATCGATGTCGGGGGGGTAACGGTAATTCGATAATTCATCGAGTCAATTTTTGCCAGGGTGAGTATTGGCGGATCAGGCGGAATGCTGTCAATCAAGGCCGTTGCCCGAACTTTTGTTTTATTCTGGAAAAACAATTTCCGTGCGTCGTCCCAATAATTGTAATCGCGCCAGGTTCCATAGCTGAAAAATTGAAAACCGTCTACCCA
>CAZMRE010000307.1:0-2931 GCA_964568545.1 uncultured Deferribacteres bacterium | reverse complement strand
CGATATGTTTAAGATTCTAACATCACCATCAGGTAGGAAAAGTGACGATTTTTGCGCTGCCGGTAAGCCTGGCATTTGTCATTAATCTGACACTTGCCATTTTCGTTTTTCTTTACAATCCACGCCGATTGATGAACCGCCTGTTTGGTCTTTTTGTTTTCTCTTTTGCCATCTGGAATCTGGGCGAATTTATCATGATTATCAGTCGCCTGGATGCCGTTACCCTCTGGGGAATTCGCTTGATCCTCTTTGGCATGTTTCTATCGCCGGCCTTTTTCCTCCATTTTAGTCTGATTTTCCCACGCCGTATTCACCTGCCGCTTCTGGAAAAATTAGAACTCATTCCCATCTACAGCATTCCGCTATTTTTATTTTTGATCTCTATTTGGGGTACCCACATTCAAATTCACCGCATCCCGGAATTGGACAATATTTGCTACTATTCGTTTAACATTCGTAGCATTCTGGGTTTGGTGCGGGTATCGCTGATCGTTGCCTACAGCTTCCTGTGGTACGGCTGGGGTGTTTTGAATCTTACCCGTGCCCTCAGGAAAAGGGTGCCTGCCCGTGAGCAATTGAAAATAAAATATCTGATTATCGGCGTTGGTCTTATTTTTTTGATTGGGATTTTAGTTGGGCTGTCTCGTCTGTTTTTCTCCGCTGGGAAAATATTCTATTTTCTGGGAAGCTCCTACACAATTCTGATCAGTCTGTTCTTCGCGGCGGCCATTTTCAAGGTTAAGCTATTGAACATTCGCCTGCTTATTTCAAAAAGTTTAACCTATTTTGTTGTAACAGGTATTCTTCTGTCAATCTATATTTTACTAATTAAAAACATTGCTCACTTGTTAGCCCTGGCCTACGGAGTTACGTCCAGCCTGATTGAAGGCGGACTCATAGTCATTTTTGTGTTTCTCCTGCGTCCATTGGAGAAGGTTGTCAGTACATTTTTGGATCAATTATTTTTTAAGGAATATTTTCAAATGCGCGACCGCATGAGTTCGTTTCAGCGGGAATTACTGCGCTGCGTAGATCAGACCCATCTGGTGTGCAAAATATCCGGTTTTTTATCTAAGGAAATTGGTTTTCCAAAGGTGCTGATTATGATTTCGGATGATCAGGCTATTGGGCGGTATCGATCAGTGTGCACTGTTGGCTGGAGAAAAAAGATTGAGTTTTTTGAAGGTGATCGGCTGATTGAATGGGTTAAAAAGAAAAAAACGCCCCTTGAGAGGGAGGAACTGCTGAATCTACTTTCTCCAAAAGAAAGGGGCAAATCACCCTTCACTGATGCAGCGCTCATCTTGCCGCTGATTGGCGAGAAAAGTGTGCTGGGACTCGTGTTTTTGTCCTCTTTGCCAAAACAGAGAAAATTTTCTGAAGATTGGCTGGAATTGCTGGAAATTTTTGCCAGCCAGATTTCACTGGCTATTCTGCGAGTTCAGACCATCCAAAAAGTGCAGGCAAAGGAGCGCGAGCTGGTTCAGGCTGAAAAGCTGGCGGCTTTGGGACGAATGATTACCATTGTGTCCCACGAAATCCGCAATCCCCTTGGTGTGATTCAAACGGCGGCCGAAACACTTCTGGAACAACCGGAAAATCTGACGGAAACCCAGAAAGAAGTCGTAACGTTTATTCTGGAAGAAACCGACCGGCTGACGCGCATTTTAACGGACTTTTTGACGTTTGCCAAACCTCAGCCCATCCGCAAGGTTCCTGTTGAATTGCGAGGGTTGATTTCGCGGGTGTTTCGGATGTTAGAGAAAACCGCCAGGCAAAAGGGACATGGACTGCGCTTTCAAAAGGACGGACAGCCGCTTTGGGTGGAGGGCGATCCCGATCAATTGTACCAGGCGCTTTTGAATTTGAGCCTGAATGGATTAGAGGCGATGACAAAGGGGGGCGAACTGCTTATTCGGATGAAAAAGTTTTCCAGAAAGTGGGTAGCTGTTGAAGTGGAGGACAGCGGAGGTGGAATTGCGGCTGCCGATCAAAATAATATTTTTGAACCGTTCTTTACAACCAAAGAAAATGGGTCGGGCATTGGCCTTGCCATCGTAAAGCGCATTGTGCAGGATCACGGGGGAAAGGTGGAATTTGACACAAGTGAGGCGGGCACTGTGTTCAGAATTTATCTGCCGCTGCGAGAAGCTGTTTCAAACAGAACGGAAAGGAAATCATTATAACGTCTGCCATTGTGAGTTTTGCAAGAATGAGTGTAAAAAATTAGTAAAAATACGTTAATTCGTTGTACCCATGTGAACCAGAAAATGCTCAACTTGGGGACGAGGAAGATCCTTTCTATCAAGATGGGGTTATAAGGGTGTTATTATTGAACTTATTAAATAACTAAGTCCTTCTATTTGCAAATACTGTGACGTATTCCAAAAGGTTGATCCTGTTTGTGTAGAAATGAAGGACATATTTTAAAATTCGAAACACAAAATCCGAAATCCGAAACAAATTCGAATACGAGAAATTCAAAACAAAACAAGCCATTCATTTCATTGTTGTTTTTAAAATTTTGGATCAAAGGGAATAATTCGATGAGCAAAAAGGAGAGTATTTTAATTGTTGAAGACGAACCTCGATTGCTCCGATTACTGGAAATGAATCTTCAATCGCAATTTGACGTGACCGGGGTTTCAAATGGAACGGACGCTCTCTCGAAAATCGAGAAGAAGTCATTTGACATCATTCTCTCGGACATCCGTTTGCCGGGCGCTTCCGGAATGGACATCCTCAAAGCCTCCGTTCAAAAGGATCCCGAAACTCCCATTATTCTTGTTACGGCCTTTGGCACGGTGGAAAATGCCGTTGAAGCCATGAAGATTGGGGCATTTGACTATCTTGTAAAGCCCGTAAAAATCAAAGAGCTGAAAATGGTTCTTCAACGGGCGCTCCAGTTTCGTGCACTCCGAAGAGAAAACA
>CAZMRE010000306.1:0-2941 GCA_964568545.1 uncultured Deferribacteres bacterium | reverse complement strand
TTGGATATTCCTTGCTGGATATTGAATATTCAAAATCTGAGTTATTTAATGCTTGAACTAAAACCAAATAGATTTGTGGTGAAATGCGAAAAGTTCTCATTGTAGCCTACTATTTTCCGCCTTTGGGTGGAGGGGGAACGCTGCGAACGGTGAAATTTGTCAAATACCTGCGGGAATTCGGCTGGGAGCCGGTTGTGCTGACCGTTGAATCGGCCCACTATTTGGCCGAGGATGCCTGGCTGGAATCGCAACTGCCGGAAGAGCTGCGCGTGTACCGCAGCAAGGCGTTTCTGCCCGGTCGGTTTTTTCGGAAAACACTAAATCACTCGTACACGCGCCCGGAAAATAGGCGGGAAACCCCTCCAAAGCGCGCTCTAAAATCGGGCTTCCAATGGACAAAAAATCTGGTGTACACAGTTGCTTTTACGCCCGACGAATACATCGGCTGGATTCCTTTTGCTGTGAGAGAGGGGGTGCAATTGATTAAGAGCGAGAAAATTGACGCCATCTACACCACGGCGCCGCCCAATAGTTTACACCTGATTGGGAAGAAATTGCACCGGAAAACAGGCATCCCCTGGGTGGCCGATTTTCGCGATCTCTGGAACCAGTACCCGGAAAGCTACAATCCTTTTGGCTGGCGCTGGAAGGCCCGCCTGGACGACTGGTTTGAAAAGCGCGTGCTGATGGCGTGCCAAAAGGCGATTGCCGTTTCGGAAACCATGAAGCAGGAGCTTTTGAGCAAATATCCTGATCTGCCTGAGAAAAAAGTGGCGGTGATTACAAATGGCTTTGACCCTGAGGATTCCAAAAATCTGCCCTCTAAGAAACTCTTCCCGGGAAAATTTACTGTCACTCATTCAGGGACCCTTTTTGCCTGGCGAAAAACACCGGAGCTTTTTGAGGCTATTCGGGCGCTTGTGGACACCAATGTTGATTTTGCCAGAGATTTTAAACTTGTCCTCATTGGAATCGTTCACACGGAGGTTCGGCAGGAAATTCGACGCCTGCAATTGAATGATTGGGTACACATTCTGCCGTACCGAAGCTATCCGGAAATGATGCAACTGCTCAAGGGAAGCGATGTACTGCTTTTGATTGTAGGCAACCAGCCTCATGCTGGCAATGTTCTCACGCTAAAATTGTTTGATTACATGAATGCCCGACGCCCTGTTCTGGCCATCGCGCCGCAAGGAGAGGTTTCGGCGGTCGTGAACGGTTACGACCTGGGCGAAACAGTTTCCGTGGGCGATCAGCAGGGTGTTGCAAAGACACTCGAACAATTTTACCAATACTGGAACGCTGGGAATCAATTGAATACCGGCGAAAAGGAGGTGTCGGTTTTTCATCGGAAAAATCTAACCGGAAAATTGGCCGTCGTTCTTGAGGAGGCAGCCGGAAAATGATCGCTCTTGCAAAGCCCTGGGTTATTGCTCCAGTCATTCTTTTAGGCACGGGACTTGTTTTACTGAGTCCGGTTGCGGGGGCAGTTTTGTTTTTGCTGGCATCAGGCGGTTGTGTAGTGATTTGGAAAAAGCCTCGCCCTGTGACCTTGTGGATTCTCCTACTGGCTGTTTTTTTCTTTTTTCCCTATTCAACAATCAGTCCCACCGCCCGAATGACCGGAACCTATTTTACTCTGTATCGCAAATTGGGCGGATTGTTGAGTGTGTGGGATGTGATTTTGGGCGTACTGCTGATCCTTTTTCTACTGATTCAAATGAACCGAAAACGGCTCACCTTTAAGGGATTTTCATTTCCGGAATTATCCGTCCTTTCGGGTTTTGTGCTGTTGAGTTTTTTGTGGGGAGTCCTTCATGTCAGCGGGAATATTCTGGGGTACGGCCCGACCGGAATGCTGCGTCCCATTGTGAGTTTGCAGGTATTTTTTTATTTTCTCATGGTTTATTTTTTTACGGTTAATTTTTTGGAAAATCGTTCCGATTGGGCCTTTGCAAAAAAATGGCTTATTCGTTTAACGGGGTTGCTGGCCGTTTACGGAATTTTTCGATTTGTTGGAATTCTGCTGGGAAAAATTGAAACAATGTGGCCGTTTGGACTGCCTGTTATTCTTTATGATCAGATGCTCATGCTTTATCTGCCCATTTTTGCGTGGGTTGCTGCAAAAGTTTTGCGCAAACAGGATTGGAAAGGCTTGGGATGGGTGTCACTGATGTCTTTATTTTTTATTGTGGCAAGTGCCAGGCGATTTAATTATGTGCTTCTTTTGCTTGGGACGTTGCTTGTTTTGCTGATCGCTTCCTGGCTGAGTGGACATTTTTGGAAAAGGCTTCTCTCATCGCTAAAGGCATTCAGCGTGGCGCTCGCCGTTTTAGTGCTGGGATTGGTGCTTATCTTCCCTTCCACCTCGAAGCGCATTGCCGAAACGATTCAATCCATCAATATTTATACGCACACGCAAAAAGCGGTCACCGGAAGTGACATTCGCCGGCAGGAAATTCGCAATCTGATCTTGAACATGGACAATCGTCCCTATTCGTTTGCGATTGGCATGGGTCTGGGCACGAAATGGAAAGCCATCGTCTATCAGCCCATTGACAGCTTTTCCTTTACGGAAAAATATCTCAAGAAAAGCTTGGGGTGGTTTCCTCAATTTCACATTCCCTATTTCGGTTTGATTTACCGGTACGGTATTTTGGGGCTTCTGCTTTTTTGGGGAATTCTTGTGTTTCTCTTTGTGCGATTTTTACTGTTGATTCGAAAAACCGGAGTGTCAGCGGAAACGCCTCTTTTGATCGGAATGCTCGTATTTTTAATGATTATTTTGCCCACTTTTGGCGATTCGGCCAATCCAACAGGATTTATTCTGTCCGGATTTTATCTGGGCCTGCTGGAATTTCGCGTCGGTTATTGGGGAAATCAAAATGCTCAGTGAACACACGCCAACGGTTGCCATTATCCTGCTCAATTGGAACAATAC
>CAZMRE010000305.1:0-2960 GCA_964568545.1 uncultured Deferribacteres bacterium | reverse complement strand
TAACCGTGCCGTTGAGCGTGTGCGTTTGATCCCAAGCCAGGTAAATCAATTGTTTCTCGGGTTCGCGGCCGCTGGCGACATCGTAAAAAACGGAATTCGGGTCGGAGGCATTCCCCTCGGCCACTCCGTAAGTGTAATCAATTTGACCTGAAATGTAGTTGGAATAGCGTTTCTGCAATGTTAATGTAATACCCCGAATGTTTCCGTAATCGCGGTTGACGTACAACGCGTAGCGATCCCCACCGGCGTAGGTTTCAATGATCTGTGTTCCGAGCAGATTTCGGACATCCTTGTAATACCCTGTTACATCAATGGCAATGTCGGACGTGATCTGCTGCTGAAGGCCGATTTCGTAGCTGACCGTGCGTTGGGGCTCTAGATCAGCATTGCCGATAAGCGAACTGAGTCCGCCCGTCACCTCAAAATCCGGGTTGGTGTAGAGGTACGAATAGGGCGGAATCTGCAGGAAATGCCCGTAAGAAAAGTGAATCACCCCCTGGTCAGTAATGGGATAAGCAATTCCAATTCGCGGACTAATTTGTGTTTTAGAACTGGCATCTTTAAACCAGTAGGTTTTCCTTTTTTTCAGGGGATCCGCCTGGTGCTCCGGTTTGAGTGGCTGCGTAATATTTGGATCACGCGGATCGGCCAGCACTTTTCCATCCGGATTAAATCGTTCGTACCGCAGGCCAATGTTCACAATCATATCCTTTAGTTCCATTTTGTCCTGAATAAAATAAGCGAGCTCCGTCGGATGGTGGACGTAGCGGTTGTGGGAAGGCGAATCAAATCCGGGAATCTGGGGCTTCCAATTTGTTTGCCAATCCAGGCGCACCGAAAAGGCTTCGTAAAAAAGGCGATTCCATCGGTATTCCAGCCCCGTTTTAATCTGGTGCGATTTGTTAATCTGGCTGGTCAGTTCCAATTTGTAAACCTGCGTCAGGGTATTTCGGTAAAAATGATTCATGTTCTGACCGCCTGTGTAAAATCGGTAGCCGGACGAGCTGTAGAACCGCCGCGGACTTACGTACCGTGGATCGATTGGATTTTCGTACACGTAATGACGGTAGCCATTTGAAAAATTGGAATATTTAAACGAATAGAATGTTCTGGGTGAAATCATGTGGTTGAATGTAACGATATTCGTAAGCCGCTCTCCGAAGCGTTTCAGATTGCCATCGGGATCGAGCTTGAATTTGTGGCTGTAGCTCTGGTAATGATATTTATTCCAGAGGCTAACGTAAGAAATTTTGATTGAAGGGGAAAATCGGTAGGAAAGTTTTGCCTGCCCCGAAAATTTTGTGTAGGGGTTCATCGGTACCCACGCGCCATCTCCGCTTTGCTGGATTTTCCATTGGCTGGTGTCCGGTGAATCGAAAAAGCTTGAATCCTGAGGCAGAAAACGCCGAATGCCGTACAGGTAGCCTTCGTTGTAGTAGTAACGGCCGGAAGTAAAAAACGTCAGCCGATTGTGAGTAGCGGGGATCGGCCCGCTCAGGGAAAACTCCCCGTCCTTAATGCTGAGCGGATTTAGGGCGTCAATGTGTTCAAAAAGGTTGGAATGCCGGCTCATGTAATCGCCCAAATAGAAAGAAGCACTTCCCTTAAAATTGGGTGTTCCCTCCTTCGTAACGATGTTAATCACACCAGACATGGCCTGACCATACTCGGCGTTGAAGGTACCGCTGACCACCTGGAGTTCCTGAATGGCATTTTTCTCCACAGTGATTGCCGCTGAAACGCTGTACGGATCGGTAATGGAAACGCCATCGACCATGTAGGCTACTTCTCCGGAACGACCACCGCGCACGTGCAGAGCACCGCCTGGACTTTTCACAAAACCTGCCTGCAATTCCAGAACCTGCGAAACCGATTCCACCGGCATTTGCTCAATGTCTTTGGCATCCACAATGGATTGGGTGGAAGTGATGTCCTTTTGAATAAGCGGACGCGTGGCTGTCACCGTGACGCTCTTTCCCAGTTTGAGAACCGTGGGATTGAGTTTAATCGGAACGCGTGTGGTGAGATCAACCCGAACACGAACATCTGTCATTCGCAGGCTGGTGTAACCCATCATTCGGACGAGCAGGGTATAGCGGCCAGGTGGCACGTTAATGATCGAAAAATAGCCTTTTGCGTCTGCTGCAGCTCCAATCTGAGTACCTTCTAGCAAAATGTTGGCACCTGGCAGAGGATGTCCGCTGGAAGCATCTTTAATGGTACCCACAATTTTGCCGGTAGTCCCTGCCAAAAGGGATAAGGGGGATAAAATTAGCAAGAGAAGAAATAAAAAAATAGGGAGCCGTATTTTCATTGAAAAAATCCTCCTTGGAAAACAAAAAATAATAGATTTTAAAGCATTTCGAAATGTTTTAATGTGCCCAAAAATTTATTTTAAGGAAAGCAAATCCCCCAGAGAGAAAAGTTTTCATCAAATATAATGAACCCAATAGTTGAAGTCAAGCAGAAAAATAGGAAAAAGGGAAAAAATTTGTATCAGGAACTGGGGTTGAGAAAATGAAGTCTTTTCCGGTTTTTGCATTCCTTTTGCTTTTGGGAATCCAAAAACACTTGAACCGAAAAGATGTGTGCATGCGCTGGTCGACGATTCCTGAATTACCTTCAGTTCAGCAGAAGATTGGCAGTGGAGTTAATTTCTATCGTTGCGAGTTTTAGCTAACAGTTTGATATTATTACAAACATATTTAAGCACCACATACTCACCACCGTGATGAATTATGGTGATTGTACAAAGAAAGCACAGTGCAAAAAAAGCCATTTGTTCTCTTCAATTGCTTTGAATAATGACAACAATTTATTGTGGTGAAAATGCTTGTAAAACTCGCAACGGTAGAGAGTTAAATTTAATAAAATCAATTTGCGGCTAAAGCCTTTTGAAAACGGACTCAATATTATTGTGGCAATAAAAAAATGGGATGCACTGTTTATTAATAATTTAA
>CAZMRE010000304.1:0-2979 GCA_964568545.1 uncultured Deferribacteres bacterium | reverse complement strand
TCCCGTACGAAAAAATGATGCGGAATAATCTCCGCAAATTTCAGGAAAAATGGAAGAATGATTTGGAATTTCGGGGCAAACGCTATTATTTGAAAGAAGATGTGCGCGGATTTGCCTTGTCTGAAATTGCTGCAGGCGAACGGTCATTTGTAGGAAAGGAAATTAAATCGGCTCGGAAGCATTTTTTAAAGGCCCTCGAATGGGAACCGAAAAACGCACAGGCTCTAAATGATTTGGGCGTCGTTAGCTGGAAATTGAATCGCCCGGAAGAAGCACTGGACTATTTTATCAGAGCACTTTCGGTTTCGCCCGGAGATGCGGATGGAAGAGAAAATCTATTTCATCTTTTACAGGAAACAGAAATTTCTGCGAAAATGAAACAGTCTCTGAATGGACTCATTCAATCCGTGCAAGACGGTCTTTTTCTGTACAAATTAGGAAAACTGCTGCTAGAGAAAAAATGGATTTCTGAAAGCAAAACCTGTTTCCATCAAATTTTAAAACTGAATCCAACAGCCATTTTGGGGAAAATCGGCTTTGCGCTGGTTGATTGGGAGCAGGGTCACCTAAAAGAGGCCATGCAGAAAATGGATGAAGCCGGGAGACAGGATCCGCAAAATCGGGAAGTCATCTTACAGTATGCCCTGATGGCTTTTCAAATTGGACAGGTAGTGGAGGCGATTCAATTGTTGAAGGATTACCTGAGCGCACACCCGGATCAAGAAATCCGGCAAACACTGCAATTTTTGGAGGAGAATCTCCAAAACGTAAGAACCCTTCAGCCGCAAATGGAAGGGTTGGTGTAATGGCAGGAGGAGGCAAAAAGCACAAAAAGAAACGTGTCTGGAGAAAGACCCCAAAGCCGCCGGAAAATTTACGACAAGCATCTCCCGGAATTAGCATCTGCATGATTGTTAAAAATGAGGAAAACCACCTGCCTAAATGTTTGGAAAGCGTGAAGGGACTGGGAGCAGAGCTTGTCATCGTAGACACCGGTTCAACCGACGCTACGGTTGAAATTGCCAAACGGCACGGGGCCCATGTTTTTCATTTTCCATGGAACAATAATTTTTCAGATGCCCGAAATGAATCCCTGAAACACGCCGCTCGGGAGTGGATCATCTGGCTGGACGCGGATGATCTTCTGCCCAAAACTGAGCACGAAAAAATTCGCAAACTGGCCAGGGAAAATCCTGACAAAGGATTTTACTTTATTCTTCGCAATCGCGGTTTGGATGATTCTCAATGTTTCCAGCTTCGCATGTTTCCGAATCGACCGGAGATTCGGTTTGAGGGCGCGGTTCACGAACAGGCCGCCGGCTCGCTGAAGCGGTTGCACATGCCTTTTCAAAACACCGACGTTACTCTGATTCACACCGGATATGCCAATAAGGAGATTGTTCGGGAGAAGAAAAGAAAGTATCTGGAAATGATGGAGGCCTGGTTAGCCGAGCATCCGCACGACTGCCTCATTCAGTATCAGTTTGCCTTAACCAACCACACAACAGATCGGCATGAAAAAGCCGTGCGCGAATTTGAGAAATTTTTATCCAACTCCAATTGTCTCAATCAGGATAAAAATGTGACCTTCTACGCCCTTATTCTGACAGGGCGCTCTTATTTGAATCTTGGAAATACGGAAAAGGCGCTCCATTATTTGTTGGAAGCAGAAAAACTTAGCCGTAATTCAGATTTTTTAAAGATATCGCTGGCCGAGGTGTACACCAATCGTTCAGAACCGCAAAAAGCCATTCAGTATCTTAAAAGCGTGGGCGACTTAACAAAGCCTCGAGTCACATTCATGCCGATGGATTACAGTGTTCTCTATTTCGGGCAACAGGTTCTTTTTGCTTCCAATTGGATAAAATTAGGAGAACTGGAAACGGCACAGAACTATCTCGAAAAGGCGGAAAAACTCAAACCAGACCGTGCAGAGGTAGCTTATTACTGGGGCGAGTGGTACGAAAAAAAAGGTGATTCGGCAAAGGCGATTTCTTTTTACGAACAAGCCATTAGAAAATCCCCAAAGACATTTTTGTACCATTTCAAGAAGAGTACGCTTCATCTGGCTCTGGGAGATGCCTTTCACGCAAAGCAAGAATATGAAATTTGTCAAGAACTTATTCCAGACAAAAAGGAGATTTTAGTCAATCTTGGAATTCTGGAGCGGGTTTACGGCCGATTAGAGAAATCAGCGGTTTTTTTGAAGAAGGCTTATCAGAAATACTCGAATGATGCGGATGTGTCCTACCAGTACGCCCAAACATTTTTTGATGCCCAAAAATATGAGGAAAGTGTTGCGATTCTACAGAAAATTGATCGGGTTCATCGAACTGAAAAGATCGAGTTGCTCCTGCTGTTAAATTTTCTTCACCTCAACCGAATTCAAGAATTTGGAGAGGAATTGAAAATATTTTTGGTGACATTCAAACACATTGAGAAATTTGCCGGCGTCGATCTTTCGGCGGCATTTCTTGCTTTAGCTGATTCTTATCGGGGAGCTTCTCGGCCTGTGGAGACTGAATTGGCCTATTCCATTTTTATTCGATTGAAATTGAAGCCTGAACAAACCGACCTTCAAAAATTAGTTGAATTCCAAATGCAAGCATTCCATTTAAATGCGGCCATTCGGAATCTTGAAAACCTGATTTTAAGCACAAATGATTGGGAGGTACTGGTTCACTATTTCCGCCATTTGGGGCAGTGTTACGGTTCGTTGGGCATTCGTGAAGCAGTTGAAATGTGCCAACAAAAGATAATTGAGATTTCCCAAAATGAAAAAAGAATACCGCAAGTTCAGCCTGCTATAAAAGAATCTGTGAGAGTTCCTGTCTGAATCTGAGAAGAAGATGGTCTCCACCTTTTAAGGTAGAGACCATCTTTTCAATTAATCTTACAAAATTTTAAAATATTTTGCTAAAGAGTTGGCCAATACTGACGATAATTTAAATGAAGCAAAAAACTTCAGCTTACCGGTAG
>CAZMRE010000303.1:0-2980 GCA_964568545.1 uncultured Deferribacteres bacterium | reverse complement strand
TTGGGAAAATCGCTGCCCGAACAGAAGTCCATTTCATAAAAATTCTCTAATTATTTTAACGCGGCATTCTGGAATTTAAGTGCCACTTCAATGCGATAGTACACGTCACTGCTATGTGCACCCGTGTAACGGTTAAAGACGTGGTCAATGCCCTTTTGTGTAAGGAGCTGGTCAAATGCGATGTTTGTGCCAATAATTCCAAATCCGGCGCCATCATCCATGGGATCAAAATCGTCTTGATTTCCACAGTCCATGTAAATTTTCATCTTTTTGAAATCAGCCAGATCCAAATCGCTGCCATCGTAGCTTTTACCGGTTTGCAGCATGGTGTAGCAATCGTGGCGCATCCATTCTTGAACGACGGATGTAACAGTATCGGCTGTTACATGGGGCTGGGCAATGCGAACCGGCACATCAATTCCCGGAAGAATGTCGTCAGCAGCCCCTGGACCGGCTGTGTCAACCGGCGTGGTGGAAACAGGAAACTGGTAAATCGTGCTGGGTTCGGGAGCCAGAAAAGCCGGAAACACCAAATGTTTGACGTAATCAAAGCTGAGAGCCGGGCCAAAATGCGGGGAAAAGGCAGATGCCATGCCCATCATCGTAACCGTAATTACGTGATGGAATGGGTCTGCGGCAACTTTAGCCGGATCGATAATGGTATCGTTTTCAGCGGCAATGCGTTGAAGCAGATTGCTGCCAGTACCCCAAAATAGCTCGTGAAATGAAAGCGGCCCCGAATGAGCTACAACCGATTTAAACAGGGTGGGGTACAACATGGCCAGTTTCATGGCACCATAGCCGCCCATGGAATGGCCTTCAATGGCACGCTTATTTCCATCGATGCTGTACTTTGATTCGATCGTAGGAATGACTTCCTTAATAAAGTAGTATTCATAAAAGCCAAAACCCATTTTGGGATTCAGGTTTGGATTTCTTTGGGGGTTGATATCAATGGAATTGGTGTAAAAGCTGCCTCCCAGAGCATTTTCCGCATTAGGACAAACCAGAATCACGGGTTGAATGGTACCATCTTGAATGAGCTCATCAGCCACTTTATTCAGACTTTTTCCTTGAAACCAGGAATTTTCATTCCCACCAAAGCCATGGAGAAAATAAATGACCGGATATTTTTTGCTGGCGTCGTACCCGTACGGAAGGTAAACTTCAACTTTTTTTTCGGCGCCTACGTACTGAGATTGAATTGTGACCGTTTCAATTTTTCCAGCGTGTGTTGGATTGCCCTTCAAATCCTGATTTGGAAAGGT
This sequence comes from uncultured Deferribacteres bacterium, assembly GCA_964568545.1. GTDB lineage: Bacteria > Zhuqueibacterota > JdFR-76 > JdFR-76 > BMS3Abin05 > BMS3Abin05. Next base: position 1,712 of record CAZMRE010000303.1, on the reverse strand, counting down.
TGCCTGCTCCTTGCCACAACCACCCATAAATAGGCTGGCCAGCAAGAAAGAGGCAAGTAAAATAAGGGATATTTTTTTCATCGTGTTCTCCTTCTTTCAAATTGCCAATTAAAAGTTGTAATCGAGTCCAATGTGGAATTCGTTGTCGGTTACTTCGTAATGACCAGCCCAATTTTCGTTGTTTCCATTTGGTTCTAAAATCCATTTCTTAACATCTCGGCTGGGAATAAAAATATGGGAATAAACGGCATTGACTGTAATTTTACCAAATGTGTAACCAAAACCGGCAGTCACGGAATTCTTAACTGTAATATCTGGGATGCCCGGGCCGATTGAGGAATCGGGAATGGGGCTTGGATCGCGATAATAGCCCAGCCGTAAAACCATATCCTTGTCAGCGCATTTCATGAGCGTGTATTCCATACCCAGGTTGTAGCGAATTCCATCCGACCAATTTTCCTTTAATTCTGTCTTCATTTTGGCAACCTCACCGCCGGCAATTTTGACGGAAAGGGAATCTTTAATGTCGATTTTATCCCAGACCGACCACTGTGTAAATTCAACATCTGCCGAGATCAAAAGCTTGTCGGTTGGGCGAAATGCCACACCGCCACCTAAATTTAGGGGAAGAGGCATGATAGCTTCAATGTTTTTCTGATTAATAATTTCTTGTTTGGTGCCGGAAAATAGTGTGGAAGCGACTGCATAATCGGCAGCACTCAATGCTCCGGCTGCCTTAAGACCTTTCAGGGTATTTATAGCTCCCTGATCGTACGGAAAATAGGCATCAGCCGTAATAGAGCCCTTCAGAGGTACATTAGTATAATACCGCGCCGCCAGCCCGAGCGTTAATTTTTCGGTTGCCTTGAACTGCAATCCGAAAGAAGCGGAATAGCTTAATCCGGAAACATCCAATTTTTGCTGAGCCGGAAAATGATCGTGCGGGGCAATGGCCAAGGGTGCCAGAGTTGGATTCAAACTGGCAATTTTAGTAACACTGGTCTGTTCCATGGTAAGGGCCGTGTGAAGCACACCAAAGCCAGCACCCACGGAGAGCTTTTCTGTAACGGGATAAGCCACCGAAAGATGAAAATCCAGAACCTGCATATTGCTTAAATTGTCATATTTGGGGTAATCTTCCTTATTTCCAAAGCCCGGTACCGGGTTGTACAAATCCCACGTACTGCCCAGTCCAAATGGTACGAAAACACCCAAGCCAACGGAGAGGCCATTGTCCAGTGTTTTAACGGCACCAAGGTTTGGAATAACAAATGTTTTCGGTTTGCTGGTAGCTTGGTTGTAGGCAAAGCCGAAAAGTCGGTGCTCCTGATAGGGGGAAAGGGTTAATTTTGCCTGAGGGGCGATGAAAGAAATGCTCCCTCCGATATTCCAGTTTTTAACCTGGGTCAGGCCTGCGGGATTCCAGTACCCACCGCTCCAGTCACCGCTCAGGGCGCGATACGCTCCACCTAACGAAACGGCGCGAACACCCGCGGCGCTCACGGCAATTCCACTGGCCTGCGAGGTGGAAGCCAACCCAATTATTAGCAGTCCAATCAATAATGGCGCAATAATTATTTTTTTCATGAATTCCTCCTTTTGAATTTGATTGTTTAACAAATTGTACAAACAATGATTGCCAATTCGGGTGAAATTCTCACCTCCTTTCCAGGGTTTACTTGCTTTGAGAATGGTTAGTGTAGAAAAAGATT
>CAZMRE010000302.1:0-2994 GCA_964568545.1 uncultured Deferribacteres bacterium | reverse complement strand
ACATTACCGGTCTTCGCTCCGATGATGTAACATCCATCGCGCCGGACGGCCGCTATGTGTGGTTCGGTACCCTGGACGGTCTTTCGCGCCTGGATTCCCAAAAAAACAATTGGGACAGTTTTACAATTTTTAATGGTTTACAGAACAATCAGATTTACGATGTTGTTCTGGATTCGCAATTTGTCTGGATTGCGACAAAAGATGGTTTGGATCGTATTGATAAAAGGATGTCCAAACGGGACACACTCATTGTCAAACATATTACGCGTCCGAAGGACCGGGTGACTGTTTACGATCTTGAAGAAGACGGAAAGCTACTCTGGGCGGCCACGAATTACGGCGTTTATGTGTACAATATTAAGAATCAAAAAGGAGGGTATTATTCCGGTGCGGGTGGCCCCGGGAATGTTCCCGTTTATTCGGTTTCAGTGAGTGGAAATGAAGTCTGGTTTGCCACTGGTTACGGGGTGGAAGCTTACAACAAAACCTTGAAGAAATGGCTGGGTCCACCGGCACGATATTTTGTTCCCGGAATAGAGATTCTAACCATTCGGGCGACGCCCAAAGCTGTTTGGCTGGGCACAACGAATGGGGTTCTGAAATACAGCAAGCGCCGAAAATTCTGGCGAAAATTTAATCAAATTGACGGTCTTTTGGATCAACGCGTGCAATTTATTCTTCCTGATGGTGATTACATTTGGTTCGGAACGCGAGAAGGATTGACGCGCTTTTATTGGAATGCCCCTTACCGAATTGATTAACCCGCCATAGCCAAAAAATTTCTGTTTTATTTGAAGGCCTAAAAATGAGACTTTAGAGAAGCAAAACTCGATTTCAGTTATTTTTGATGAACCTAACTTTAGATGAGGAAAGAAATGACAACAGACAAAAGAGGTTGGCGTTTTCACGTAGCCACAGACGAAGAAATTAAATCGGGACAGGTGGTGGATGTTTATTTTTCACGAACAAAGGAAATTCTGGAGGCCGAGAAAAAGGACAAACACGTGGTGGCTGAATTTGTGGTCAAGCGCTTTCCTGAAAACCGGGACTGGGGGGTTTTCGCCGGATTAGAAGAAGCGATTTACCTGCTTCGTGATTTAAATGTGAAAGCCTGGGCCATGCCCGAAGGAACCCTTTTTCGTGAAAATGAGCCCGTACTGGTTATTGAAGGCAATTACCTCGATTTCGGACTGTACGAAACCGCCATTCTTGGCCTTCTGTGCCAGGCATCGGGTGTGGCAACGAAGGCGGCGCGGTGTAAAAAGGCCGCCGGTGAAAAAACCGTGCTCAGTTTCGGCGCCCGTAGAATGCACCCGGTTCTGGCACCCATGATTGAACGCAATGCCTACATCGGTGGGTGCGACGGGGTGGCTGTGATTAAAAGTGCCGAACTTCTTGGAATTCTGCCCGCTGGGACGATCCCTCACGCACTGATTTTAATCTTAGGTGACACAGTGGAAGCAGTGGAAGCCTTCGATCGGGTAATTGATCCGAAAGTGGCTCGGGTGGCACTTATCGACACCTTTACGGACGAAAAATTTGAGTCCGTTCGTGTGGCCGAGGCGATGAAAGGAAAGCTATTTGGCATTCGCCTGGATACACCTGGTTCGCGTCGGGGAGACTTCTTGAGCATCCTGAAGGAAGTCCGCTGGGAATTGAATTTGCGCGGATTCGAGGATGTGAAAATCTTTGTGTCCGGCGGCATTGACGAGACCAAAATTCCCAGGCTCAACGAGGTTGTGGATGCCTACGGCATCGGGACCTCTATTAGCAGCGCTCCCGTGCTCGATTTTGCGATGGATATTGTGGAAATTGAGGGAAAGCCTATGGCCAAGCGGGGAAAGGCATCGGGACGAAAAGAGGTGTACCGGTGTCCGAAATGCGGAGTGTCGGTCATTGTTCCGTTTGGTCAAAAACCGGACCCTGCCTGTGAGTGTGGTGTTCCGTACGAGCCGCTGCTTAAGCCCATTTTAGATCACAAAAAGTTGTTAATCGATTTGCCCGACCATAAAGACATCCGATCGTATGTGCTGGAACAATTGGGATATGTGGAATTATAGGATAGATCTGGATTTTATTCATTCTGAATTTTTAATTGGGGAAGTGAGGGGCACGATGCATCGTGCCCCCTCTACGATGCTCTGATCGAAAATACCGGTGAAGGCCGTTTATTAAAGTGTTTTATCAGATGAGATATGATCCACAAAAACATCACCGCCGATCTATTCGATTAAAAGGATATGATTATTCCCAACCGGGGTTGTATTTTGTAACCGTGGTAACGCAAGACCACAAGATGTTATTCGGGGATGTGGTAAATGGGAAAATGGTGTTGAATAAGTTTGGTGAAATTGTTAGAAACGAATGGTTAAAAACTGCAGAAATTCGGAAAAATATTGAATTGGATGAATATGTCATAATGCCAAATCATATTCATGGGATTATTGTAATTGTTAACAATGATGGGGATATGGTGCGTAGGGGCACGATGCATCGTAGGGGCACGATGCGTCGTGCCCCTACGACAACGGTGCATCAAAACATTGAACAATTTGGCAAACCGACGTCGAATACCATTCCGACCATTATTCGCGGTTTTAAATCCACGGTAACCAAACAGATAAATAAAATTCGTAATATGCCAGGTATTGCCGTTTGGCAGCGCAATTATTGGGAACACATTGTCCGCAACGAAATCGAATTAAATCGCATTCGGAAATATATTATTGAAAATCCCAAAAAATGGAATGATGATCGGAATTATGGTCAATAGAATGATTGAAAAATGATTGTTTGATCAATATTACAGATCCCCCGGGCGAGAATATCTGGAGAGGAAAAGGCAGCACAATTATTGGGGGATAAAGGATTCATTAAAAATTCACATAGATTAAATTTATGCAAAATAATCGATCAGGAGGTACATTTCCCCTAAGACATGTTACATTTTTTACACACCCGCCCGAAAAAAGAAAAGGAGGAAAAAATGCGTAA
>CAZMRE010000301.1:0-3006 GCA_964568545.1 uncultured Deferribacteres bacterium | reverse complement strand
GCTGGCTGGGTATTTGGTGACGGAGGAAGCCGAGCGCGAGGGAGGCTACGAAGCCCCGAATCGCGGAAGGATTTTGTTCATAAAATTAAAATTGTTCTCAAAGAACTGCGGGAGACCTTTCGAACAATTCGCCGAGTCGATGCGTGTCAATGCCACGGGTATGATAGACATTTTACGGGAAATGGCTGACCTCGTTGCCCGAAGCGGCGGCGGAAGCATTGTCATCATCGTTTCAATGATGGGCATCTTTGGCCCGGATCTTTCCAACTACGAGGGAACAGACATGGGCGATTTGCCTCCAGACTACTTTTTCCACCGGGGCGGTTTGATTGCCCTCACCCGTTACCTGGTGCGCGTGCTGGCCGACAAAAAATCCGAAAACTCGAAATTCAAAAAGAGGTGTTTATTTACAGGTATCAAATAAAGTTGCATAGACATAAAAAAAATCTTTGAAAATGGCTATAAAATTGTTAAATTGAAATAGCCGTGAGGAAGGCGGATACGAGTACGATTGACGGCAACAAGATTTTGATTTAAAATAATTGCTTTCAGCGGATGGTAGAAATTGGCTGTTATTTTTTTGATTGCCCTACCGGATATCGTATCCTGTTCTTTTTTCTCCTATTAGGTGGCTGTTTGTTTGGAATACTGCGTTGCTTAAATTTGTCTTTCGGATACGCCTCACCATGACTATCGTTGGTGAAAATTCAATTTGTATGCTATTCTAAAACCTCCCGAGGATTTTGCGTAAAAGCAGGAATCTGCTGCCGAAAAATGATATTTCTAAAATTCAGAACCGTATTTTCTTAAGTATGGCATTATGAAATTTTTGAAGAATGATTGAGAATTCAATGTGAAAAAATCCCTTATTTTAATTTTTCTTATTATTTTGTTGGGGATAAACGCCTCTTCTCGGAGTGTGCTGGCCGGAGACAAAACCAGCTATTATTTGTCCACTTGAAATTCGTGTGCTTGCCGCCAAAGGCGAGGGCGCGATGAAAGTATTTTCCCGCTGGGTGTTGGCTAATTCAGGCGGGGCAAAAGAGCAAGCCAGATTGGCGGCATTGATTAAATCGCCTAACCCAACGGAGCATTGCGATATGATTTATCGTAGAGTGCTGGAGCCGCTTGGGTTCACGTATGAATTGGATCGCTCGCAAACAGACCAGGCCCAGTGCCGCTTTACACTCAGGCCACGTGCCAAATCGGGGTCATTATTTTAAATCCGGGGAAAACGGTCCGGAAAGTTTGCTGAAATTGGAATTGGGTGATTAAAAGGATAAGTGTTTTAAAAGGATTAAGCGATTAAGATGAATAAAGATTGGTGGAGAGAAAGTGCTAAAGGCGTTCCTCATTTGATTACGGAGACGCCGGCTCCCAAATCAAAAAAAATGCACGCAAATGCCAGCAAATATATCCGGGGTCTCTCTTCGCAGGTTAAACTGTTTCCCGTAGCATTTGGGGAAGGGCATCGTATTACCCTCACCGATGTGGACGGCAACTGCTACTTGGATTTTTCATCCGGAATTTACGTGGCTTCTCTGGGACACAGTTACCCAAAGATTTCCGGCGCCATTGCCAAATGGGCCAATAAATTGATGAATTGCCATGATTTTACAACGCCGGTGAAAGAAAAATTGCTTGAAAAAATGGCCAGCGTGCTTCCCGGAAATCTGAATGCAGCGCAATTTTACAGTGATGGTACCTCCGCCGTGGAAGCAGGTGTTCGTGCAGCGCGGGCCATTAGTAACCGCCACGAATTTATTTCCGCATTTAGGGATTTTTACAGCAAAAGCATGGCGGCAGTAAGCTGTGCTCAAATGGCGCGGGGGGATGTTCTTAGTTACGGCCTCACCCGTGCGCCTGGGTTTTATATGGTGCCCCGTCCCGATCCCTATCGTCCTCTTTTTAAAAAAGCGGACGGAAACATCGACACGGATGCCCACATCAATTTTTATGAACAATTTATCTACGAGAGTACGGCGGGAAACGTGGCTGCGTTTGTGCTGGAACCGGCACAGGGATGGGGAGGCTCTATTTTTCCGCCCGAGAATTTTTTCCCGAAATTGCGAAACGTATGTAACGAAAATGGAATTCTTCTTTTTGCCGATGAAGTGCTTACCGGAATGGGCCGCACCAGGGAATGGATTTGCATGAACCATTGGGATGTCGCGCCTGATATTTTAACCCCCGGGAAATCTCTCGGTAACGGTTTTCCGGTCACAGCTATGGTAGTTAAAGAGGAATACGCCGAGGCGCTGGACAAGATTTCGGCCTCGTCGAGCTACGGAGGCAATCCCATGGACTGTGGCGCCGCGCTATCATCCATTGAGGTTATTGAGGAAGAAAATATGCTCGAGGAATCCATTACTGAGGTTGAAAAAGAATTTGGATATAGATAGAAGCAAGGAAAACTCGTCAAGCCCCAAAAATATTGGTTGATTGATACATCAACGGCTTAAGCCTTTTAGCATAGGTTAAACGGAAGGTCTCAAAAGGGGAAACATGAAATAGGAGTAGACGGAAGGAAAATAATTTTTCTCGCCGATCTATTCCTTTGGGAGTTGTTTTTTCAAAGTGCAACCTAAAAAAGGAGGAAGCCATGAAAAACAGTTACAAGATTGTTGTCGCGATGTTTATTTTGATTTTTTCATTTGGGCTGGCAAATGCTCAAGTGACAAAAATCAAGCAGATTCAGTACACAACCGATCCTAGCGGCGATTCTCCGTTGAAGGATCAGGTGGTTACCATCAGTGGAATCGTAACTGCCGAACCCTACGCTTTTGGCGGGAGTTATTATTTCGTCCAGGATTCCGTCGGGGCCTGGTCAGGAATTAAGGTGTACGACAAGGGGCGGGCAGTTTCTTTTGGCGACAGTGTTACCCTTACGGGTACCGTGGCCGAATATTATGGCCTGACAGAAATTAAAAATGTAACGGCATTTGAAATCGATGATTCCTCTCGCGTGGTTATGCCTCCGGTAGTCGTAACGACGGGTGAAATCGG
>CAZMRE010000300.1:0-3045 GCA_964568545.1 uncultured Deferribacteres bacterium | reverse complement strand
CCCGCTTTTGTGATTCCACACTACGAGCTGGTCAATGTTTTTGAAATGATTCCGTACACGCTTCTCGGAATTCTCGCCGCTTTTGTTGCCCTGTCTTTCATCAATATTCTCTACAAAACGGAAGATATCTTTGAAGCCATTCCCCTGCCCGGATTTTTGAAATCGATTCTCGGCGGGCTTTTGGTGGGTACGATTGGTATTTTCTTTCCCCACATTTTTGGTGTGGGGTACGAAACTATCAGCCTTGGCCTGGAAGCCAGGCTCTCTTGGTACTTTTTGCTTCTTCTGATTGCCCTCAAAATTCTGGCTACGTCCATTACGATTGGCTCCGGCGGATCGGGCGGCGTATTTGCGCCTTCACTTTTTCTGGGTGCCAGTTTGGGGGGATTTGTGGGCACGATTTCGCACACCCTTTTCCCTGCGATTACAGCCACGCCAGGAGCCTACGCCCTGGTCGGAATGGGAGCTGTGGCCGCCGGAGCGATGCACGCGCCCATTACAGCCATTTTGATTATTTTCGAATTGACCAATGACTACCGCATTATTTTGCCCTTAATGGTGGCCTGTATCATCAGCGTTCTTATTACCACGCGGCTGAAGAAAGATTCCATTTACACGCTTAAACTGTCCCGCCGGGGACTGAATCTATTTCAGGGGCAGGAAATTAATGTGCTCCGCTCGCTGCATGTGTCGCAAGTGATGAAGCCAGAGCTGGAAAAAGTAAAGGCGGATACCTGCTTCAAAACACTGATGGATCTGGTGGTCAGCAGTCAGCACCCCAATTTTTTTGTGGTGGATGAAACCGATCATTTGCTGGGTGTCATTTCGGTTAATGACATGCGCCGAATTTTTTATGAATCCGATGCGCTGGCTCCCATTCTGGTGGCGTACGATCTGCTTTCGCCGATTCGGCACACGTTTACGCCTGAGGATACGCTGGATGCCGTTATGAGAGCCTTTGGTGAAATGAATGTGGACGAACTTCCTGTAGTAAACAACCTTAAGGAAAAGAAACTCATTGCCACGGTCACCAAGCGCGACGTCATTGAAATGTACAATCGAGAAATTCTCAAACGTGATACCGTCAGCTCCCTTTCCGGGTACATTAGCTCCGCAGGGCGATTCAAAGAGGTGGAGGTGGTAGACGGACAGTTTCTTTCCGAATTGGATGTGCCGGGTTCGTTTGTGGGCAAGACGTTAAAGGATTTAAATCTGCGCGGACAACTGGGTGTTGAAGTGATTCTCATTAAACCTGGCGGCCGAGAGAAAATAGAAACGCCTCGCCCGGACTACAAATTCAATTTTGGTGATCTTATTGTTGTGCTTGGAAACCGCAACAATCTGGAAAAAATAAAACATTTGTGATTTTAGATTACTCCCTCTTTTTTTAATTGAGCATTTTCCTTGAAACATTTCGTTTTTGGCAGATGTCATTGGAGTAATTTTATCGCCAACTCAAAAAATAGTGGAAAATAGATGAACAAATCGCGTACATTATTGTTGAATAAATGTGACGTACAATAATTCATTGGAACGACGTACTGGAGGCGCAATGCAAACAAAATTAACGCTTCGCTTAGATCATGAGCTCATAGAAAAGGCCAAAAAATTGGCTCAAAAAAGAGGAAAATCCCTTTCAAAAATCGTTTCGGAATATTTTGATTATCTTGCTACCTTTGAAGAGGAAGAAAGGAATCATCAAGTTCCTCCGATAGTCAAGTCTTTGAGAGGTGCCCTGGCAAATTCGGAACTAAGTGAAAGAGATTATAAAAAGTATCTTGAAAGGAAATATTTGTGAAAATATTATTTGACACAAATGTGATCCTGGATGTTTTGTTGTTACGTGAGCCCTTTGAAAAGGCCTCAACGCTGCTTTTATCAGAGGTGGAAAAGAAAAAATTGCGGGGGTACCTTTGTCCAACAACGGTCACAACTCTTTATTATCTGATTAAGAAGGGACGGGGAGCGAGGGAATCCAGGCGGCTTATTAAAAATTTGCTGGTATTGTTTCAGGTAACGCCAATGGACAAACGGATTTTGGAATCGGCTTTGAATGAAGAGTTCACCGATTACGAGGATAGTGTTTTATATGAATCGGCGCTGCGAGCTGGTGTAGATGGCATTGTGACCAGAAACAGCAAAGATTTTAAAACCTCCGCACTTCCCATTTTTGAGCCGGAAGATCTGCTGAAACTTATCGCTTAAAATGGGGAGTTGTTTGGTCGTTGAGCGGAGTCGAAGCAACCATTGGCTATTGGTGCACTTCTTTCGATTCCGTTTAGAAAGTGATTTTTCTAATGAGGTAGGAAACAGGCGATTTAACTAAAAATTAGGCCACTTAGCCGCGGTGTCCCCAGACCTGCCCAAAATTTTTTAAAAAATCTATTGCTTTTTAAAATCGAATATGTTATATTTGTAACAATTTTAGAGCTAATCAAATAAGGATTGTTGCTTTCATGAAAAACCTGCCTGTTGCAAATTATTTTAGCAACTTTAGCGGAAACTTTTATTTTTATTACTTTCCGTAGGCAGGGAGAGCACGCCCTTTTTTCATTTAAGCCCTCCCTGAGACAATCTCAAAAATCGGGGAGGGCTTTTTTATTTGTTTGAAGCTCACAATAAAATCACTATTTGGGTGGGAATTTTCACTTGGAGAAAGCAATGGTTCGAGGCATCCGAGGAGCAATTGACGCGGCTGAAAACACAACTGATGAAATTCTGGGCAGAACAAAACTTCTGCTTAAAACAATGCTTGAAAAAAATCAAGTGGATACCGAAGCCATTGCGGCCATTTTTTTTAGCCTGACTCCCGATTTGAACGCCGCTTTTCCGGCCACTGCCGCTCGTAGAATTGGCCTTGTTCGGGTGCCACTTTTCAGTTCAGTCGAAGTGGACGTGCCGGGGGCATTGCCCAGAATCATTCGCATTTTAATCTTGGCCAATTCGGAATCTTCACAAAAAGAAATATTTCACGTGTACCTGGGAGAAGCCAGGAAACTTAGACCCGACTTAGTGGGCCATCTCGGAAATACCGTGACTTTTTAA
>CAZMRE010000299.1:0-3045 GCA_964568545.1 uncultured Deferribacteres bacterium | reverse complement strand
TAAATATATTCTTTGGGCAGGGGTCTGCCTTTTTTAATCAGGTCAATGATTTGTTGCTTTTCTTTGTCGGATAAATTCAATTCTGCCATAATCTTTCTCTATCTCTCTAGTTTAAAAAGTTCTATGATTTTTCCGAACGTCTTCAAATCTTTTTTATGCTTCTCCCACAACTCCTGTTTCACATACAAGGGAATATATTTCCGTTTATCCTGTACGGCGTTCACGTCTTCGCACCAAACCTGCAATCGTTTGATTTTACGCACATCGTCCAAATCTTCTCTGCCTTTGGTTTCAGCAATGTAAATTTCCCGATCCGTTTTCTTGATAAAAAAATCAGGATGAAAATCATGGATATTGCCATCTTCGCCCTGATACTCGATTTTGAAGTTGAGTGTTGGATAATTTTTGGCAAAGGAAATAATATCAATACAATTTTCCAGGAATGCGGAGAATTCCAGTTCAAACTGGCTGTCGCCGATAATTTTATTGAACACACTTTTTTGAGGCACAAGATAGGGTTGGTTATTCTTCACCAGCGGTTTTGCTTTGAGCAGGGAAATGTAATTCTTGATTTGAGCGGAACCCTTATCTTTTATGGTCAGGTCATCAATGGCTTTTTTGAATGCGCCATATAGGGTCTGTTTTGCCTCCACTTCGGAAAGATTTCTTAAAATATTAGGGTCTTCAATGTTCACGCTTTTACTGAATAATTTGTGCCGAATGAGCTGCTCTACTTTGGGATAAAGAATATTGAACCCGCTCACCAAACGGCTTTCCTTCAAAATGGCCTGGGTAAAAAAGCCGACCACGTTGCGATAATCGGGCAGTGTATCGGTAAACTCAATTTTATGGGAAAACTCACCGTCAATATCAGTAAACACGATTTCTTTGAGTTCATTTTCGCTGAATTTTTTTAAGGGAACAGGGGTAACTTCTATCGCATCAATATTGATGTCCTCTAAATTTTTATAATCCCGATGGATGCGTGGGGATAAAATAGGGATCGGGATATCTAATTCCTCTATGTCTTTTTTATCGTTGTCTTTGTCGATTTCCACAATAATCGGGTTGCGGGATTTGCCCGTTTCTCCCATAGGGCGGTAACTAAATTCAACACCTTCGGTTTTAATGGATTCCACAAATTCGATAAAAGCGGGCGTGCCCACCACCACCAGTTCTTCTTTCACCTCCATGCCGAACATTTTGCGCAAGCCCCTTCCCAGGGTTTGTTCGGGCAGGATTTTGGCAGGTGAACCATAGGGACGCAGTCCCACAATAGTCATCACATTGCGCACGTCCCAACCTTCTCGTAGCATCATTACCGAAACTACGGCCTTGTAAGGCGATGTATCTTCATCAACCAAATCCGCATCTTTGCGCAGTTGTTCCAGTTCATCTTTGTTTCTTTTGGAAGATGCGCTTTCCGATATTTCCCCGCTTTTTTTAGTATGGATGAGTAGCACTGAATTTTTAAATTCGGGATAATTGGCTTCCAGAAAATCCTTGGTCTGATTGGCTTCTTTGGTATCCAGCGTCATCACAAACAGGATAGGCATTTTTACGCTTTTCAGTTCATCAAACTGCTTTTTCCATTCGATATAACCAAGATGAATGTAGTCTTTGTAACGTTCCACAAATTCGGATGATGTCTTTTCATTCAATTTTGCCCGTGACGCCTCATCGGGCAATACTGGCGATTTGACAATTCTTTGTTTGATAGCTTCCACCAGCGGATAGTCGCACACGGTTTGCACAAATATAGCACCGTCTTTGTGTTTAGGCGTGGCGGTGTTGTCCACTTGCAGGGAAATTCCCTTGCCCTGTTTCAGTTTCAGATGATTGTTGATGTCTTCAATGCTTTTAAACCACTGCATGTTTTCATCGTGAATATGGTGCGCTTCGTCGTTCATCACCACCAGGTCTTTTATTTTGGTGCTACGCAACACTTTCCCTAAATCCATACCTTTGGACGTGTCTGCATCGGCAGGTGGTTTTTTGCCCAAATATTCTTCTTCCAGCGATGGCTCTCGGTCTTTATTCAAATAAACTCGATGGATATTGGTCAGGAACAGATTGCCTTCTTCGGTGATGGGCTTAAGTTCATCCTGAATATGTAATGTGATCTGGAAAAAATCATTCTGCCAGTCTCGGTCATAATAGCCGTTTTCTGGAATGAGCGGGTCTTTCTTAAAAATTCTAAAATCATAAAAATCTTTAAGCAGTCGATTTAATACGATGATGTTCGGGGCAATGATGAGAAAATTTTTGGAAAGGTCGGATTTGGGTTCATAGAGTTTATGGAAATATGACCAGACCAGGACAAGGCTTAATACCTTTGTCTTACCTGTTCCTGTCGCCATTTTAATGACATATCTGGGCCAAGTTTCAGGGAACATACCCGTGCTAATTCTGCCCGATAAATCAAAACGCATGAGTTCATATTTGTCTCTCGCTTTGGCGACTTCATACAGGTAAATAATGGATTCAATCGCCTCCCGCTGGGCAAAATAGTATTGAAAAACATTGCCGTTTTTTTTATGACCACCTTCTTTGAACCATAATTTGAGTAATGCCTTTGTCGTCTCGGAAGCACCAGAATAATCGCTGTCTCGCCATTCTTTTACTGCTAATCGAATTTTATAAACCAGTGGCGGAATAAGTTGTTCATAGGCCTTTTCCTGTAAATCTTCTCGCGAAGGTGCCCATCTGATATTCGGGTCAAGTATTTGAAAGGGATTTTGTGAAAATTGCTTCATCTGTTGTTTTACCTATTTTTAATTGGCAGTTAACGTAAGCGTTCGTAACCTTTTTTGCGGAAATCGAATTTTCTTTGGGATTAGTTATTCCAGTTATGACTATCTTTCGTACCTAAACCCAAAATCAGCGACGCGGTGTATTACGTCCGATAGGAAACAGGCCCAACATCTGTTAAGGGGCAGAGTTTCGGAGAGATCCACAGAAGGTCCCCAAGCTGGGCTTGTCATGTTTTTGTCATTCGCTAACCCTTTGTATATGCCTTGATGGGGATGAATTGTCAAATTAAAA
>CAZMRE010000298.1:0-3059 GCA_964568545.1 uncultured Deferribacteres bacterium | reverse complement strand
AATTTTGAATTCATTTTACTTTTTTCATTTGTTTCCAATTGCTTCTTAGTACAACTGGCAACATAAGTGCGCATTATTCGGATGAGCCGGATTTTAGATCAATATTTTCATTAACTATAACAGTCTTAATGAGTTAGTGTCTTTATGGCTTAACTTTATGGAAACTGCAAACGGAGAAAGCAATGTTCGAAAATTTCCTTACACTTTTTATGGGACTTCTTCTCATGACTAATGGCACGCAAGCTCAGTACCATCCAATCGTGAAACCGGGAATCGATGTTTTGTTAGAAAAACGTCTTGATTTGATTCAGGGCAGACGGGTGGGACTCATTACCAATCCCACGGGAATTACCGCCGAAATGGAATCCGACATCACCGCTCTTTACCAGGAGCCGGGGGTCGAATTGAAGGCTCTCTTCGGGCCGGAACACGGCGTGCGGGGGGATAGTCCTGCCGGCGCAAAAGTGGGCACGTACAAAGACCCCGAAACCGGTATCCCCGTGTACAGTCTGTACGGAAAAACCCGAAAGCCGACCCCACAAATGCTCGATTCCCTCGACGTGCTTCTCTTCGATATTCAGGATGTGGGCATCCGCCCCTACACCTACATCTACACAATGGCCCTGGCCATGGAAGCGGCCAAAGAAAAGGGGATTCCGTTTATCGTACTGGATCGCCCCAATCCCATGGGCGGCCTTCTGGTGGAGGGACCGATTCTGGACAAGGCTTTCAAATCGTTTATCGGAATGTACCCCATCCCCTACATTTACGGGATGACAATCGGCGAGCTGGCCGAGCTTTTTAACAACGCTTACGGCATCGGCGCCGACTTAACTGTTGTCAAAATGGAAGGCTGGAAGCGAAACATGCTTTTTGAAGATACCGGCCTGCTCTGGATTCCCACCTCTCCCCACGTGCCGCACCCGGATACGCCCTTTTTCCTGGCCGCTACCGGCGGATTTGGGGAGCTTGGAACGATAAGCGAAGGCGTGGGCACTCCGACGCCATTTGAATTGGTTGGAGCTCCCTGGATTTCTGCCGTAAAACTTGCAAATGCCCTGAATTCAGCCAAATTACCGGGTGTCTATTTCCGGCCGCTCAGTTTTCACCAATATTACGCCCATTTTTCGGGAAAGAACTGCGGCGGCGTGCAAATCCACATTTTGAACAAGCGGCGTTTCCTGCCTATTCGAACCCAGATTACCATTCTTTCCACGATTTACAAACTGTACCCCGATGCCGGCATTTTTAATACCGATCGAGTAAAAAGTTTCTACCGCGCTGTGGGAACCGACAAAATCCAAAAAGAAATTGAAGCCGGTTGGACAGTCGATCAGATTTTGGATGAGGACAAACCGGAGCTCTTTAAATTCCTTCAGATACGAAAAAAATTCCTGCTGTACTAAGAACTAAAACAGGGAAAAGCCCATGAATAGCGTAGAATTTCAATCGGTTACAAAAAACTTTGGCGATGTCCGTGCCGTGGATCATCTGACATTTTCGATCCCCTCGGGAAGCATTTACGGGCTGTTGGGCCCCAACGGCGCAGGCAAAACCACCAGCATCCGTATGCTGATGCAAATTATTTTGCCCGATTCCGGGGCGATTCGTGTATTTGGACAGGATCAAAAAAACGGCTATCTGGATCGAATTGGCTACCTCCCCGAAGAGCGGGGTTTGTACCGGAAAATGAAGGTCAAAGATGTAATTGCCTTTTTCGGCGAACTCCACGGGCTCAAACCATCGGACGTCAGAACGCGCACCACTTTTTGGCTGGATCGATTTGGCCTTTTGAACTGGAGCGACCGAAAGGTAGAGGAGCTTTCGCGAGGAATGCAGCAAAAACTACAATTCATCATTACCATTTTCCACGAACCCGATCTGATTATTTTGGATGAACCCTTTACAGGCCTGGATCCGGTTAACGCGCAGGTTGTAAAAGACACCATTCTGGAAGAACGCAAGCGGGGCGCCACAATCATTTTTTCCACCCATTTAATGGAACAGGTAGAAAAACTGTGTGACCGCATTTGCCTGATTAACAAGGGCAAGGCCATTCTGGAGGGGGAGATTCAGAACATCAAACAAAAATTCGGGAAAAATCACCTGATCGTATCGTACAAGGGAGATCCCGGTTTTCTTTCCGATCCTTCCATTCAATCATACAATGATTACGGAAATTATGTGGAAATTTTGCTAAACAAAAATGCCAATCCCCAGGAACTACTGAAAAGAATCGTCAAACAGGCCGAGGTTTACAGATTTGAGTTGGTGGAACCATCGATGCACGAAATTTTTATTGAAACGGTTCAATCGCTGGGAGGGAACAGCCATGAATAAAATTTTTACGATCATTAAGCGCGAATACAACACCCGGGTGCGGACAAAAGGGTTCATTGTCAGTACGGTTCTCATCCCCCTGTTATTCCTGGTGGGTTTTGCCATCCCTATTATTGCCACTCTCATGAATTCTGAAAAGTCGCAAAAAATTGCCGTCGTGGATCAAAGCGGCCAGATTTTTTCGCAGCTACAGACGGTTTTCAAAGACACACTTAAAAACGGGAAGCCTTTGTACGCCTTTTCGCAGGTGGACACCAGAGGACGAGACTTAGATGATGTGAAAAATCGCCTAACAAAAGACGTGGAAGCCAAGCGTATTCAAGGATTTCTGATCATCCCGGCCGATATTCTGGACAGGGGCAAGATTCAGTACTACGCCAAAAATGTCAGCAATTTTTCCGTGAACGAACGCTTGTCGCAACGAATTTCCGGAATTGTTAATCGCATTCGTCTGGAGAAACAGAATTTGGATCCAACCTTAATTCGTGCCCTCACGAAAGGGGTTAAGCTGGAAACCTTCAAGGTGACCCGAAGCGGCAAGCAGCAAAAAGACTCCGGCGCCACATTCGCCATTACCTACATTCTGGTGTTTATGTTGTACATGGCGATCCTCATTTACGGCGCCACGCTGATGCGAAGCGTGCTTGAAGAAAAAACCTCGCGCGTGGTGGAGGTGGTGGTTTCGTCCGTTTCGCCGTTCAAACTCATGGCCGGGAAAA
>CAZMRE010000297.1:0-3070 GCA_964568545.1 uncultured Deferribacteres bacterium | reverse complement strand
TTTTTTAACGAAAAATTTTACAGAGAAAAATAATGGCAATGACACTAACGGAAAAGATTCTTGCAAAACACGCCAATCGGGAATCGGTGAAACCCGGCGAAAATATCTGGATTAAAGCCGATTATTTAATGACACACGATGTTTGCGGCCCGGCCACCTATGCCATTTTTAAACGCGAGTTTGGCATCGACGCCAAAATCTGGGATCGGGAAAAGGTGGTCGTCATTCCCGATCACTACATTTTCACCAAAGATGCGCACGCCCGGCGCAATATTGAACAGTTACGGACATTTGCCAAAGAACAGAATCTGGTTCATTTTTACGATGTGGGCACGCCGCGCTACAGCGGTGTTTGTCACGTTACACTGGCGCAGGAAGGCTTCGACCGCCCGGGATTGGTTCTTTTTGGAACGGATTCCCACACGTGCACAGCGGGTGCATTTGGAGAATTTGCCACAGGTATCGGAAACTCGGATGCGGCATTCGTTCTTGGAAAGGGAAAACTATGGGTGAAGGTGCCCGGCACCTACCGATTTGAATTTGTTGGAGAAAAACCGCCCTATTTAATGGCAAAGGATTTAATCCTGACTATTATTAGCGATATTGGAATTGACGGCGCCACGTACAAGGCAATGGAGTTTGCGGGGGAAGCCGTTCACGATCTGGGAATCGAAGAGCGCATGACCATGTGTAATATGGCTGTTGAGGCAGGTGCCAAAAACGGCATCATTGAGCCTGATGAGACCGTTTTCAATTTTGTCTCTGCCCGAACTGATGCGTCCTACGAAGCCGTTTACAACGATGCCGATGCCGCCTTTGAAAAGGTGTTTACCTACGATGTGTCTAAACTGGTGCCGCTGGTGGCAAAACCCCACTCCCCGCAAAACGGAACGCCCGTAACTGAGGTGGAAGGAACCCCTCTGGATCAGGCGTACATCGGTTCTTGCACCGGCGGCAAGCTAACCGATTTTATCGCTGCGGCGGAAATCCTGAAGGAGGGGGAAGTGAAAACCGCCACCTTTGCCGTTCCGGCTACTGTGGCGGTCGAAAAAAGCCTCAACGAAACCAAAATTGACGGCAAAAGCATTCGCGAAATTTTAGAGAATGCAGGCGTCAAGGTAGGGCTGCCGTCCTGTGCGGCGTGTTTGGGCGGGCCTCCGGATACCTTCGGCCGCTTGAACAACCGTGAGGTGTGCATATCAACGACCAATCGGAATTTCCCCGGCAGAATGGGCTCAATGGAATCCCAGGTTTACCTGGCCTCTCCTTACACGGTTGCGGCTTCTGCCCTTGAAGGGAAAATTACCGATCCCAGAAAATTTCTGGCGTAACCTAAAAAATTCATTAGCCACAAAGTTTCAAACAACTAATCGTTATAATTGCAATAATCTTAGTGCCTTAGGGTCTTTGTGGCAAAGATTTGTGAATACTGCAGGTTAAAAAAATCCTGTAAATCCTGTCAGCAATAATTACGGAGTTTTTATGGAAACGAAAATCTCAGGAAAAATCTACGTTTTGGGCGACAATGTGGACACGGATCAGATCATTCCTGCGCAGCATCTGGTCTATGATCTGGAAGACCGGGAGGAACAAAAATTCTACGGAAAATATTGCCTTTCTGGCGTACCTGTGGAACAGGCGGGTTTGCCAGATGGGGGAATTCCCTTTGTGAAAGAAGGAAAGACCACCTCTGATTTTCAGATTATTGTGGCTGGGAAAAATTTTGGCTGCGGTTCTTCCCGCGAACATGCCCCTGCCGCGCTGAAAATTGCCGGTGTTCAGGCAGTAGTTGCCGAAAGCTACGCAAGAATTTTTTATCGGAATGCCATCGACGGCGGATTCGTGATCCCGTTCGAGGTGACCCGACCCATTTTTCAATCCTTCAAAACCGGGGATGTTGTTGAAATTGATGTAGCCGGAGAACGCCTCACGAATATGACGTCGGGCGATACGGTAAAATTACTGTCTCTTGGCGATGTGGAAGAAATATTGAATGCTGGTGGAATTTTTAATTATGCCCGAATGAAAGGAGATTTTACTTCGTGAAAACCTATCGCGTAACGGTTTTGCCCGGGGATGGAATTGGCCCGGAAGTGGTTGGGGCGGCGGTAAGTGTGTTAAAAGCTGTCGGCGAAAAATTTGACTTTTCGGTAGAATTAACGGAAGCGCTCATCGGAGGAGTTGCCATTGACGCCACAGGAACCCCTCTTCCGCCTGAAACGGTTGAAAAATGCCAACAAGCCGATGCGGTTTTTTTGGGGTCGATTGGCGGGCCCAAATGGGAAAAACTGCCTCATTCGCAAAAGCCCGAGCAAGGGCTTCTCGGCATTCGGAAGGCGTTGGGAAGCTTTGCCAATCTGCGTCCGGTCAAAGTCTGGGACGCCTTGATTTCTGCATCAACACTGAAGCCGGAAATTGTGCGAGGGGTGGACATTATGATTGTGCGGGAATTAACGGGCGGAATCTATTTTGGCAAGCCTTCCGGCTCAGAAATGCGGGGGAATGCCCGCACTGCTTTTAACACTATGATTTACCACGATTGGGAAATTGAACGCATTGCAAAAATTGCCTTTGAAATTGCCCGCCAGCGTAATCACCGATTAACATCCGTGGAAAAGGCAAATGTTCTGGATGTGTCCCAGCTTTGGCGCGAGGTTGTTGTGGAAGTGGCCAAAAGTTATCCCGATGTGGAGGTTAATCACATGTACGTGGATAATGCAGCCATGCAATTGATTCGAAATCCCAAGCAATTCGACGTAATTGTAACCGGTAATCTTTTTGGAGATATTTTAAGCGACGAGGCTTCCATGCTCACGGGGTCTCTTGGAATGCTGCCTTCCGCCTGCGTGGGCGGAAAGATCGGATTGTACGAGCCGGTTCACGGCTCTGCTCCGGACATTGCCGGAACAAACAAAGCCAATCCGCTGGCTTCAATCGCCACCGTTGCCATGATGTTGGAGTACAGTTTCGGTGAAAAAAAGGCCGCCCGCGCTATCCAATCCGCAATCGAAAAAACTCTGGCAAACGGTTTTCGGACAGCCGATATTGCTGAAGCCGGCTCATCGGTTTT
>CAZMRE010000296.1:0-3076 GCA_964568545.1 uncultured Deferribacteres bacterium | reverse complement strand
TGACATCACCATAAAAATTATTTGGAATTTTAAGATTATTTGTTTAATTATTAATATCATTTAATATTTGGAGGAAATATGCAAAAGGAAATTTATGCCCCTGCTGCGATGGGCCGGGTTCAAGAAAACGCCCTGCTTCGGTCGGTGTACAATTGGATGGTACTGGGGCTTTTCATCTCAGGTGCTGTTGCCTATTTGGCAAGTCACAGTGCGGCCATTCAACAAATACTTTTTGGCAATTCGATCATGATCTGGATTTTGCTTCTGGGCGAATTGGGATTGGTATTTGGCATTTCCGGGGGTATCCAGCGGATGTCTGCCGCAACGGCCTCGTGGCTGTTTCTGTTGTTTTCACTTCTGAACGGCCTGACGCTTTCATCAATTTTTATTATTTACACCAGTGCATCGCTGACCAGTACATTTGTTGTAACGGGTTTAACCTTTGGTGTGACCAGCTTTTACGGATACGTCACCAAAACGGATCTAACGTCAATCGGCAATTACCTGTTTATGGCACTGATCGGAATTATCCTTGCCACGGTTGTTAATATTTTTCTGCGCAGTTCCACATTGGATTTAATCGTTTCGTACCTCGGTGTTATTATTTTTGTAGGATTAACCGCTTACGACACGCAAAAAATCCGGCGACTGGGGGAAAATATGTCCAATTCGAACAGCGAGCAATTTGGAAAAATGGCTGTGCTCGGAGCTTTGGCCCTATATCTGGATTTCATTAACCTTTTCCTGATGTTCCTGCGGTTTTTCGGTAGGGGGAGAGAATGATAAAAAATGTTGCAGCGGCCAGGAAAAATAATCCCGGAGAAAAATTAGATCTAAAAGAACTTGTTGCCATGGGGGTAGGGGGTATGGTTGGCGGCGGAATCTTTTCCGTTTTGGGTCTTTCTGTGGGAATGGCCGGGCACGCGGCTCCCATTGCGTTTTTTCTGGGCGGCATTATTGCTCTTCTTACGGGCAATTCCTACGCAAAACTGGGACTGGCTTTTCGATCCGATGGCGGCAGCTTTACGTACATGGAAAAGAGTGTTAAAAGCGAGAATGTCGCTGCAATCGGCGGTTGGTTGCTATTGGTTGGGTATATCGGCACGCTGGCGCTTTATTCATATACATTTGGGGTTTACGGGGCAGCCATGTCTGGTGCGCCGGAGCATCAGGTGGCTGTGCACCATTTTCTGGAAAGCTTTATTCTGCTCCTTTTTCTGGGTATCAATTTGTACGGCATTAAGGCCGCCGGGCATACAGAGGTTCTTATAGTTTTGACCAAAGTCACTATTTTGGCCGTCTTTGCAGGATTGGGTTTATTTTATGTGAAGGGTAACTATTTGCTGCCGGTTTTCAATAAGGGGGCAATGGGTTTGCTCATGGGAGCTGCTTTAATCTTTGTGGCATACGAAGGCTTTGAGCTCATTCCGAATGCCGTTGATGAAATGAAAAATCCCGGTCGCGATTTGCCAAGGGGTATTTTTATTTCCATCCTGATTACAATTGTTATTTACATTGCCGTGTCCTTTGTCGCTGTTGGAAATCTAACACCGGACAAGCTGATTAAATACAAGGAATATGCCCTGGCTGTAGCAGCCAGGCCATTTCTCGGCCAGGCCGGATTTGTGTTGATCGGCCTCGGAGCCCTGCTTTCTACAGCCTCGGCCATTAACGCTACCCTTTTTGGTACTGCACGATTGGGAATGGTCATGGCACAAGATAAGGCTCTGCCGCGTATTTTTTCCTTTCGGGAGCGAACAAAAGATATCCCCTGGGTCAGTTTGGTGGTAATTACGCTGGTCACGTTGGTTTTTGTTAATGTAACTGACTTGACGCTTATTTCCTCATTTGCCAGTTCAACATTTTTGCTCATCTTTGTTTTTATTAATTTTTCTGCCATTCAGTTGAGAGGACAAATTCATATAGACTGGGTCTACCCATTTTTGGGTTTTATTTTCAGTTTGGCGTCCTGGTTTATTTTGATGGTTTATTTGTGGCGAACCAATACAAATGCATTAATCTGGATGGGGGGATTTTATTTCGCCGTGGCAATTGCTGAGTTTATATTCAGCAAAAGAAGCCTATTGGCTCGCGGCGAAAAATATTTATAATCGTTTTGGGGTCGTGTACCTGGAATAGATAAATCACTAATAGAGGAGAAAATGTATGAGCCAATTTATAATTGATCAGGAAATATTGAAAAAATTTAGCAAGCATTCGATCCTTATTGGGATTTTGTTAATAATCGCGGGATTGCTGGGAATATTTCTTCCGGCCTTAATGTCGATAAGCATTACTATTTTCGTTGCGTGGCTGTTGATTGTTGCAGGCTTTTTTTCAGGCTATCAGGTGTACAAAAACTACCCAAAGAAATGGCTGGCCTGGTTAAAACCGTTTATTCTTTTAGTGACCGGTGTTCTTATGTTGCTTTATCCGCTACCGGGTGTGGCGGCTCTTGGATTGCTTCTTGCGATTTACTTTTTTATTGATGCCTTCGCAAGTATTAGTTTTTGTTTAGAATTGCATCCCCACAAAGGATGGGGATGGATGTTGTTCAATGGAATTATTTCTCTTGCATTGGGCGTTATATTTTTAATAGGCTGGCCTTTTAGTTCCATGTGGTTGGTTGGACTTTTTGTCGGTATCAGCCTTTTTATGGATGGATTATCACTCCTGGCGATTGGTATTTCATCGCACAAGCATTAGATGTCGCGATGTTATTGAAATCGCATTTGAATTTGCATGGATAGATACAGGTGCACGCCCCAATTTTTTTATGCAGGTAATATTATTCGGATGGTTTCATGAAGTTTGAATCAATGGAAAGGATTATTGTGAGTTCTCTAAAAAAGAAAAATAGTGAATCAAAAAAACATGGGGATCGGCGATCACTCGGATCGATAACAAAAATATTTATGGTTTATTTTATTATTTTTGTGGTGGTATTTGCCTGGATAGATTACTATACCTTTGAATTTTTTAATCCGGCCCCATTTGTGGCATTTTCGCTATTGGTTGCTGCCATTGCGACTTTTATCCACACGCGCAAAGGCAAAAAATCTGAAGTGGATGAATT
>CAZMRE010000295.1:0-3077 GCA_964568545.1 uncultured Deferribacteres bacterium | reverse complement strand
CATCTTTGGAGGGGTAACCGATATTCAGCTTAAGCATGAAACGATCCACCTGCGCTTCGGGCAGCGGGTACGTTCCCTCCTGCTCGATGGGATTCTGTGTGGCCAGCACCAAAAAGGGATCGTCCAGAGGGAACGTTGTTTCTCCGATGGTTACCTGCCGCTCCATCATGGCTTCCAAAAGGGCGCTTTGCACCTTGGCAGGCGATCGGTTGATCTCGTCAGCCAAAATCAGATTTGCAAAAATCGGCCCCTTTTTCACGCTGAATTTCCCGTCCCTCTGATCGTAAATCTGTGTACCCAGTAAATCGGCAGGCAACAAATCCGGGGTAAACTGAATCCGCTGAAATTTTGTCCGAATAGCGGAAGAAAGTGTTCTCACAGCCATCGTTTTCGCCAATCCAGGAACACCTTCCAACAGAACGTGTCCATTGGAAAGCAGACCGATGAGAAGCCGTTCGATCATGTAATTCTGACCGACAATGACCTTCGAAATTTCATTCATAAGGGCATCAACAAAAGTACTCTCTTTTTGAATTTTTTCATGAATTACTTGAATATCCTGTTCCATCGAACCTCCTTAAAAAAACCTCAGTTTTCACTATCCTTTAGAGAAATATTTTCTTCAGTCGTTTGCTGTATGTTTGCTTCTGCTATCTGTCGTTCTAAAACAGATTCCACGCTTCCGTAAATTTTTTCCAACTCTTCACGAGAGCCCGATCCTCCGGAAAATTTAATCTCATCCGCCACGCTTAAAACCTCTTTTGTCTGATAAACTAGTTTCTCATCCATTTTCCGGTTATTCATTTCTTTGAGCAGTTCCTGCGTTGTCGCTTGTTTGGCAGGAAGGTCAAATTTTTCCGATAAATAATTCCTAAGCAATTTGGAAAGCTGTGAAAACCCGTTTTTCAAATCGGGATTGCTAAAATCGATCAATTCTTTCAAATTTTTTAGATAGGTCTCTTCAACAGGAGGAACTTCTTCAATTTCAGGAATAGACTTCTTTGATTTCCTGTATATCAAGAAAAACCACAGAATTCCGGCAAAAATAATGAGCAATGCCACATACAGAATAGCCGTTGGCCAGTGGGTAGCGGAATGCCCTTCCGGAACCGGATCGGTAACCTTCAGACTTATTCGCTGAGTAACCAGACTATGCTGTTTTCCGCTTATGCCATCCTTGTATTTTACAATCACGCCTTCCACGTAGCCCATTCCCAGCTCGCGGGGCTTCAGTGTAAATTCGTAATCCCGATGCGTAACCACCTTCCCGTTTACCACTTCCGTTTTGTTGGACGTTGCCGTTCCGGTAATTTCAAAATTTGTGAGTGCCGGATTTTCAAAATCCAGAATCTGGTAGCGATCAGGATCACCATCCCATTTGAGTGAGACATGAAGCGTAAGCGTTCGATTCAGCGGAACCGTCGTTCGATCCACCTGTGTGGAAATCTTTATATTTTCCGGTGCCGGCTGTTGGGCTACTTTGAGCGAATCTTGTGCAACTGCAAGGCTTAAAATCGACAAAAAAACAATTAGAAAGAAAAAAATTCTTCGGTTCATTGTTTTCTCCAAAAATATTATTGCCATTTTACTGATTTTTTTCTCAAAAAGTTCCAACAAACAAAAAAGCCGAGAAGTCTCCTGGGTAAAGAGACCCACCGGCTTTTTAAAAGATGAAATTTAAAAAAGAATTAATTTGATTGCGCTTTTGCAGAATCATTTTCGGACTTTAGAAACTGAATGCTGTTAATATCCTTTCCCATATTTTTGAGCTCCCATTTTACCGATGTTGCCAACTCATGGGTCGGATATTTTTTCAGAAAATCGTTGTAATATTTATTCGCTTTCTTGTAATCTTTTAAATCATTCGCATAAATAAAGCCAATTAAAAACAGGGATTGCGGAGCATAGTCACTTTTGGGATAAGTTCGAATCAAGTGCTCGTGTAGGTGAATGGCTTCATTTGATTTTTTTAGATTATTCGCGTACATAACGGCAGCCTTAAACAACGCCTCCGGAGCTTTTTTGCTATTCGGAAATCGCTTTGACAGCGAGAGATAGACCTCTGCCGCTTTGCCGAATTGCTCATTGCGCTCGTACGTGTCTGCTTTGTCGAACAATTGTTTGTCCGTCACCCTTTTTCCACATTCAGTAGTGGAAAACACCAGCCCTGCCAGCAACACTGCGCTCAAGGCGTAAATTGAGAATCGTTTCATTCGCCGATGACCTCCTTTTTTCAAGAAAAAGATTGGCATCCCGGAAATGGGATGCCTTTATGTGAAATCCATTTAATTATTTAAATTAGTTTTTTTTCTTCTCAAAATCAAGAGAATTTTCACGGCGAACAACAATTACCCGGTCGCCCGGCTCAAAATCACCGGCAAGAATGCGTTTTGCCAGCTCATTAACGAGCATTTTCTGCATGACTCGCTTGAGTGGACGGGCGCCAAAGGATGGATCATAGCCCAATTCGGCCAGTAATTCTCTCGCGCCTTCTGCTAATTCCGCCGCAATGTCCTGATCCTCCAACAAATTTTGAACGTGCTTGAATTGCAGATCTACAATCTTTTTGATGTCTTCCTTCGTTAGCGGATGAAATACAATCACTTCATCCACACGATTCAGAAACTCTGGCCGCAGCGATTTTTGCAGTAACTGCAGCACTTCGTCTTTAATCTCATGATACACCATATCCCGATTTGTGTCGGTAATTCTCTGCGATTTTTCCATGATCAATGGCGCACCCAAATTCGACGTCATAATAATGATTGTATTTTTGAAGTTCACGGTTCGACCCTTGTTATCGGTCAAACGCCCTTCATCCAACACTTGCAGCAAGATGTTGAACACATCGTGGTGCGCTTTTTCAATTTCATCCAGCAAAATAACCGAGTAGGGTTTCCGTCGAACAGCCTCCGTAAGCTGGCCGCCTTCCTCGTAACCCACGTATCCCGGCGGCGCTCCAATCAATCGGGACACCGAATGCCGTTCCATGTACTCAGACATGTCAATTCGAACCATTGCCTTTTCGTCATCGAACAGAAATTCTGCCAGCGCCCGTGCCAATTCCGTTTTCCCAA
>CAZMRE010000294.1:0-3078 GCA_964568545.1 uncultured Deferribacteres bacterium | reverse complement strand
TACATTTCCACAGATCTCGTGTTCGATGGGACAAAAGGGAACTACTCGGAAACGGACTCCACGCATCCGCTGAGCCTCTACGCCCAAACCAAACTGGCCGCCGAGGAGCACGTTCTGAACACCTGCTCCAATGCCGTGGTGGCTCGCATCGCCATAATGTACGGGAAATCGCCGATTCAACGCTACTCCTTTTCGGAATGGCTTCGGAAATCCTGGGAAAACGGCCAGCCCACGCCTCTCTTTTACGATCAATTCCGAACACCCATCTGGGTGGACAATCTGGCCGACGCACTTCTGGAACTGGCGTCGTCTGAATTCAAGGGGATTTTGCACCTGGGGGGTGCTCAGAAAATCGATCGTTACTCATTCGGGAAAATTCTATCCGGAATTCTGGGAGTTTCGGACAATATGCTGATTTCAAGGTCCATGTTCGATTCCTATCCGTCTGCACCCCGGCCTCAGGACGTCTCTTTAAATATTTCTCTGGCAAAATCCATTTTAACCACCCGGCTTCTCACGGTAGAAGAGGGCCTCCGGCTGGCATACAAGGGGGAGTGAAGACGGGATAGCCACACCAATCGATTAGTGCCATCAACCGAATGATCAAATGGAGTCTTTTGACAGGATTTACAGGATTGGGATTATTCTCCTTATTATTCAGAACAATCCCGTAAATCCTGTCAAAAATCTTTTGGATTACTGGCACTGATTAAGCAATAGGCAGAGAACTGTCATCCAAAATAAATTAATCGGAGCTTGAATGGTTTCACTGCAGAACCACCATCTTCTGCACCTGCCTCTCCTTTCCCTGTGTCAGCACACAAAAATAGAGGCCGGCGGGAACAGGGCTTCCGCGGGAATCCTTCGCATCCCAGTATCTCCGGTGGTAGCCAGGAGGCAGTTTACCGTCTTCCAGCGTTCGGAGCTTCCGGCCAAGGACGTCGTAAATTGTCAGGCTGACAGTGTAGGTGCCCGCATCCGATTTTGTCCAGAAAACAAGTGTTATTTCTTGTAAGCCGCTTTCCCGGTGAAACGGGTTGGGATAGCTTTGCAAAAGGCGAAATTCCTCCGGCGGATTAAGTGTGGACAAATCGTAGAGTTTCTTCAACACCCAATGGTTCGGATCAAAAACCACACGCGTCGGCGCCGCCCTGAAGGCAAAGTCAACTTCCTGTTTGGCTTGATCGACCCAAATGGTTCGCACGCGGATTGAATCGTCAAATTCAAATTGCACCTGTACGGGCATCTTAAAAACAGGGGCTTGCACCTGAATTTGTTCCAGTCGGAGTTTGACATTCACTTGACCGGAACATGCCGGAAAAGATTCCCACTGAAACTGAAAAACGGGATAACCCGCCTCGAAAAGCCACTCGTGAAAAAACCAGTCCAATTTTTTCCCGGAAACGGATTCGGCTATTTTTTGAAAGTCGGCAATGGTTGCATTTCCGTAGGCAAAGGTGAAATGGTAGCTTTTCAGAATGCTGAAAAACACGGAATCTCCGACGACCCCGCGCAGCATGTGCAGCACCCAGGCGCCCTTCTCGTAAACGGTTGCCCCCCACATTTTTCTGGGATTGTAAATCGGAAACCGCCCCACCGTGTCATCTTCCTTAAAATAGAGCCCGGCAAATTGATCCATTTTTTCTTTGAATGCTTTTTCCCCGGTGGCGTGCTCCGTGTACAGGGCATCGGAATAGGTTGCGAATCCCTCGTTGAGCCAGATTTCCTGCCAATTAGCGAGGGTCACGCAATCCCCCCACCATTGATGCGCAAGTTCGTGGGCAATGATGCCTTCGTAGCGGCGGTCGCCGGTGTACAGCAAATCACTCATCGTGGTGAGCGTTTGATGTTCCATCGCCCCCCGCATGGGTGCTTCCAGCATCCCGTATTTTTTGAAGGGATACGGCCCAAATTTTTCCGAAAAAAAACCCATCATATCCGGCAGATGTTGAACATCCATTACGGCGGCCGCACTGTCTTTCGGGTACACAAAATGAAGAATCGGAATGGAATCCCCCGCAGCGGTCACAAATGTTTGGCGGAACTCGGCAAAACGTGCCGCGCCAATCGAAATCAGGTACGTGGCAATTGGGAAATCTTCTTCCCAGAGAAAATCAGTTGTCCCGTCGGGATTATTTTTGATCTGACGCAGCAATCCATTCGAGCCTACCCGAAATCCCTGCGGTACACGCACACGCATGCGCAGCAAGGCTTTATCAATAGGCTTATCCACCGAGGGAATCCACCGGCGCGCCATGGACGGCGTTTTGGTGTAAAGCCCCTCCCCCACCGTCCAGACCATTTGGTTTGATGTAAAATAGCCGCCAAATCCGTCATTGGTGGGATAGCCGTGGTAATAAATGGTCACGCTTTGCGTATCGTCGTAAATTGGATTCGGAGGAAGTTTCAAAAAAAGCAGACTGTCATTTTGAAAAAACTGCCAGTTGCCGGAATCAGATGTGACCGAATCTACCGTAAGGTGTACCAGATTTAATGGGATCGCATCATCCGGCGGCTCATTGATGAGTGTAAATGTCAGTTTGCAGGTTCCGGAAAGAAATCCCGTGAACAGATTGGGTTCCAAAAAAACAGAGTATTTTTTAACATCAATCGGGACAACCGTTTGGGTGGAATACATCCCTGAGACGGATTTGGCGTTGAGGCGTACTCCCGGCCGTTCAATTTCCGAAACGGACAAAACATCCTGCCCCCTGCTCGAATGCAGCCCAATCAGCAGGAAAAAAACCGCAAGAACGATTGAAACCCGTTTATTCACGAAGTCGCGGGTCCTTGAGCATAAAAATAACCGCCAGCGAAATCACAATAAGTCCTGAATAAAGGAGAACAACCATTCCCTGCGGAGACGGCCGTAGCAGCACCTCCACCAACAATCCCAGCAAACCCATTGCAAAGAAAACCGTTCCCCGAATGGCAAATCGATCCTTGAGACGTATGCGTTCAAAATAATTCAATTGAACTTCCTTTCAAAATAATACGGGTTTCAATTTAATATCTCTGTGGTACTCTGTGCTTCTCTGTGAAACTCTGTGTAACCCAAAAAATGACAATAGAGAACCA
>CAZMRE010000293.1:0-3088 GCA_964568545.1 uncultured Deferribacteres bacterium | reverse complement strand
AAATGGACGCTGTGCAATCTTGCCGTTATTCAGTCTGCTAAAAGGGGTTCCCCAACGTTCCAACTCGTAAATAATCCCTGGAGCCTCCGAACACATAATATTGACGGCATTTTGATCCGCCAAAAAATCACTGCCCTTAATTGTATCGCGGATGTGCCGTTCAATACTGTCATCTTCAGCAACATTTCCAAGAACGGCATTGACTCCGCCCTGGGCAGATCCCGTGTGCGATCGCGTTGGGAATACCTTCGAAAGCACGGCCACATTAAGAGATGGATTCTCCCTGCTGGCCTCCAGAGCAGCATACATTCCTGCACCACCGGCATCAACAATGACCACATCAAAATGGATCCTAAATTTCACCCATTAAATAGCAACTTCTTCTTCTGGTCTTTCTGTATGAATTCGCGCCAAAACATCGCTTTCGGTAAGAATACCCACTATACTTTTACCATTAAAAACCGGCACTCGGCGAATTCGGCTTCGTCTCATCAAACGCAGGCAATATTTCAACCGCATTTCCGGATAGACCGTGATCACCGGTTTGGTCGTAATTTCGTGAATCTGCGTATTCCAGATATCCACGCTCACTGCAGCCCCCGGATCGATTACTTTTCCCAGAATATCCCTTTCGGTGATAATTCCAAATGCATCGTCCTCATTTCGCTTATTTACAATTAGGCTTGAAATATGCTCTTTTTGCATAATTTGAATAGCCCTTGCAACGGGCTCACTTCCATCAATTGTCATAACATCTTTATGCATGATCTCCGCAACCTTTGACAGGCGAAGTTTATTAATAGACCTTGGCATATTTCCTCCATCTTTTATAAATTTTTATTTTGTGAAGAATAATTCACAGAGGCCCACCACAGAAATCTCAAATCAAAAAAATAAAAGGACAAAAGGTTCCCCTTTTGTCCCTTCTTTGTTTTTCAATTGGGGGGATTGTCGCTGTTAATGCATATCCTTGTAATACGATTGGCCCGGCAAATTCAGATCAATCACCGATTTCTTCATATGTTTTAGGTCTATTTGATCACGTTTCTTGTAGAATTTCCATTTCGGGCTTTCCGGGAATTTGGTACCCATGTAGTACTCTTTGTTGTTATATCGTTTCAGCCATAGTTCCCATTGATCCTGGGAAAGCAATCCCTTGTCATAGGCAGCTTTTACGTTGGATTTAATGCGCGTCCAGTAATCGGGAAACATCTGGTACACAAAGTTCGGTTTATAGAGCTCCGTGTTAATTCCCCATTCGTTTCCGGGAACATCATACAATTTAAATGTAATCATTTTGGTTGGATTATTGGATTTCTGCCACACTTTAGCTTCCGCATCACCGTGATCGGCTGCCCAATTCATCATTTTAATGAAATCCTCCTGAATTTCCCAGATGCCGTGCCATTGGGTGAAATCGGCACCCATCATCTCAGCGCCATGACGGAAACGACGCCCTTCGTGGTGCCACGTGTAGTATTTTTCTCTTTCAGGTACTTGATCATAGCCATCCAGCACAGGGCTCGTCCAGAGCTTCTCACCTGTTTTCCATGGATACATAATTTTTTCTTTGTACAATTTCTTGTTCCAGTAGACGAACTGGCGCCGGATTTCGTTATACTGAAGATTTACAAGATCTGCTTCCAAAAAGTATTCGTTAATGAAATCCGGGGCATGGCAATTAAGACAAATTTCTTTCATGCGCTGCCGCTTTTTCTGCCAGGTACCTAAATCCTTCTCATCCCAAACCGTACGGTAACTCCAGGGTGCCTGCGATTCCCATGCCAATCGCGCGCTGACATTGTGTGTCATTGGTTGAGTTGGGCTTCCATCCATGTGACACGTTGTGCAAACCGGAGCTTTAATTGGGATTTTCTCATGATTGGTTGTCTCGTAATTCATATTCCAATCTTTACCTTCTGCAGCCCAAATGTTTCCGTGTTTGGATTCCTCATAAATCTCAATATGCGGGTGGTCAGGCCCCAAATGACATTCCCCGCAGGTTTTTGGATTCCGCGCTTGAGCGATCTTAAATGAATGTCTGGCATGACAGGATGAACAATCGCCAACACTGCTATCCGGCCACAAAGTACCGATTCTATGGCATTGTTCACACCCGTGTTTAACCGCCATCGGAAATTCATATACGGCACGGTCATCATTATGTAAAAGCCAGAATTGATGGGCATGTTTGCTGTTTGCGAATTCCTTTACTTCTTTTTCATGGCAAACACTGCAATCTTTGGGAGTCGGGTAGCGACCCACCAAGATATCACTGCCGGGACACGTAAAGGCATCAAAATCACCCTTCTTGGCTGCGTGGCACTCAATGCAGCCAATCCCGTATTCCGCGTGTTTGCTGTCTTTCCATTGTTCGATCTGCTTGACGGCAATTCCCTTTTTCTCGTGACAGGTAACACATTGTTTGCTCTTGCCGGTTAACTCAATTTCTGGTTTGGTGGATTCGCTCTTTTTCGTTTCGATACCAGCCACAATTACTAATGTTACCAAAAATAAAATAGCGAAAATTCCAACCAGATACTTCGTTCCATCTCCTTTAGCCATAAAAACACCCTCCTTAATTTATTTTGCTACCAATTCCATTATTGTAAACGCCAGGGCCAGAACGGCTGTGGCACTGCCAAGCACATAACCAATGGGCACTTTGGGCCACTTTGTGCGAAACCAATCATCAATAAATGGCCAGAAAACCAATACAATTAAAAATGCCAATACCAGGTAAACACCCAGCCACAGGGGGACAAATTTAAGCAGGCCATAGACCGAATAGAAATACCACTCCGGTTTAATATGCATTGGAGTCTGTGTAGGATCGGCATGTATTCCAATGCCTGGTGGAATTAGAATCGCAAGTGTACTCATTAACACCAGCAAAAACAGTGTAATGTA
Source organism: uncultured Deferribacteres bacterium (assembly GCA_964568545.1). Taxonomy (GTDB): domain Bacteria; phylum Zhuqueibacterota; class JdFR-76; order JdFR-76; family BMS3Abin05; genus BMS3Abin05. Next base: position 178 of record CAZMRE010000293.1, on the reverse strand, counting down.
AACTCCTTTTACAAAGTGATCGGGATAAAAGGCGTAATATCCTTCGCCTTCATGACCCTCCAATTCTGCCACACCATGAAGGTGAATCATAAAAATGTGAAGTGCGATTAGTATAAACAAAATGGTGGGTACAAACAATTCATGAAAAACAAAGAACCGCGTTAGCGTGTTTGCAGAA
>CAZMRE010000292.1:0-3121 GCA_964568545.1 uncultured Deferribacteres bacterium | reverse complement strand
TTTAATTTGATAATTCAAAGAAATTTAAAGAAATTATAGAGTTACTTCTTATGAAAATAAAAGCTGTTACTCCAAACAGTATTGCAAGGGAAATTGACCTTCGCCCGGGAGACAATCTCCTCGAAATCAACGGTCATTCTTTGCGGGATGTGATTGACTACCGATTCTACGAAAGCGACGAAATTCTGGAGCTTCTGGTTCAGCGAAATGGCTCCACGTTTTCAGTGGAGATTGAAAAAGATCCCTACCAGCCCCTGGGACTGGAATTTCCCGATCTTAAATTCAAAGCCTGTGGCAATCATTGCGTGTTCTGTTTTACCGATCAAAATCCCAAAGGACTACGTAAGTCTTTGTATTTTAAAGATGAGGATTACCGTCTTTCCTTTCTTTACGGGAATTACACCACCCTGACGAATGTGAAACAGGCGGATTTGGATCGGATTGTAGAACAGCACCTTTCGCCACTCTACGTGTCTGTACACGCTACGGACTGGGATACGCGGCGGTTTTTGTTGGGCATCAAAAGACCGGATCGACTGTTGGAAAAACTGGGATTTTTGGTGGAACACGGCATTGAGGTTCACACACAAATTGTCATTTGTCCCGGAATTAACGATGGGAAAATTCTGCAAAAAACACTTGGGGATTTGAAAGCGCTGTACCCGGGTGTTCGCTCCACGGCTGTGGTGCCGCTGGGGCTGACGAAATATCGGCAGGGATTGACGGCTTTACAGCCAGTGACAGATGCCTACGCCCGAACCATTGTTCAGGAAATAGTTGCCTACCAGGAACGCTTTCTGAAGGAAATCGGCACGCGGTTTGTTTTTCCTTCCGATGAATTTTTGCTTCGGGGCGGCTTCGAAATCCCGGAGGAGTCTTATTACGAAAATTATCCCCAGTTGGAGGATGGTGTGGGGATGGTGCGGCTGATGCTGGAAAATGTGAGAAAGGTCGTTCCCCGCCTTCCAAAACGGCTGAAGACTCCTCAGCAAGTGACACTGGTTACGGGTCAATTGGCGTTTCCAATTTTGCAGGATGCCGTTGTGCCGCATCTGAAAACAATCCCAAATCTCGCCATTCACTTACTGCCGATTCAAAACACCTTTTACGGAGATTCCATTACCGTTACCGGATTGCTGTCAGGTCAGGATATCTTTCGTGCTCTTAAAATACAGAAGGAAAATAGCTCTGTTTTTTTATCGGAAAAACTCGTTAATTATGACGGGCTTTTCCTGGACGATTGGAAACCCGAGACGATTGAAAAGCGTTTAAATCGAAAAATTTATTTAATCGACGATTATTTTAGAAATTTGCCGGAAATGTTGAAAGAACTGGAGTTATGAAACGACTACCTATTGTGGCCATTCTCGGGCGGCCCAATGTCGGAAAATCAACGCTTTTTAATCGCGTCATTCGAAAGCGAGAGGCCATCGTGCACGATATGCCGGGGGTGACGCGCGACCGGAAATATTCAGAGGCCGATTGGTCGGGACGCAGCTTTACACTCATGGATACGGGCGGATTCCTCCCGGAGAGCGAAGATATAATGACCCGGGCAATTGCTGAGCAGGTGGAGAAAGCCATTGAAGAAGCCGATGTGTTGGTTTTGGCTGTTGATGGCGAGGAGGGGCTGCATCCAATCGATGAAGAAATTGCTGTGATGCTGCAAAGAACCAGTAAGCCTGTAGTTCTTGCCGTCAATAAGATTGACAGCGGCAAACGGGAAAATAATATTTACGAATTCTTCAAGCTTAATTTGGGCGAACCCATTCCCGTTTCCGCGATTTCCGGAAGGGGCTCTGGTGACTTTCTGGATAGAATTGTTTCCCTGCTGCCTGGGCAGACGGCGGTTCATGAAACTCATTCCATTCGTCTGGCTGTGGTGGGAAAGCCCAATGTGGGAAAATCGTCGTTTGTAAATGCCATTTTAGGCGAGGACAAGGTCATCGTAACGGATATCCCTGGCACCACACGTGATTCCGTGGATTTGCATTTTCAATATTACGATCAGACTTTTGTCATTGTTGATACGGCCGGGATGCGCAAGCGGGCAAAATTGGATGAAAGTGTAGAATATTATTCAACAGTGCGGGCACTTAAAACCATCGAAAAAAGCGATGTTGTGTTAATTTTTATTTCCGCTGAAGAAAGCATTACGCACCAGGATATGGCGATTATCGGAGATGTGATTAAGAAACGACGCGGTGTTGTTTTGGTGGTCAATAAGTGGGATTTAATTGAAAAAGATGAAAAAACGATTCTTCGCTTTGAAGAAGATATGCGAAAAAAGCTCAGAAATTTGAATTACATTCCGATTTTATTTATATCAGCTCTAACAAAGCAGCGAGTTTTTGAAGTCATCAATGTGGCGAAATCGGTTTATCTGGAACGCCAAAAGCGGATTCCCACGCCGGAAATAAACGACGCGTTAGGCCCCGTTATTCGGGATAATCCGCCATTTTCAAGCGATGGGAAATTGTTGAAAATTCACTATGTAACCCAGGTAAAAACCGAGCCCCCGCTCTTTGCATTTTTTACGAATCGCCCCGAAAAAGTCGGGGATAATTACAAGCGATTTCTGGAATCCAAAATACGGCAACAATTTGGCTTTATGGGTGTTCCCATTTCACTTATTTTTCGGAGGAAATAGAAAAAGTGTTCAGGAAAGGAATTCTTTGGGCAGTCATTTTTTTGAGCATCGGAACGAGTCATCTTCTGGCGAAGTCACTGCAGGCAAGTCTGGAAGAGGATTTTAAGAATGGAAAAATCAGCTATTCACAGAAATTAGCTTATCAGGGATATTGGATTTTCGCTCCGGAGAAATTGCCCCAGCGGTATCGCCGGCTCGCATCCGTTCCTGCCAAATGCGGAACGGAAATTGTGATGGAGTTGCGACAGAATCTGCACAAAATGGACGCCGCGGATCAAACCTATTTTCAATCGATTTTTTTGCGTCCCTCATTTCCGTCCATTTCTTACATTTCGCCCAAAGGCTATTTTAAGCTTCATTACACAACGTCCGGAATTAACGCCGTACCGTCAGGTGACGCCAATGGAAATTCAATTCCCGATTGGATTGAGGAAGCTGGGAAAATCTTCGACCGCTGCTATGAATTTGAAA
>CAZMRE010000291.1:0-3121 GCA_964568545.1 uncultured Deferribacteres bacterium | reverse complement strand
CCGCCGATCTGGAGTGAGGTAAAAAGACTGCCCGCTCGTTTTCACGACATGTACACCTACTTCCGGCGGGCTTGGGGAATGTTGGCTCAGGGACCCGCAGCCGTCATTGCCCGGCAAGGAAACGAAATTGTCTTTAGCGTGGACGCTTTGGGGCTGCGGCCTCTGTGGTTTGGGGAAACCGAAAAGGAATATTTTGCCAGCTCTGAAAAGGGCGTGGTCGATCTGGATGCCATGCAGTGTGATCCCAAGCCGCTGGCGCCCGGTGAAAAAATGGGATTTCTCCTGCACCGGCAAAGAATCGATCCCAATTCGGAAGCTGCCTTACGTCCAGGCTTTGTCGAAATTTTTTCGTACGACAAAATTCAACGCCGGGTCCTCCGAACATTTGAAAAGCGAATCGGCTCTTCTACCTCCCGAACAAACATTTTTCTGCCCAAATCTGTTCCCACCGGTTCCGCGGCTTCTCACTCAGGGCCGCGAACTCCGGAGAAATTTCTCGCGGCATCCGGTTGGAGAAAAGACGATTTAAAATCCCTTCTGGAAATGGCAAAAATAGGCCGCGAAGAAATCGGCTCCACCGGCTACGATGGCCCCTTGGCGGGATTTTCGCCGTTTCCAGTTAATCTACCTGAATTCTTCAAGGAAAAAGTGGCAGTCGTGACCAACCCCGCCATCGATCAGATTCGTGAGAGTCAGCATTTTTCAACAGCCGTATTTTTGGGTGCAAAGCCGTCTCTAACCGGTAAGGATCCCCCACCTGCCCAGGTTTTCCTGAAGGTGCCGCTCATTCTATCAGCGGTTGAATCGGACGATTTTCCGGCTCTTTCGGAAGCCGCTGCGGTCAATTCGATTTTCACGTTGGGCCAAATAAACGACCTATCCTCGGAAAATCTGTTTGTCCTCAACTATGCGTTGAGTTCAGCGGAGCCAGATTCTCTTCCGAATCAGTTGAAAAAGCTTCATATTGCAGCCAAAAAAGCTGTCTCCGAACATGGGTCAACGCTCATTATTTTGAGCGACCGCGAGTTTTTGCACACTCCGGAAAACTGTCTTCTGGATCCTTTTGTGGCTGTGGCCTCTTTGGATAATTTTTTGCGATCGGAAATTACTGCAGGCAAAAGTCTTCGGCGCCGTGCAAGCATCATTCTTCATTCATCTCAACTCCGAAACATTCACGACGCGATGATCGCGCTGGGCCTGGGCGCGGATGCTGTTGCACCTTACCTTGCCAGCCAAAAAATTCTGGAAGCCTTTCCGAACAATCCGGCCCAGGCGCTCAACCGCTTTATTCAGGCTTTCCAGAGCGGAATGAAAGAGGTGTTGTCAACCCTGGGCATCTACAACATCGACGGCTACGGGCGGCTCTTCTCGGCGATTGGTCTATCCGCCGACATGGCCAATATGCTGGGCGTACAGAATTTCTGCGGATCAGAGACAACGGGATTCAGCCTCGAAACTCTGAAGGTCAATAATCGGGAACGACAGAAAATCCTTCAAATGAAAGAAAAGCGGCCTCGCGCGGAATCCCGTTTTTATCCTCACCTGACTCAAAAAATCCATAATGTCGCCCGGGGGGAGGAATCTTTTTCATCGTACGCCCGGCTTTTACAGCAACTGGAGGAAACGCGCCCGATTTCTTTGAGGCACCTCCTCCGCTTTAAGGCAACTCCGAGGCCCATTTCGGTGGATCAAGTAGATATTTCAATCCATGATTATGATGCACCGATTTACTTTGCGGCCATGAGCTACGGCTCGTTGAGTGAAAGCATGTTTCGGGCCGTAGCCGAATCGGCTTATCGGTTGAATATTGTATCTGTGAATGGTGAGGGCGGCGAGCTGCCGGAAATCATGGGCCATTACCGCCACCACCGAGGCCAGCAGGTGGCCAGCGGACGTTTTGGTGTCAACGCACGGATGTTGAATTCCGCGGACTACATTGAAATCAAGGTGGGTCAAGGAGCCAAACCCGGCGAGGGAGGCATGCTGCCGGCGCGAAAAGTCACGCAGGACATTGCCCGGGCGCGGCACACACCGGCAGGAATTGATCTCATCTCGCCTAGCAACAACCACGATGTGTATTCCATCGAGGATCTGGCTCAGTTGGTGGAAGAGTTGAAAACCATCAACCCACATGCCAGAATCTCGGTCAAAATTCCGGCCATTCCCGGAATTGGTACAATTGCCTCGGGAATCGCCAAATCAGGAGCGGACATTATTGACATTAGTGGCTACGACGGCGGTACTGGTGCCGCTCGGCAGCACGCGCTTAAATACGTGGGCTTCCCTGTAGAAATTGCCGTCAAGGAGGCGCACGAGAGCCTGATTCAAAACCAATTGCGGCAGCGGGTGGAAATCTGGGCCGACGGGGGAATGAAATCAGCAGCCGATGTTTTAAAACTGATTTTGTTGGGCGCCAACCGTGTCGGCTTCGGAACACTCCTCCTTTTGGCCGCAGGCTGTCTGCGCTGCCACAGTTGCCACACCGGAAACTGTGAAGTTGGAATTACGTCGCACTTCAAAACAGAACAGGAGGCGTTTGCAAATGGTCTGAAGCGATTTGCGTATCTGCAGACTGAACAAGCCACTGAGCACATCGTTACCCTTTTTTCCGAATTGATCGCTGACCTTCGCAATCTGACCGGTCAGATCGGTTATTTTAAGCTTCAGGAGGCCGTGGGGCGCTGCGATCTGCTGAAACAGATTCAGGGAAATCAGGCATTCGATTTAGGCCGATTGCTCCGAAAACCCTACTCGGAAGAGTGGCGCACACTGGATCTGACCAAAAATGGGAAAAGCACACTCATCCGCCGCCCCCGAACATCCCTGACGCGGATCATTAGCAATTCTGTCTGCCGTGCCTTTGACAAAGGTGACCGGCACGTGATCTATTTTGACGATGAGGTGAGCTGTATGGATCGCGCCATCGGAACCTATCTTTCCGGGAAAATTCAGCGCATGCCTGCACGCATTTACCCCGAAACGCACCACAGCGTGATCCAATTAGTGAATGGAACGGTACCGGGGAATGGACTGGGAAGCTTTAACGCAGACTCGATCGACATTCATATCGCGGGAGGCGCCCAGGATGGCACGGCCAAGTGCGCCGCAGGCGGGAAAATCA
>CAZMRE010000290.1:0-3129 GCA_964568545.1 uncultured Deferribacteres bacterium | reverse complement strand
TGTTACATTTTTTACACACCCGCCCGAAAAAAGAAAAGGAGGAAAAAATGCGTAAAAAATCTGTGTATCAAGTTCCTGGGGTTGTCGTCCTGATTGGATTATTTTTTCAGGTGTCAGCACTCCTGGCACAACCATCGCCCCATTTGGCAAAAATTGCCGTTATCTCATGGCAAAGCGACTCGCTGCAAAAACAAATCAAAACCTCTTTACAAGAAGAACTGAAAAAAGCCAGTTGGGCTAAGGTTGTAGAGTACGGAGAGAATCCGGATTTTGTGTTTTCATTTAATAGCCAAAAGGTTCGTTCCGCTGCTTCCGATCAAATCGCTCTGGCTGTGGTTGTTTCTCAATCGCTGCCGGAGCCCATTTTGGATTTTTGCGCAAAGGAGCAAGTACCTTACAAGGCACTGTTCAATTCCAACAAAAAGAAAAAATTGAGCAAAGACGGAAAATTTGTCCGTGAATATGTGTCGAGGGAAATGCTGAAAGATTTTCGGCACGTGTTGAATCTTAGGGTTTACACCTTCCCCAGATCGCATTTGGGTGAAACCAGCAAGGCGGTTGTAAGCGATGGATTAAAAGCCGTTTCAACCGTTTACAAAATCAAAAAATAGGTTAACCAATCATTCAGAAAAAATCACTCGGGCGGGTGATTAATTTCTGGCTTTCATTCGTTCCCATTTTCCTATTTGTTTTAAAAACGGAAAAAGTGTGTCCTATTCTGATGAATAAAAAAAAGATTCCTCGTTACCAATTTTTTGAACACACAGGCGACATGGGCCTGGAGGTTTTTGCTCCTTCGCTGAATGAGATGTTCGAATGGGCTGCTCGCGGCATGACGGCCGTTCTGACCGAGCCGGCTGCCATTCATCCGGAAACAGAGCGCGAATTTTCACTCCAGGCCGACCATTTAGACGAATTGCTCATCCGATGGCTCAATCGCCTCAATTTCGAGTTTGAAACGGAGGGCTGGTTGTTTGCGAAGTTTCGGGTGAAGGTGGGTGAGGATTTTTCCCTAAATGCCACTGCGCGCGGGGAACCTTTCGACCCCCATCGGCATGAAATTCTTCGGGAAATTAAAGCGGCAACGTACCACCAATTGGTGGTGGAAAAACGCAACAACCTCTGGTATGCGCGGGTCATTTTCGATCTTTGAGTTCGGCCGGGAAGGAAATTTTGGATGGCTTTGCGAAAGCTTCAAAGCCTTCGCAAGGTTAACAATCGTTTTTTCTTTGTGTTTTTGTGGCTTTGTGGCCAACGCATCACCGCAAAAAGGGAGCAGAACGATGGAATTTAAAAAAATTCGAGAGTATGTCTGGGAAATCCCGCGCGAGGGCAAGATGCGTGTTCCCGGGCGGATTTACGCCTCTGAGAAAATGCTGCGCGAGATTGAATCGGACGAAAGCCCCAAGCAGGTGGTGAATGTGGCGCAGTTGCCGGGAATTGTAAAGTACTCGCTGGCGATGCCGGATATTCACTGGGGCTACGGATTTCCAATCGGTGGCGTGGCGGCTTTTGACGTAAAGGATGGCATTATTTCCCCCGGCGGCGTGGGATACGACATTAATTGTGGGGTGCGGTTGCTGCGGTCGAATTTAAATGAGGCGGATGTTCGGCCAAAAATCAAAGAATTAGTGGGAGCCATTTTTTCCAGGGTGCCCTCCGGTGTTGGGTCAAAAGGACCGCTCAAACTCAGTGATTCGGAAGAGCGAAATGTTCTGCTCAAAGGCGCGCGCTGGGCGGTTGAGAAAGGCTTTGGCCCGGAGGAAGATCTGGAATTTATTGAAGAGCACGGTCAAATGGCAAATGCCGATCCCTCTGTTGTGAGTCAGCAAGCGTACACACGCGGGCAGGCCCAACTGGGCACCATCGGTTCCGGAAACCATTTTGTGGAAGTGGATGTGGTGGACGAAATCTACGACGAGTCTGCGGCCCGGACGTTTGGTCTGTTTCCCGGACAAATAGCCGTTATTGTTCACACGGGTTCGCGGGGATTTGGCTACCAGGTGTGTGACGATTTTATTCGGAAAATGCTTCGGGCATCTGAAAAATACGGCATCGATTTGCCGGACAAGCAGTTGTGCTGCGCGCCCTTTCAATCACCGGAAGGCCAGGAATATTTTGGAGCGATGAATGCCGCCATCAATTACGCCTTTGCCAACCGGCAGGTCATTTCACAGTGGATTCGTGAAGCTTTTGAAATGGGGCTGGGGCTTTCGCCTCGCGATATCGGGCTGCAAACGGTGTACGAGGTGGCGCACAACATTGCCAAATTGGAAACGCATCTTGTGGACGGCAGGGAACGCGAGTTGGTTGTTCATCGGAAAGGGGCCACGCGTGCCTTCGGGCCGGGGCATTCAGAGGTTCCTGCAGCCTATCGCGATGTGGGACAGCCTGTTCTGATTCCGGGAGATATGGGCCGGTATTCCTTTGTTCTTGTCGGAACCAATCAAGCGATGCAGGAAACCTTTGGTTCCTCCTGCCACGGCGCAGGCCGTCGAATGAGCCGGCATCAGGCAAGAAAAACTGCCAGAGGAAGAACGATTCAACGGGAGTTAGAAGACCAAGGCATTTACTCAATGGCCGCCAGCCGCGCGACCATGGTGGAGGAAATCCCTGAGGCTTACAAAGATGTGGCCGATGTGGTGGAGGCTGTGGAGGGAGCCGGGATTGCCCGGAAAGTGGCCAAACTTCGGCCCATTGGCGTGGTTAAGGGCTGATGTGCTTTTTGGGGTTGGGCGGCGTGAATGATTCAGGCGAGTAGAAACCAATGAAGAAGTTTCACGATTTTGGAAAAAAGCTCGCCCACAAATTGCTACGAAGTTTCACGAAATTGTAGGGTGATTGGCTGAATTGCATTGCTACTCCATGATTCCTAATTTCCAAACATCTGCGGAAAAAGCCAGGCAGTGGTAGCGGCAATTGAAGCCTGTTAAATCCGCTTCCGGAAATTGGAGTTAAAATTTTTAGCGGGCCGAAAATTTTTCTTGACATCTTTAGAAAAAATCCTTACAATTGATTGAAAAGTTGCTTCTCATCAAACCCGGTAAGGAGGGGAAAAATGGCAAACGGAGTAAACAAAGTAATCTTGATCGGAAATCTTGGAAAAGACCCGGAATTGCGGTACACTCC
>CAZMRE010000289.1:0-3133 GCA_964568545.1 uncultured Deferribacteres bacterium | reverse complement strand
GCCCCCGCGCCTATTCCGGCGTACAAGGTAATGGTCTTTAAGATCGGAGGAATTGCAATCAGATTTTTCTTTACGCTAACATAAATTCCCAATCTTCCAAAAGGAACATCGTATTTTGTTGTGTCTTGGTTTAAAGGATTCATTATTGTGGGATTCGGTCGAATATATTTAAGCGGATAAGTAATTTTTGAACCGTCAACACTAACCTGAAAATCAATAAAAGGCAATGTGTTAATAAAAATGTCAATCCCACCCATAACCGGATTTTTAACTTCCTCCCTAATAACACTTACCTCGGTTAAGTCCATTAATTTTACGGAGCGATTCAGGGAAGGTATCGTAAAACGATCCATTCCGCCATGAATGCCTACCCCGACTCCAAGGCCAAATTGTGCCTGGCTGTTTGAAACGAAAACACCCAGTAGAATGATCGATAAAAACACAGCCGACAAACGCTTCATAATGCCCTCCTTTTTTTGTTTTCCTGCGTACTTATTTGAAGGCGACTCCTGTGCCACCAGCGCCACAGGGGCGGTGCTGCTGCAAACGGCAAGAGAATAAAAAATTCTTTCACCATTCCTATTAAATTGTGACGAACAAAAAGGCTGCGCAAAAACGTACCGGAATTCGATGCTTTATGGACATCCGAAAAAATCAGAATTGGGGAAATAAAGTAGCGATTGGAAATTGGCCAGAATAGCGGCTCGCCGAATGGGAATCGCGTATCAACCGTCAGATAATCCAGGAACAAGTGGGAAAGATAAAGCAAAAAGAGAAATAATGCTCCTTTTTTGTACGATCCCAAATACCTGGAAAATATCCAGCCAAAAGCAAAGGCCACAAAAATGGCGGCACCCGCACTGTGCGTTATTCCGTGATGGTAAAGATTGGGATTACCTGCAAAGAAACCGGGAATAAAGTCCAGATCGGGGCAATTGGCAAAAAAAATACTCCACAGGTAAAAAGCAATGATTTGAGATCGCGTAAGCCGGGTTTGTTCGGTTTCGCCAAGAGCAATTCCCGCGAGCGAATGGGCTACAGATGATGGCATCTATTTTACCTCCTTTTGTGGACTGACCAGAATTTTAATATGCTGATCCTTGTTTAATTCCAATTCAAAAAAACCTTTCGGAATAATTTCATCCAGTGAGATTTTATCTGTGATCAGAGGATCCAAAATCAGTTTCCCCGAAGCGATCAGATGAATGCCCTCTACGAAATCTTTGGGTTCAAATAGCCATGAGGCCTTAATTTGCCGCTCAAAGATAAGGAGATTTACAAAGTGGAAATAAATCGGTTCGTCAAAAACACCCAAAATGACGGTTGTCCCTTGTTTTCGAGTTGAATTCACCGCCTGAGCCACAGAATTCTCAAAAAAACCACTGTGCGTACCCCCCACGCATTCAAATGCCACATCAACCCCTTGCCCGTTCGTGGCCGCTTTTACAACTTCCACAAAATTTTCTTTTTCAGGATTGACAGCGATAGCTGCCCCTACCTCTTGAGCCACTTTTAGGCGGCCTTCTGTCACTTCCGAAAGAAAAACCATGGAAGCACCAAATATCTTTGCCACCTGAGCAAGCAGTTGTCCAACCGGCCCGCCGCCGATCACCGCCACGCGGTCGCCCTCTTTGAGTCCGCTTTGGTGAATGGCATGTACCGTAACAGCCATTAATTCGCCAAAAGCCAGATACTCCAGAGGCAGGGATTTTGGTGCCTTTACGCAATTTTCCTGGGGTACCACCATGTATTCGGCAAATCCGCCGTCCCCCATGAGGCCAAGATAGCCCAATTTTTCACAAAGCTGGGGGTGACCGCTCTTGCACCATTTGCATTCCCCGCAGGAAATCATCGGAGACACCGCCACATGATCACCTACTGAAACAGCAGATACACCTTCGCCAACCTCATCCACGACGCCGCTCATTTCATGCCCCAGTGTCTGAGGACTCATGGTTTTGAGCAAGGGATGCGGTTCCGTAGGAATGAAAATGGGACCCTCCACAAATTCGTGAATATCTGACCCGCACACACCTGCCCAGGCAATTTTAACCCGTACATACCCCGGCTTTACGGCAGGAATGGGCAAGTTTTCCACGCGAATATCTCGCCGTCTGAACCATCGCGCCGCCTTCATTTAATGAAACCCCTTTTCCGCAAAATTCCCATTCCTTCCTTCGTGGTTTCGATGTGCGCCAGACTTTTCTCAATAGGACAGGGACCGTCGCCCTGCATATTCAGGATAACCGGAACCCGTGTTTGAGAGTCGTAATAAATTTTGTGTAATTGTAGGAATTTTTCAGCACCCTCACTCATTATTACAGCAAAAATAGCCTTAATTCCATAAAAACTCGCCAGAATCGCCACCGCGCGCCCGACAACCTTATCCGCTAAAGATGCCCCCTTCACTTCCTCGGAATGCTCATCCAAGAATTTAGACAGCGGTTGAACAGCCGAACCGGATTCTTTTGCAAGCACTTTTCCATCCTTAACCACAACAAAGGAATATCTACCTTCGCGCATTAAATTTTTGGCCACATCTAAATCGCTGCTCAATCTTTTATCCTGTTTTTTATTCATTTTTGAAAAGGCTTTTTTTAAGATTGGCCCACAACTTTTCCGAAAGCGGCTTTAATTCGGGCAAATAATTTTTTGTGTCGCGTAAGATTTCCTCTTTCTTCTCTGTTCCCTTTTCAAGCCGGGATTCGCTTTCTCTCAACCAGAAATGGACAAGTTTTTCCGTTGCTTCAACATGAAATTGAATGGCAAGCGTTGAATTTCCGTAGTGAAAGGCCTGATGAGGGTACAATTCGGATGATGCCAGCAGCGTGGCACCAATGGGAAGATCGAATGTATCAGCGTGCCAATGAATAGGGGTAAACACTGACGGGAATCCCCGAAACAGCGGATCCGCCTTCCCCTCCGCCGTTAAAGTGACGGGTTTCCAACCGATTTCGGGGCCGGAGTACCCCTTATAAACACCCGCGCCCAAAACCCGCGCAATGAGCTGGCTGCCCAGACAAATCCCAACCAGGGGCTTTTCAGCTTTGACAACAGTTTCCAGCCATTTTAGCTCATCTTTCAAAAATGGGTAGGAATCCTGCTCGTAAACTCCCATAAATCCGCCCAAAAT
>CAZMRE010000288.1:0-3139 GCA_964568545.1 uncultured Deferribacteres bacterium | reverse complement strand
GCTTCGACAAGCTCAGCAACCATGCTTCGACAAGCTCAGCAACCATGCTTCGACACTTCGACTTCGCTCAGTGTAAACCAAGCTCAGCAACCCCGGCCGATGAAGAATCTTAGAGTCCTGGTTGCTCTGTCGCTGCAATTTCGGAAATGATCCGTCTGAAAAATCACACTAACTCAAAACCTCCAGTACCTGTCCCGCCATTTCAAATTTATTAAACGGGGGCATCAAGTAAACGCCCGCCACCATATCTTTCGCCTGAAGCAAAAACTCTCTGGCGATTTCAACTCCCACTTTGGGGCCATCCTCACCAGCCTCAAACATCCGCTTGCGAATGGCCTCGGGCACAAACATTTCAGGAATTTCATTGTGCATAAATTCCGCATGTTTGAAATTCCGCAGTGGGAGAATGCCTGCAAAAATAGGGATGTCAAATTCTTCCGTGCGGCGAATAAAATCTTCCAGAATTTTTGAATCGTAGAGGGGCTGAGTAAATGCAAATTGCGCACCGGCCTCCACCTTTCGTCGAAATTTTTCCAATTCGTAGTCCAGGTCGATGGCTGTCGGATTGACCCCCACACCCACCGTAAAGTGGGTTTTGGGCTTTAGCGGACGTCCCATCAAATCCACACCGTTGTTTAAATTTTGAATCAGTGTGACCAGACCTACGGAATCAATATCGAATACACCGGTTGCGGTGGGATGATCGCCTAATTTCGGGGGATCGCCGGTTACAGCCAGAATCGTTTTGATTCCAAGAGCGTAGGCTCCCATGAGTTCAGCCTGAAGTCCCAAAATATTGCGGTCGCGGCAAGAAAGGTGCAAAATCGTTTCAACACCTGTTTCCTCCGTGATCAGATGCGACAGCACTAATGGACTCATTCGCGCCCGTGCCAGCGGACTATCGGCCACATTAATGGCATCCACTCTCTTGGATTTCAAGTAAAGCGCGCCCTGAATGAATTTTGTGGGATCTACTCCCCGGGGCGGGTCGATCTCCACACTGACCAGGAATTCCTTGCCCAGACGAGAAGCAAAATTCGATTCTTGAACGGGTTCTTCTTTGTTTTCTACCTCTGGCGCTTCTGCCGATTCAATCATCTGAAAGTATTTGGAACGCCCTTTTGTTCGCTTTCCCGGTTTCATTTCCCAGACAGCCTTGCGAATCAGGCGAATGTGTTCAGGGGTCGTGCCACAGCATCCCCCGACGATGTTCACGCCGATTTCAACCATTCGCTTAGCGTACTGCGCCATGTACTCCGGAGATGACAGGTACATATATCGCCCCTCAATCATTTTGGGCATTCCGGCGTTTGGCATGGCCGATAGGTAGCCATCATCCGCCTGGGTCATAACCTCCATCACCTCGTAAATTCCCTGGGGACCCACGGAACAGTTTGCCCCCACAATATCGGCACCCAGTTCGCGGAGTTTCTTAACCACCTCGGCGGGTTTGTCTCCCATCAGAGATTTTCCCTCTTCGGTAAACGTCATTTGCGCGATTACCGGAACCTCCCCCACCTCTTTCGCTGCCAGAAGCGCCTCGGTGATTTCCCGAAGATCCGTGAATGTTTCAAGAATAATCAAATCCACGCCGCCTTCTACAAGTGCCTCTATTTGTTCCCGAAAGATTTCCCTCGCTTCTTCAGGCGCAATTTTCCCCACGGGCTTGAGGGTTTTCCCAAGCGGCCCCACGGAGCCAAGGAGCCATTTTTTGTCACCAATTACATCTCTGGCAATGGCGACACCGGCACGATTGATTTCCGAGACAAGCGAATCGAAGCCATGCGGCGCCAAACGAATCCGGTTTGCACCGAAGGTGTTCGTTTCGTGTAGTTCCGCTCCTGCTTCGAGATACCCCTTGTGGATTTCCTGAACCAGCGCAGGATTTGAAAGATTGAGCTCCTCAAATGAATGCGAAAATGGAATGCCTCTTGCATAAAGCGCTGTTCCCATAGCGCCGTCAGCAACAAGCACACGTGCCCGTATCGTTTCCCAGAATTTTTCCAGTCTATCCTTGCGAGTCATCATTTTTTAGACCATTATTTTTTTCTTCAAAAATTCAGATTAAAATATACTACATTCTTAGGAATATTCACAAGTTTAATTTAGAGGAATTCCCCCAAAACAATAGCTGGGAGGTTTTGGGGGGATCTTAAATTTCTCCTGAACAAACGTGTGAGTTTACAAAACAAAAACCTCCCAAAACAAAGGGAGGTTTTAGAGTCATTTTTTTGGAAATTGTGCTCAATTCGCCTCCGGCGAATTTAGCACTGCCTGATCGGTTTTTCCATTCTCTACACTTTATCATAGATTTTTGGAATCAAAAATAATTACACTCCAATACCCACGAATCATACAAATTTTAATTCTATTAATTTCAATAAAATCAATTCGTGATAATTCGTGAGTAAGATCTTTTTGGAGTAGAATAAAAAATCTAATCAATCACCTTAAAACCGACCTTTACGGTAACCTGAAATTCATCAACCTTTCCGTCAGCAACACGCCCTCGAATTTCAGTCGTCTCAAACCAGCTAATTTCTTTTACACTTTCCGAAGCTTTGGCAATCGCATTTTGAATGGCTTCATCAATACTTTTGGTGGAGGTACCCACCACCTCGATTTTCTTAAAAACGGAATTCATTTTTTACTCCTTTCTTTTTGCGCCGTCAGGGGCCCACATGAAAAGCATCTCCCTCCCAAGGAAATCCTTTGTCATCAAACCAGTGCGGGTTCCTTTTGAGCGCATCCAATTCATTCTGTAACAAAATTTTGTGACCCCGTTCAAAATTTGCCAGATATTCAAACATAAATCGGCCGTTGGGATCTTCAGAATTTTGAGCTGCATCCAGGTAAAACTTTTCCGCTTTTTCCTCTGATTGAACGGCCAATTCCAGAGCAGCTTCGTGTGTGTAATTTCCCTGCAGAAAATCTTTAGCTTCCGAGATGCCTTTCTTCTGAAGGACGGGTTCCTGTCCACCGGTAATTTGTTTGTACATGGAACGCAGTATATTTTCGTGCTTTTTTTCTTCCGCAGATATTAAAATCAATTCTTCAAAAACGAGCCTCCAAATAACAAGTGGTTATGATTTAGGCCATTAAATGTTTGAACCTCTACCGTTGCGAGTTTTATCTAACA
>CAZMRE010000287.1:0-3144 GCA_964568545.1 uncultured Deferribacteres bacterium | reverse complement strand
ATTTTTTTGATTTTTTTGACCAGTTCCACGTTGGCTTTGTGTCCCGAACGGGCACACAACACATGCGCCTGAATCGGTATTCCCAGCAGTGCCAGATCACCGATCAGATCGAGTACCTTGTGACGAACCGGCTCATTTTTAAAACGCAATTGCTTATTGTTTAGAATACCATTCATACTCGGCTGAATATCTTCCTTCAAATTCAACATATTCCGCAGGCGATCCAGCTCGGAGTTATCCAGTTTCCGATCAATAATAACAATGGCGTTATCAAAATTCCCGCCTTTAATGAGCCCCTGTTTGGCGAGTTCTTCCACCTCGTGAAGGAATACAAACGTACGAGCAGGCGCAAATTCCGTTACAAACTCATCAGTCAGCGAATACATAGACGTGTACTGGGTTCCAAGCGCCGGATTCTTGTAGTCAACCATAAAGGTAATCCGAAATTCGTCGGACGGAAAAACAACGATGTCAACCCCTCGATCTTCTTCCGAATAGGTAATGGTTTCATCAACAACCAGAATTTCCTTGGGCGAATCCTGTTCCACAAAGCCTACTTCCATCAGTTTCTCCACGAACGGCATGGCAGAGCCGTCCATAACCGGAGGCTCATTTCCGGTCAATTCAACGTAAACATTGTCTATTTCAAGCCCAAAGACCGCCGCCAAAACGTGTTCAACCGTGTGTACCTTTACACCATTTATTCCGATGGTCGTTCCCCTTGAAATGTCTACAACGTGCTCGATTACTGCTGGTATTTCCGGGCGATCCGGTAAATCTGTTCGTACAAAGCGAACACCCGTATTTATGGGTGCCGGTTTAAAGGTTAATGTTGTTTTATTCCCTGTGTGAAGCCCAACACCCGAAAGTGAAACAGGTTTTTTAATCGTGCGTTGATTCTTTAGCATCGTCCCTCTGAGAATTTTTTCGCAAATTTTTCTTTGATTCAAGCAACTTCAGGCGCCGTTCCAATTCCCTGACACGCTTTACCAATTCCGGCAGCTTTTGCATGCTGGCTTCTATTTTGAGCTGGCTCCGGTGCTCCCGGGCCGGGTAACCTGAGAAAACCACATTCTCCGGTACGGATTTGGTAACACCGGCCTGCGCGCCAAACATGCTCCCGTTTCCAACCGTAATGTGCCCCACAAATCCCACCTGCCCGGCAATCATCACGTGATTTCCGATCTTCGTGCTGCCGGAGATACCACTCTGTGCTGCAATAACCGTGTGTTCCCCGACGGTTACATTATGGGCAATTTGAATCAAATTATCCAATTTCACCCCTTTGGAAAGCCGTGTTTCGCCAAGCGCCGCCCGATCAATTGTGCAATTTGCTCCGATTTCCACATCATCCTCAATAATCACTCGCCCAATCTGAGGAATTTTGTGGTAAATGCCATTTTTAGGAGCAAAACCAAAGCCATCGCTGCCAATCACCGCTCCTGAGTGAATAATCACGCGGCTGCCAATTTGAATCCGATCGCGAATACTGACATTGGGGTAAATGGTGCACTTTTCGCCAATTCGGGAATTGCGCCCCACAAAGGTGTGCGGGAAAATAGTCGTTCCATCTCCAATGTGCGCCTGATCTTCAAGCACTACAAACGCACCAATAGAAACACCTTTTCCCAGTACTACGCCTTCCCCTAAAACAGCCGTGGGGTGAACACCTTTGGGCTGATCAAGCGCCAGGGGAAAAATCTGTTGCAGAACCTGGGTAAACGCAAAATAGGGATCTTCCACAAAAACCAAGGTTGCAGGCGACTCCCATTCTCCCTGAGGAACCAGCACTGCCGAGGCTTTTGTATCTTTCAGAAATTTAACATATTTGGGATTGGCCAAAAACGTGAGGTCGCTGGCATGGGCAGATTCAATGGGGGCCACGCCCATAATCTCGACATCCGCAGCCCCGCGAACCGTTCCGTTTACCAACCTAGCAATTTCAGAAATGTGCATGGGTTCCGCTTTTTATTTTTTTGCCGAAGAAGTACCCGCACTCTTATTCAACTCTTCCAGAACCTTATCTGTCAAATCCGGCTGTTTTTTGCTGGCGTAAACGATATTTCCCTGAACTGTATCGAAGATATAATCAAACTTTCCATCTTCACCGATTTTTGTGATAACCTGATTAATCTGCTGAATAATTGGCTGCATCAATTTCTGATTTAATTGATACAGTTCGCCCTGCTGCCCCCATTTTTGCATCTGGTATTTCTGAATCTTTAGATAAAGGTCTTGAATTTCCTGCTGTTTTTCCTGCTTCTTAGCATCGCTCAACAACAACTTCTGGGCATCCAGTTGATTCTGCAGGTCCTTAAGCTGCTTCTGCATATCCTGCATTTCCTGCTGCCATTTTGCATTTTGAGCATCCATTTTTTTCTGTGCGTCGATAGATTCCTTGTAATTTGCCAATATTTTTTGCGAATCAACATACCCAATTTTCAACTGTGCAAAAGCGGAGCCCATCACTCCCAGAGCTAAAAATACGGCCATACCTAAAAAAACCAAACTTTTCATTGATTTTCTCACAACTACCTCCATTTTTTATTTTAGATGATTGCATTGGCAGGGACATTTTTTCTTTTGCCTGAAATTCCCGGCCATCATTTTTCAACTATGATTAAAATCCTCTTCCGAACACAAAATGCGGCTTCCACCGTCCCTTAATATTTCCGTACCGATCTACATTGTCGAAGCCGTATGCATAATCGAATCCGATCATTCCAATCATGGGCATGAAAACACGAACCCCTACGCCAACGGATCGCCTCAAATCAAAGGGGTCGGTATTGCTAAGGCTCGACCAAATATTTCCGGCTTCCGCGAAAACAAGGCCATAAGCAGTTGGATTTGCAACTATCGGGAAGCGAATTTCCAGGGATTGCTTAAACATGGTGCGCCCGCCATTCGAGTAAACCGTCCCGCCTGCCAGAGGATCGTCGTATCCCCGCAAAGGAATGGATCGGGACAACCCGTCGCCACCCAAGAAAAACAAATCCAGATACGGGATTCTGGACGATTTAGTAAATCCGTCCATGTAACCCATCCGTGTTTCCGAATGGAGAACCAACTTCCAAAAAAACGGAAAGAACCAGTTGATTCCAAATTCGCTTTTGTAATAATCCACATTTCCACCCAAGACGC
>CAZMRE010000286.1:0-3159 GCA_964568545.1 uncultured Deferribacteres bacterium | reverse complement strand
CTATAAAACTCATATGAAAAAAGTTCCAAATCCACTTCAATGTGGGTTATTTTTTGGGGTGGAATGGCTTCTCACAAATCATGGAAGTCTGAGGCCGAAAAAATAACATTCAAGAACTTGTCGCCTTGACAATGACTCCCGCTTCAAAATCTTCAAACATCAAGTCTCCTATCGTTTATTTTGGTTGGTAGAAGTAGATTTGATTCAGCAGGCATTATGCTCCTATTCAGGGTAAATCCCTATGTGGGTGCTTCGGTTATAGGCACAACCAGTCTCCTTTTCAGAGTCATGCTCTATGAAAACAATCGAGCCTATAACCTATCTACTTCGTACTTAATAAAATAACAACACGAAGCTCAAACATCAACCCCTTTTTTTTCATGCCGTCTCTCGCAACGATTTTTCGTTGATCCAATGATAGGAAACCATGTTACGCAGACGATTTGAAAGATTCCATCCAACCATACCGGCTACCAGACCGGCCGCTACAAAAACAGTTAATAGGAGCAATAAAATGGCAAGAACTTGCTGCGGCGCCAGGTGAAAAAGTCTGGCACCCTTTTCCACAACGATAGAATAGATTTTAAAAAGGCCAAGACCGGCGATAATTCCTTGTACGATAAAGGGATGAATAAAACTCCACAGCATCCCAAGAACACCGGAGATCTGAAAATTAATTCGAGAAGAAAATGGGAAAGCCAGTCCGATTTCCACGAAAATGGATTCCATAATGATGCCGATAATCGGGTAGATGACAATGGCGCCCAAAAAAAGGAAGGTTGAAAGAGAGGCGATTAAACCGGTCAGAACCGCTGTTCCCTTTTGGGGAACAAATGCCCGACCCACCAGGAGAATGAGCACCCCCAAGAATGTTAACAAAATTCCGGCAAACGGAAGTTTAACCAGATGCAAAATGAAACCGATGTGAATTTCAACGGCTGCCCACAATGCTCCCAAAAGAGCAATTAGAACCATTTCCTGAAGCGAAATAAAGAATCGTTTGTTGGCCACGCTTCCTCCCAATGGAAATTTTTTTTCGACTTTTGCGTTTTCTCCGTGATCTTTGTGGCAAAATCATTCTTTATCGTTCCCCTAAAACCCTCCAACAAAAAACCCCAATTTCGCGTTTGGAAATCGGGGCTATCCCTCTCTTGCAATCTCCTTTCCAAACGCGGGAGGCACATCCGTTTCCGGCTGTACCCTATCGGTTCGAGAACCCTGGTTTTCTCACTTTAGGTTCAGAAACTCGGAGATGTTGAAATTTTCATTTGAGGTTATTTATAACAAAAGTTGTACCATCCAATTTCCCCTATTTCCCAGACATTTCTTATTCAAGCTAACATTTTAATAATTCAAAATGTACAAACAAAAGACATTTCCCTCCAAAATTGGGTAGAGCAATCAAAATTGATGTATTTTCGGCAATATGACGGGTTTTCGTCATATATGCCTAAGGGCTGTTTCATATTCCTCGGCATCATTAATATTCCAAAATAATTTTCGGAGATCTCCAAATTGAGCCAGCGCCCCTTTGCCCAATATTTTTGTCCTAATTCGATTAAAAAGCGATTCCACCTTTCGGTTGCCGTTTTTTAACAATTCTTCAATAACAGGCATTGCTCTATGCGAATAAACGCCTTCCAGAGGTTCGTAAAAACCTTCCACCTTTGGAACCAGACAATCTATTTTTCCCGACCACTGATCGAGCAAGAAAGAAAAATAATTTGTCGTAACAAACGGTGTATCACAGGCAGTCACAATAACAGGTTCTTCTTGCGTAATCGCAAGTCCCGTAAAAATCCCTGCCAGCGGCCCGCTGTTCGGGATAAAATCAGCATGCATGGGCAGATTAAGAAAGGCAAACAACTCCGGCGTATTCGTAATAATTTGGATATTCTCCGTTACTGGACGCAATTGATAAATAATTCTCTCGATCAGGGGAATCCCGCCAAAATTGAGCAATGCCTTGGGCTGGCCCATTCGAATACTGCTTCCACCTGCCAGAACAATGGCTGCAGTGTCACTTATCTCTGAGATCATATTTTTTTAATTTATCCTGAAGGGTTGTTCGTTTTAATTGCAATAATTCCGAGGCTTTACTACGATTTCCACGGGCTTTGTTTAAAGCCCAAATGAGCAATTCCTTTTCATAGGACTGAATAATTTCCGTAAAATTCAGTTGCGAATGATTGCCAATGAAATCCCGTCTTGTAAATGTCTTTTGCGAAGGCACCAAAAGGAAATCCGGAATATCCTCCAATTCGACGATTTCGTGCGTCGTCAGCGTACAAATGCGTTCCACAATGTTTTCCAATTCCCGCACATTTCCAGGCCAGTCATACAAGAGAATGGCTTTCATCGCATCGTTCGAGAATTTTCGCACAGGAGATTTTGTTTGATATTTATTTATGAAGTGTTCAACCAATAGCGGAATATCCTCTTTTCTTTCCCGAAGCGCCGGCAATAGAATGGGCACGACATTTAGCCGATAATATAAATCCCCCCGAAACTCATTCTTCTTAACCTTTTCAAGAAGATTCACCTTCGTCGCGGCAACCACACGCACGTCTACTGAAAGGCTTTTCATTCCCCCCACCCGCTCGAATGTTTTCTCTTGAAGAACGCGCAGCAATTTGACTTGCGACGCGAGCGGAATGTCATCGACATCATCCAAAAAAAGGGTACCGCCATCTGCCAGCTCAAAGCGTCCCTTTTTCTCTTTCACAGCACCCGTAAAGGCCCCTTTCTCATGCCCAAAAATTTCGCTTTCAAAAAGGTTTTCCGTCAGAGCGGCGCAACTGACGCAAATCAAGGGTTTGTTTCTTCGATTGCTATTGAAATGAATGGCGTTGGCGATCAGCTCCTTCCCGGTCCCGCTTTCTCCCTGAATGAGCACCGTGGAATCGGAGTTGGCCACCGTTTGAATGATTCGGTAAATCTCCTGCATAGGTTTGGATCGGCCAATGATATTTTCAAAGCGGTAGCGATTCCGTATTTTAGATCTCAAGTAAATATTTTCTTTTACAATTTCCTGGTAATCTCGCAGGCGATCCAGGACAAGGATTAATTCGTCGGTGGTAAAGGGCTTGGTAATGTAATCGTAAGCCCCCAGTTTCATGGCATCTACGGCAGTTTCCACCGTGGCATAGGCTGTGACCA
>CAZMRE010000285.1:0-3162 GCA_964568545.1 uncultured Deferribacteres bacterium | reverse complement strand
GGTATTTTGCTTTTTCAAACGGAACCATCCAATTTCAAATTTTTCACAACCTCTTCTTTTACTGCTTGATAGTAAAGCGTCGGCAGGCGGAAATCAATGACTTTATTACCGGCCTCGTCGGCGGGAATAAGCAATTCCAGGGAATCGTTGTAATCTTTCCAATCAATCAGTGCGGCATTTGAATGAGTAAGCAGGCCCTCGGTTTCGTCAAAATCCGTGACAAACTGAACATTCTGCGTGTCCGAGATGAGTGATTTCACGGTAGCCTCATTCAAATACGTCACGATGGGAATTTGATTCAGATTCCGATAATCAATGAAGCCCTTGCGGCGGGCCACCAGCGTTACGCCTTCTTCTTGAAGCGGCAATCTTTTGACGGAATCGGAAATCTCCGCAGCCTTGGCAATGCGGCCAATAACCACTCCGTCCAATGCGGCGCTTTTCACGTAGTACAACGCTTCCGCCGCGCTTCCCAGAGGGAAAAGTGAGATATTTTCGTTTTCCTGTCCGATTTTTTTCGCAATTTCTACCATTGTCGGACAAAAGCCAATTTTCAGGTCATTTTCTGCCATTTCTCCAATATCCTCCGATGTGTTGCAAGTTATTCATTAATAATCAAGTAGCTACAAAAACGCAAAGACACCAAGAATGCTCTTGGTGTCTTTACAGCCTATTAGCTGATTCTTCTACAGCGATTTTCCAATCCCGTACCCATTTTGTACGGCGTCGATAATCTTTCCCACCTTGCTGGCGTCGCCCAATTGGTAAATCTCAAATTTTTCTTTGAGCTCGTTGTACAGCGAGTGGTCGGGCCGTCCGCCGAATGCCGCCACAAAATAATCGGCAGGAAGGGATTCGGAATCGCCGTCTGTGCCAATCAGAATGGAGTCTTTGCGAATTTCCTTGACAGGCGAGGATGTTTTTAATTTCACACCCTTTTCTTTCAATTCGCGCAGCAAAAAGTCGCGGCTAATGGGTTCCATTCCAATGGCCACGTCGGGAAGCATTTCCACAATAGTCACGTCGTTGCCCAATTCACGAAGGTGGAGAGCCGTCTCGCAACCCACCAGTCCGCCGCCGCCCACAATCACACGACTGTCCTTGATTTCCACATCACCCTTTAAAATATCGGTAAACGTCAGCACGCGATCCAGATCAAATCCCTTAATGGGAGGCATGGAATAATCGGCTCCTTTGCTAATAATAACCATGTCCGGCTCAAAAGTTTCCACGGCCTCTGCCGTTGCGGTTTTTTCAAAATAAATGGGAATATTGAGTTTTTCCAGCATGTAATCGTAATATTCGATCAGCCAGTTGATTTTTTCCTTTCCCGGAGGAACACAGCCCAGTTTCAGAGCGCCACCAATGTACTTTTCCTTTTCCCAGATGGTTACATTGTGGCCGCGTTTTTTCAGAGTAATGGCCGCTTCCAGTCCCGCGGGGCCGGCGCCCACAATTAAAATCTTTTTCGGCTGAATGGCCGGCATCAGAATTTCATCGGATTCCAATCGGCCCACCGTGGGATTCACTCCGCAACGAATAGCCGTGCCTTCTTCATGACGCGCTTTGATGCACTCGTTGCAGCCAATGCAGCGCTTGATTTCTCTCCCGCGATTCGCCTGAGCCTTAATAGGCCAGTCAGGGTCGGCAATTAGTGCGCGTCCCAATCCAATCAGATCCGCCTCACCCTTTCTGAGGATTTCCTCCGCCCGCCAGGGATTGCGAATCATTCCCACGGCAACAACCGGTACGGGAACGCCTGCCTTCTTGAACTCCTCCGCCAGGTACCCCCGCCAGGCCTCAGGATACTGCATGGGTTCCAGGCGTTTTTCCTTGTTACCGAATCCCACATCCGCATGCACGGCTGCATAACCCATTTCGCCAAAGAGCTTGGCCATTTGTGCGCCTTCCTCAATCGTCACGCCGCCGTCCACAAAATCAATGGCTCCAATTCGCGCCGTCACTGTGTAGTTTGCACCGCACAGCTCTTTAATCTTTTTAATAATTAATTTGGCAAAGCGCACGCGGTTTTCAAGTGAGCCGCCGTATTTATCGTTTCGTTTATTTGTAAGGGGTGACATAAATTGATTGACCAGCAGCCCGTGGGCCGCTTCAATTTCAACGCCGTCAAAGTGAGCCTTTTTGGCCCGAAGGGCTGCCTGAGCAAAAATCTCGGCCATATCCTCAATTTCATCTTCCGTTAACTCTCTGGGAAGAACGCCATCCGGGCGAATGCTAACCGCCGAAGGCGCCACCGGGGTACGGCCTTCGGACAATTTCAAATCAGAAAAGAGTCCCGGATGGGTGAGTTCCATAAAAGCCAGACTCCCGTAGCGGTGGATTTCGTAAGCCAGGCGGCTTAGTCCGGAAATAAAGGAATCGCTGTCAATACGGGGTTGTGTGGCGCCGTGACGGGCTTCCGGAAATTGAATGCACATATTTTCCAGCGTTACAATGGCCGCGCCCCCTTTGGCCCGACGCTTGTAGTGGTCAATGAACTCCGGGGTCAGTTCCCCCGAAATCGCCGCCAGATTGGTGGAAATCGGCGGGAAAATAATGCGATTTTTTAAAAACAGGCTTCCTACGCGAATACCTGAAAATAAATGTTCGTGCGTCATTTTACTTCTCCTCTTTTGTCAAAGATATGATTCATTCCCACAGTTAGCAGATCCTTTACGTGGTCGTCGTTAATCGAATAGCGGTAAAATTGTCGGTCACGTTCCACTTTAACGAGCCGCGCATTTTTCAAGACGCGCAAATGCTGTGAAACCGCCGGTTGATTCATATGCAGCGTTTCCGCAATTTTGTTAACACAACAGGACTCCTGGTGGGTCGACAATAATTGGATAATGATTTTCAAACGCGTCGGATCGGAGAAGACCCAGAAAAAACGGGCTAAATCCTCTAATTCTTCATTTGAAACTTCATCAAGTTTTTTGGTCATTTCTATCTCCGTAATTATATGCGAATATAAGAATATATATTTTTTATCGTCAATGTCAACATTTTTTTAGCTTTTTTAAATTTTTTCTTGACAACGCATAATTTATTTATTATATTATTGTACAATATTAGAATAATGGAAATAAATAGACTGGAGGATGAGATGCCGAAAGATATGAAAATGGGGATGGGCGGTAAAATGATGGGGCCGATGATGGA
>CAZMRE010000284.1:0-3168 GCA_964568545.1 uncultured Deferribacteres bacterium | reverse complement strand
TGATAATATAATTTCAATTTACTTATTTTTTCTTGGCGAACTTTGTGCATTCTTTCTGTCCTTTCCGGTTAATTTTTTTGCGGCTTCGCCGCTCTATGAAATAGATTGGAGAAAATGAAAAAAGCCTATTTTATTTCTGATCTACATGTGGGTTCTCATGACAGGGAAAATGAAATTCTCAAGGAAAAATACCTGCGATCATTTTTTAAATTTCTAAATCAGGAAAGCAATTTTTCGCTATATATTGTCGGCGACCTATTCGATTTTTGGTTCGAGTACAAACACGCCATTCCCACCTATTACCAACACATCCTTTCAAAATTAATGCTTCTTAGGGAGAAAGGGATTCCCATCACCTTCATTTCGGGAAATCACGATTTCTGGATGCGGGATTTTTTCGAGAAACACATGGGAATTCCCACATTTCACGGCGTTTACACGGAAACCATTCTGGGTAAATCGTTCTATTTTTTCCATGGTGATGGTATTGTTGAAAAAGATGTGGGGTACCGAACACTCAAGCGAATTTTGCAGCACCCACTTGTCATCCGGCTCTATCGGTGGATTCATCCAGACATTGGCATTCCGATTGCTCGATATGCTTCCCAGCTCAGCCGCAATCACTATGTACTGGCTCCTGAAGAAGCAGCCGCAGAGGACGCCGAATACATTGCCTACGCCGAGAAACAATTTCAAAAGGGATACGACATTGTCGTTATGGGGCACACGCATCGGCCAATGGTTTATAAAAACGCAGACAAAATCTACATTAATCTGGGTGATTGGCTGGTTCATTTTACCTACGCCACGTTTGATGGACAGACTCTTGAACAGCACACATGGAGGCTCAAGGAGGAAAAACTGCTGGGGAGATAGCGGGTTTTTCAGGAACTCTTTGCCGCTTTCGGCGTTTTAAATTCAGTCAAAATAAACAGACAAATTAGAAGGGAAAATTTTTCATTTATGCGACGCAGATTACGGTCAAACAAAAATCATGAATTTATTTTTTCATTCAAGAAAGAATCATTTCAAAATAAAAAATATACGATTATTGGAGGCGGAATCGCTTTTGTTTTGCTTATTCTGCTAATCTGGTATGGCATTTACATCCTAAAGGGATTACCGCCTCTTACTGAATTGGAACATTACGAACCTAAATTGGCTACAAAAATTTATTCTGCAGATGGTGTGGTTATTAAAGAACTCTACACTCAGAAGAGGGAAATCGTCCCCCTGAAGGACATTCCAGACAATATGAAAAAAGCGCTCATCGATACCGAGGACCGGAAATTCTGGAATCACTGGGGATTCGACTTGAAACGTACAGTAAAGGCTATACTGATCGATATTGTACACATGTCGAAGAAGCAGGGAGGCAGTACCATTACGCAGCAATTAGCCCGCGAGCTTTATCTCAATAAGAAAAAACAGTGGACTCGAAAAATCAGAGAAATGATCACGGCGGTTCAGATTGAGCGCCATTACTCGAAGCCGGAAATTCTGGAAATGTATTTGAATCACGTGTATTATGGGCACGGCGCTTACGGAATAAAGGCTGCGGCAAACTATTATTTTAATAAGGATGTAAAGGATTTAACCATTGACGAATGCGCTATGTTGGTCGGACTTCTCCGGTCGCCTGCTCGGTATTCTCCTATAAACCACATGGATCGCGCCATTCGGAGGCGAAATCTTGTCCTTTACATGATGTACACAAACGGCGATTTAACCCGGGAGCAGTACGAAGCGGATACCAAAAAGCCGATTATTCTGGCACAGGGCGGAAATCTATCGGATACCGACATTGCCCCGTATTTTACCGAATGGATTCGCCAGAAATTGGAAGCCAAATACGGTATGTCGCTTTACACAAATGGTTACAAAATTTACACAACTCTGGACACGCGAGTTCAGGCAGCGGCTGAAGAAGCCGTTCGCAAGCATCTGCCCGTAGTACAGGCACGAGTGGTTCATAACATTTTATGGAAACACAAAGAAAAAGATGTCCTTTCAAAATTCATTTCTGATCCGGATTCTCTGAAAAAGGTGTTAAAAAATAAGGCATTAATGGATTCCTTGTTAAGGGAATACGCGAAAGTCCAGGTGGCTCTAATCGCCATTGAACCTGATAACGGGCACATTCTTGCCATGATTGGCGGACGGGATTTCAAAGAATCCAAATTCAACCGTGCCATTCAAATGAAACGGCAGCCCGGATCGGCATTCAAACCATTCATTTACACGGCTGTTATAGACAACGGCTACCCACCCACGTACGAGGTTTTGAATCAGCCTGTGGTGCTTTTTATGCCCGATGGCACGCGATGGATTCCCCACAATTATGATCACTCACAAGGCGGGCCAACCACCCTGCGGGAAGCACTGCGTCGTTCTTTGAATTTGGTGAGCGCACGGCTTCTTCAAGAAGTCGTTAAACCGTCGATTGTAGTGGAATATGCGCATCGAATGGGAATTCACACGCCCCTGCAGGCAGTGGATGCCCTGGCGCTGGGAACATCAGAAGTAAAGCCTATTGATATTGCCTCCGCCTACAGCGTTTTCCCCGATCTGGGTGTTCACGTGGATCCAATTGCGATTACAAAAATCGAGAATCGAAATGGAGAAGTCATTCAGGAATACACGCCAAAAAGTAGCGAGGTATTATCTGCCACAACCTCTTACATCATGACATCCATGTTGCAAACCGTCATTGACCACGGGACGGGTGTTTCTGCACGGACGGTGTACCATTTCATGCGGCCGGCTGGCGGAAAAACCGGAACCACCGACAATTACACAGATGCCTGGTTTGTGGGATTTACACCGCAAATTTCAGCAGCGGTATGGGTGGGAATTGACGATCCGTCGATGACATTGGGCCCAGGACAAACCGGCGCGCATGCCGCTTTGCCCATCTGGGCACGCTTTATGAAAATGGCACACGATACCCTGAATTTACCCGTAAAGGATTTTACGATGCCGCCAGGAGTAGTTCGAGTAAAAATTTGCACCGAAAGCCATAAATTAGCCACGGAATACTGCCCTCATACAATGGAAGAGGTTTTCCCGAAGAACCTGGCCCCTACGGAACCCTGTCCTCTTCATACGGGAGGAATGACCCAATCGAAACAAGAAAAACGTCCCAAGAAGAAACGGGTTATTTTTTAG
>CAZMRE010000283.1:0-3183 GCA_964568545.1 uncultured Deferribacteres bacterium | reverse complement strand
GATCTTAAAAATTTCTATTTAGTAACAGTGATTGATTTTTGCGATTTCGGATGATGCGATGCCGTGAAATTTTAATTTTCGATAAAAAATATTTTGAGGCTTTATGAAATTTAAAATAGATTGGAAACTTTTGCTCCTCTCGCTTGGAGTCGTGGTTCTCGACCAAGGGACAAAAATATTTACGAAAAATTATATGATTCTCGGCCATTCGAAGAAACTGTTGGGCAATTTTGTTCGGTACACCTACATTGAAAATACGGGAATGGCTTTTGGAATCCACATCGGAAGCCGGCTTTTTTTTACGATATTTTCAATTTTGGCCAGCCTGATTATTTTGATCTACTTGTTTAAGGCCAGAAATGACCAACCCATGATTCGTATTTCCTTGGCGCTTATTTTGGGCGGTGCCATCGGGAATTTAATTGACCGGCTGTTTTTTGGCGCTGTGGTGGATTTTATCGATGTGGGATTTGGCTCGCTCCGATGGTACGTTTTTAATGTGGCGGATGCCTCCGTTAGTATCGGAATGATTTTGTTGATTACGGCGATTCTCTTAAAAAAGGAAGAGCCAGACGCCGTTAGTAAGCAGGAATCGGAAGTAGCTACGCAACAGCACTCGCAAACCTACTAAAAAGCTCCGTTGAATGTCAATGGATGATCAACCGGATGCCGTGACAGAGAAGAGAGAAATCGTTGTTCCTCCCAAAAAGGAAAAAGAAAGACTCGACCTATTTTTAACACGGGCGATCGGCCACTTTTCACGCACCTATTTTCAAAGATTGATTGACGAAGAAAAAATTTGGGTCAATGGCAAGGTGCAGAAAGCCAGTTATTTGATTGCTCCCGGCGATCGAATTAATATCGATGTCCCTCCCCCTAAAAAATACGATGTAATTGCCGAAGACATCCCCCTGAATATTGTCTATGAAGACGAGCATTTGCTGGTCATTAACAAGCCTGCCGGACTGGTGGTTCATCCGGCTGTGGGACACTATACGGGCACGCTGGTAAATGCTTTGCTGTACCACTGCAACGATTTGTCCGGGATTGGGGGAGAGCTGCGTCCGGGTATTGTTCACCGGCTGGACATGGACACCTCCGGTTTGTTGGTGGCGGCAAAGGATGACCGAACCCACCGGACGCTTTCCGATCAGTTTCGAAATCGAACCATTGCGCGCGAGTACTGGGCATTGGTGTGGGGCGTGCCAAGTCCGCGATCGGGGCGGATTGAAACACAAATTGGCCGCAGTGCTACTAATCGGAAAAAGATGGCTGTTGTGGAAGAAGGGGGTAAACTGGCTATCACGACCTACGAAACTCAGGAACGACTTTATTTACTTTCACTCGTAAAATTAAAATTGGGTACCGGGCGAACCCACCAAATTCGCGTGCACATGGCTCATATTGGACATCCTGTTTTTGGAGATGCTGTTTATGGGGGAAGAAATCGTCGTTTGGGAGCCCTGACTCCCGGTGAACGAAAAATTGCCGCCCGCTATTTGGAGTTGCTTCCGCGTCAGGCGCTCCACGCGCGAACCCTGGGATTTGAACATCCGTACACGAAAGAGTGGCTGCAATTTGAATCGCATTTGCCGGAGGACATGCAGCACCTCCTGGAAGTGGCCCGAGACTATTATCGAACACTGATTGAAAATGAGGATTAGCCGAATGAGGTCGCTAAAAATAAACATGGGAACGGATCATTTCAGGGAACTATCTATTTCACCCTTGCAGGGTTTTTAATCACGGGGAGTTATTGGGAACCTGGGGTGTTGCCCCAGGCTGGACAATGTTACCCCGTTGGGGTATTGTTGGCCTATATTTGAGGGAGAACGCGAAAGGATTTTTGTGAGCATGAACTCTCCTTTCCGCAAATGGGGATAACCCAAAAAAATTCCAGTAGAACTAAAAAACGAAGGCGGAGTTGTCAGATTTTTCACCACTTAACTTCAGGAGATTCGAAGTGGCTGCCAAAAAGGAAATAGATTCAAATTTTGATATTCCTTGTGAAGACACGATCAAAATGTTGTCAAAGCTGCTGCTTGCCTGGGACGGGCAGTGGTTTTTAAAGACGGTTCAGGAGATTGGGCTGGAAAAAGCCGTGGAACAAAATGCCCGAGTCCGAACGAGTTTTGCGAAGATCGAAATGCGCGAAATGTTGAAGGTCCTGGGATTAAAAAAGGCCAGGGATATCCATCATGCTGTGGCCATTATTCAGGAATACAGCAAGCTTTTTGGCGGAAATCGTATTCAGGCCGACTGGGATCTGCACGGGGAAACGGGTGCGACGATTCGCGTGCACCGTTGTCCGGCCTTGGAGGGTGCCCAAAAAGCGGGATTGGCTCGGGTGGATCAGCCCTGCGTGGCCTGTGAACGCCTCTGGCCCACGTGGTTTTCGGTTCTGCTGCCGGAGAAAGAGTGGACGTGTACCATCCCCGAATCGATGGGAAGAGGGGCTAAACAATGCCGCATTGAAATTAAGGGCGTATGATGGATTCGGATCAAAAATAAGGACATTCAAAAATGCCCAAATTATTTAAACGCATTCATGAACTGGAGCTGCAAATTGATCAATATTTGGACATTGTGCTAAAGGGCGCATTGCTCTTTCGTCAAGGGGTAAAATATTATCTTGAGAAAAAGTCCGAGGATTTTTCCGATCGACTCAAGTTACTGGATGCCCTGGAGAGTGATGCCGATGCCCTGAGACGGGGAATTGAAAGCACGCTTTATGCTCGAATGCTCATTCCGGAATCCAGAGGAGATGTTTTGGGTCTTTTGGAGCGAACGGACGGCGTTTTGAATACAGCTACGGAAACGCTCATTCAATTTTCGGTACAAAAGCCCGAAATGTTTTCCGAATTTAATCAGGATTATCTGGATCTTACCGAATCGTCGATGAATGCGATGGAAGAAATGGTGGGAGCAATTCGAGCCTATTTTAAGGATTTGACGGCTATTCGGGATCATATTGATAAGGTTATGTTTTACGAAGAAGAGTCCGATAGAATTTCAGAAAAAATGCTGGCTCGTCTTTTTGAATCGAAAGAAGATTTGTGCCAGAAGCTCCATATTAGGGATTTTATTGATCAGGTGGAAAATATTGCAGATGAGGCTGAAGATGTCTGCGATCGTGTGGCCATCGCCGCCATCAAACGGCATGTGTGAGTTTTTTGTTTCGAA
>CAZMRE010000282.1:0-3184 GCA_964568545.1 uncultured Deferribacteres bacterium | reverse complement strand
GCAGTAAACTTTAGCCATACACGATGGTTAGCGGGGACGAACTTCGATTTCGCAGGCGTCGGAATCAACACCGGAATGTGGGGGAGTTTTGGATTAAGTTTCACGTCGCTTTCGATGCCGGACATGATGGTTCGCACCGAGTTCGAACCGGAGGGAACCGGAGAATACTTCAGCGCGATGGATGTGGCCATGGGAATAAGTTACGCGCGATCAATTACCGATCGATTTAGCATTGGCTTTACCGCCAAGTATGTGCGCCAGCAGATCTGGCACATGGTAGCTTCGGCTACGGCTTTTGATCTGGGCATTTTATTTCGTACCGATTACGAGCCGCTCATTCTTGGAATGAGTATTTCGAATTTTGGCCCCAAAATGCATTTCACCGGAAAGGATGTATTTATTAACTACGATTTTAACCCGGCTGAATACGGCGATAATAGCAATATTTTTGCGAATTTACAAACGGACAAATGGAGCTTACCCCTTTTGTTTCGTTTTGGTCTGGCATGGGAGATTTTAAATAAAGACATGAATCAATTGACCGCTTCCGTTGAAGCCAGACATCCAAATGACAATACAGAAAATGTCAGTTTCGGAGCAGAATATGGCTTCAGGCATTGGGTGTTTTTCCGGGCAGGTTATCAGTCCCTTTTTGAGAGCAATAGTGAAAAAGGTTTGACACTTGGATTAGGCCTCATTTATTACCTTTCTCCTGCATTACCCCTTCATTTTGATTATGCTTACGCAGACTGGGGAAGACTATTATCCGTGCATCGTTTTTCATTTGAAATTGCTTTTTAAATAGAGAATCGGAACTGCAAACTGGAGACATTGAGTGACACGCGAAAAAAAGCATTTTGAGACGGAATTCGGTTATTTTTCTGAAGATGGGCGAGAATATGTTATAAAGGACTTTCGAACACCAAAACCCTGGGTCAATGTCATTTCAAATGGAAAATATGGCATGGTGATTTCGCAAATTGGGGGGGGATTTAGCTGGATTGACCATGCTAATCTCAATCGCCTCACGCGCTGGCAGCAGGACTTGGTTCGTGATAATTGGGGCAAATATTTCTACATTAGGGACAATAAATCACGCTCCGTTTGGTCTCCAACGGTTGCCCCAATTATGAAAAATCCGGACAACTATCTTTGCCGGCATGGTATCGGCTATTCGATTTTTTCAACGGAATATCATGGAATAAAAACAGAACTGCGCGTTTTTGTTCCATTTCATAATGAAATTGAAATCTGGAGCCTAAATGTTAAAAACAAAAGCCCCGTTTCACGCGACTTGTCGGTATTTACTTATTTTGAGTGGTGTTTAGGTGCTGCCCCGGATTCCCATAGAGAGTTTCACAAATCGTTTATCGAAACGGAATTTCGTCCATATCTAAATGCAATTTTGGCACGGAAACGGCTTTGGGAAATCAAAGCCAAACGAGGCCATTGGAATGTCAATTGGAATCGAACGGCGTTTTGGGCCTGTAGCGATCCAATTGATGCATTTGAATGTGATAAAGAGCAATTCCTTGGGCAATATGGGGATTTGGGAAATCCGGCCGCCGTTAGACGCGGTAAACTTGGGAATTCACAGGGTAAATGGGCTGATTCTATTGCTTCGCTGCAAAAAAATATTGTATTGAAGCCAAATGAAGGGAAAGAAATTCATTTCATTCTGGGCGCTGTAAAGCAGGAGGGAAAAATAGGGGAAATTATTAGCCGTTATTCAAGCAATGAAAAGATCGAAAAAGCCTTTAAACATGTCCGGAAGAAATGGGATGAATTCTTATTGCCCACTCAAATTGAAACGCCCGATCTGGGAGTAAATCTTTTGGCCAATAACTTTCTAAAATATCAGGCCATTTCCGGAAGGCTCTGGGGCAGGGCCGCCTATTATCAGCAGAGCGGCGCCTTTGGTTTTAGGGATCAGTTGCAGGACAGTCAGGTGTTTTTCTACAGCCGCCCTGACCTTGCATTGGAACAAATACGATTGCATGCCCGGCATCAATTTTCCACAGGCAAAGTGATGCATTGGTGGCATCCAATTATTGAAGAAGGTCACGACGGGGATATATCAGACGATTTGCTCTGGTTACCCTTCATAACGATTCAATATTTAAAGGAAACCGGAAACTTCGATATCCTCGATGAACCACTGGCATTTTACGATGACAAAAAGAAAAAGCCGCTATTAATACATCTATTGCGGGCAATTGATCTTTCACTCACCCGGAAAAGTCAGCGGGGACTTCCGCTCATTCTTTCGGGGGATTGGAATGATGGATTGAGTGGAGTGGGGCTGGATGGCAAGGGGGAGTCTCTTTGGCTGGCTCATTTCTTATATCTTATTCTTTCGGAAATGGATTTCGTTCTGAGAAAAAAAGGACTCAATGAAAAGGCCAAGGACTATGAGAGGGAAAAAAAGGCACTAAGAAAAGCCATCAATGCGTATGGATGGGATGGTGAATGGTTCTGGCGGGCTACAAAAGATTCTGGAGAACTTATAGGAAGTCATAAAAATAGTGAGGGGAAAATCTATTTGAATCCTCAAACATGGGCGGTTTTATCTCATGATACCACGCCCGCAAGACAGCAAAAGGCATTATCATCGGCAGAAGGCTATCTCTTAAAGGATTTTGGCCCTCTTTTATTTTTTCCGGCCTACCAAAAACCGGATGAATTTATAGGATATCTTTCCAGGTATGCTCCCGGTGTCAGGGAAAATGGCGGTGTCTACACGCATGCAGCTATCTGGATGATTTTGGCTGAATGTGAAATGGGTCGTTGCACAAGAGCAAATGAAATTTTAAGGCGAATTTCACCTATTTATAATGGGCTCCAGCCGCGGCGTTACATGGCAGAGCCTTATGTTACGCCGGGAAATATTGACGGAATTGAATCTCCGTATTTTGGACGTGGTGCCTGGACATGGTACACAGGTTCAGCCAGTTGGATGTTGCGAGCAATTCTGGACTATATCATTGGGGTTCGTGCGGATTATGACGGCTTGCGAATCAAACCCTGTTTCCCTGGGGACTGGCACCATGTGATAATGAATCGTTATTTTCGGGGAAGTTCTTATCACATTGAATTCAAACGTCTTGAAGAAGGAGAAGAGCAGGGCATGATCATCTGGATGAATGGAGATAAATTGGAAGGAAACCTGATACCTGAAGCGGCA
>CAZMRE010000281.1:0-3190 GCA_964568545.1 uncultured Deferribacteres bacterium | reverse complement strand
ACAATTGTTCCTCTTGGGCGCACCAGCGACACCGCCCGATCCCATCCGCTGGGCGACCCCGAGCTTTCGATGACAAGATCATATTTCGGAAGCAAATCTGCTTTTTGAAGAATTGTGGTTTGAATTCCCAATGCGGAAAATCGCTTCAGTTTTTCGGAGTGTTTTCCCACAACCATCAGATGAACACCCACATTCAGCAACACACGGGCAATTAATTGGGAAAGTTTCCCATCGCCAACAATTGCTACGGAGAAATTGGGCTCAACTTTGATCTGTTCTAAAATTTCGAGAGCAGCCGCAAGGGGTTCTGTAAAAACAGCATCCTTGTCTGAAATTGAGGGAGGAACTTCCCGAAGATTTTTGACGGGCAGCGTGAGGTACTCTGCAAATGCGCCATCCTTGTTCAGAATTCCCAGAACCTTTCGATTGGGACAGTGGCGTTCGAGTCCCGAAAGGCAGGCGGGACAGGTACCGCAACCAATGTTGATTTCTCCCACTACCCGCTTGCCAACCCAATTTAGGTCGGAAGATTCTTCCACCATTCCTACAAATTCATGACCGGGAATGCCGCGAAAAGACATATATCCGTTTACTATTTCAAGATCGGTGGTACAGATACCTGCATAGCGAACGTGAATGAGGGCTTCGCCCATTTCGGGTAGAGGCTTGGAGACGGAAGTCAAGGAAAGTTTCCGGCCATCAAAAAAAAGTGCCTTCAATTAGTCCTCCCAATGAAAAAATTGAAACCAGGTCGTTCCCCTGTCAGCCGACATCATCTCCCCGTGCAAAGCCACGCAATGTGCTTTTACGATTGAGGCAATACCGCCTCGGGATCCTTTTCTTCCAAAATGATCTGTTCTTCCTTTTTAACATCGGCCGTCTTTTTCTTCTTACGTGAAAACGAAAAACCAAACCGAAATCTGGATGACTTGCCAAGGTTGTATTTTTTGCGCAATTCTTCAGCTCTCCGCTCGGCAATAGCAATGTGCTTTTTGAAATCCTCTGGAGCCAATTCCATGAATTTTTCGTAACTTTCCAGAGCACGGGAATAATTTTTGATGCTTTCGTACGCAAGTGCCTGATTAATCCAAGCCTCGTAATAATCAGGCCTAATTTCAATGGCCTTTTGGTAGCTTCGAATGGCTTCTTTCAATTGGCCCAATTTGCTTAGGGCGATACCAAGATTATTCCACGTTTCATTAAAATCGGGAGCCAATTTCAGTGCCTTTGTGTAAGCCGCTACAGCCTCTTCATTGCGATCCAATTTATTGTACGAATTTCCGAGATTGTAAAATGCCATAAAATAGGAACGATTAATTTTGGCCGCCTGTGAAAAACAGACCAACGCTTCTTCAATCCGGTTCATTTTGCTGAGGGCTACACCCTTTTGATACCAGGCCTGCAAGAAGTCATCACTAACAGCAAGTGCTTTGTCATAGCTTTCCAAAGCGTCTTCATATTTGCCCAGCCTCCGGTAGGAATTTCCGCGGTGCGTCCAAGCTTCCACATTCCGTTGATCAATGAGCAGGGCTTCGTCAAAGCTTTTGATGGCCTTATCAGATTGGCGCAGTCGATCATAAGCGATTCCCCGATTAATCCAGGCCTCGATGCGTTCCTGATTTTGTTTGATCGCTTCATCACAGGCATCAATCGCTGCCTGATAGTGATCCGTTTCAATTAAAATACCGCTCTTATTGATCCACGCAATACTTGTGGGTTCCCATTTCAGGGAAAAATCGTATTTCTCCAGCGCATCGTCAAAGGCATTGGCCCAATAGGCATCGTTCCCCAATTTCCACATTTGAAGCGCCTGAAGTTTTTCGGTCATTCCCTCATTTTCATTCAGATCCAATTCATCCTTGAAGATTTTTTCTTCAAAAATCATTTTATAATCAACTTTATTGGAAACTTCCCGCCAATTTCTCTGCCACACCCAATCCGCTTTGTTGCTTCGATGAATCATAATCACAGCCAGGATAATATTTGCAATCAGGATCATTCCAACCGATGTCATGGCTGCCAGAAGCGTCACGCGGGTTTGCCCGCCCCCGATTTCCAAATATGCTGACACAAAAACCAACAACAATCCAAAAAAGTTAACAATTACAGCGGCATGATTTTTCCAATATAAACTCATACCAATCAAGAGCAAAAAAAATAGTGCCGTTAATCCGATTGTAAGTAAAAATAGTATCATAAAAAGCCTCTCGTTTCTCCCGAAACCAATTTTTTCATCGCCAAATATTTTTTCAAGGGACACTCATCACACATAGGTTTTCTTCGACAAAAGCGATTTCCAACGTAAACCAAAAGGGCGTGGAATTCATTGTAAAGCTGAATATCCCGGGGCAAATGTGTCATGAAAAACTGACGAATATTCTCATAGGTTGCTTTTTCTGTCATCCAGCCATGCCGAATGAAAATGCGCCGCGTGTATGCGTCCACAACAAATGTTTGCTTCCCCAGAGCATAAAGCAGAATAGAATCGGCTGTTTCCGGCCCAATGCCGTAAATGGCTAAAAGCTCCTCTCTTAATTTTTCAAGGGGCTGTTCGGCCATTTTTTCCAAAGAACCATCATAACGCTCATAAATATATCGGACAAAAATCTTGGTTTTCTTAGCCTTTTGATTAAAATACCCCGATGAACGAATTGCCTGGGCTAGTTCAGCTTCCGGAATGTCTTTGAGTTTTTCCAGAGAAAGCCAGCCTTTTTCTTTCAAAGTTGTAATTGCTTTGTCAACATTTTTCCAACTGGTATTTTGCGTGAGAATCGCACCTACCGTGATTTCCAGTGGCGTTTCGCCCGGCCACCAGTGTCTGGGTCCAATGGCCTGAAACAGCGTATCGTAAATGTCGCACAAGAATTCCGGTTCCAACAATATGGTTTTCTGGCTCAAATTTTTTCGACTCTGTTTTCTAATTCTAATGAGAGTATTTATTCCGTAAAATTAAAGCATTCGATCGAACAACAGATGATTCCGGATATTTTTCCGAATCCTTGCTAAACGGTTACATCTGGAAACTCGGGAGCATCCGGGCCACCGAAGAACATTTGCCGTTTTGGAAACAAGCCGAAAATTCCACCAGTGTGAATGAAAAGAATCGATTGTCCTTTTCTGAACCGCCCCTTTCTGATTTGATCCATCAAACCGAACATGGCCTTCCCCGTGTACGTGGGATCCAGAAAAA
>CAZMRE010000280.1:0-3206 GCA_964568545.1 uncultured Deferribacteres bacterium | reverse complement strand
CTCTGTGGTTCTCTGTGTTATTCTTTTTTTTCGTTACACAAATCTAAATCCCCGGCCGGGTGGCAATCATAAATTTCTCTGCTCCCGCCAATTTAATAATATCAATCACATCAATTGTTTTTTGCAAAGACAAATTTTTATCTGCCTTAATCACGACCGTAGCGTCTGGCCATTTTTTGAGCAATTTTCGCACACCGGCGCCCAGAGCGCTATGAGAAACTCGTCGTTGATTCAAAAATACCGTTCCGTTCTTGGTAATGGTGACAAAAATATTGGACACCTTTTCGCTTTTTGCCGTAGAGGCCTTGGGAAGTTTGACCTTAATCCCCGGTTGAACCACGAACGAGGAAGACAGCAGGAAAAAAATCAATAGAAGAAGAACAACATCGGTCAGAGAAATGGCCGAAAAGTCCGTGTAACGTTTTTTGGACGTCTCGAATTTCATCGGATCAGGCCTCCTCTTCCCGAACCATTTCCAGGAGTTCGTTCGAACTGTCTTCCATCTCAAATACCAGGTGCTCCACCTGTCCCTGGAGATAATTGTAAAAAATAATGGCAACAATTCCAACCAGCAATCCCGCTGCTGTTGTGACTAACGCTTCCCAGATGCCACCGGCCAGAACGCCAGGCCCCACATTTCCGCCGAGTGCTTCTATTTTCATAAATGCCTTAATCATTCCCGTTACCGTTCCCAAAAAACCAAGCATGGGCGTAATAGCAGCCAGTGTTGCCAGCGCGCCGAGATACTTTTCCAACTGGTAAATCTGCCCCCGTCCGGCGGTTTCGATAGCTTCCTTAATTTCCTCTTTTGGCCGCTTGTATTTCTCAAGAGCGGATTTGGTAATGGCAGCGACTGGGCCGGGAGTCAATTTGGCCGCCTTGATCGCTTCGTCCAATTGTCTCTTTAACAAGAGATTTTTCACGTGCAAAATAAAGCTGCGTGCGTTGATTTTGACGGACCGCAGTGTGAAAAACCGCTCAATAAAAATGGCCAGAATGGCGATCGAACTCAGCGCAATCAAAATCATGACCCACCCGCCCTTGGCGAGAATTTCAAGAATGTTCATTCAAAAACCTCCGTTTGTGTTTTGAAACGTCTGTCTTCCTAAATCGGTTTCATTAAAAATAGAGCCCACCAATTTCACGAATTGATTTTAATAAAGTTGCTGGGATAGAAATCGCTGAAAATTGTGTAACGACTGGCTGAAAGCGCACTCCTATTAGTAAAAAATCCGTTAATTGTGAGAAAGTACGCCTGATTCGAATAAATCTCAAATTCCGAGTGCCGCGAATGGGCGAATTGAATCCTACCATCGCACATCCATTCCTGCAAAAACTTTTCGGCCATCATCCTGAATATTTAAAAACGGTTCAATCGTTTGGTCAAGCCCGTTCCAGACGCCTACGTAAAACGAGCCGAATGGAAGCAAATAGCGGAGCCGGGCGTTGAGCAACAGGTAACCGGGCAAGTAGGTTTTTGCCCCGGGAAAATTGGAGGCTCCTGCAGGCACAACGGTCGGCACATATTCAATAGCACGGTCTCCCTCGTATCTACTGTCTACCTCCAGCCGCCATTTGGGGGCAATTTGCGCCTGCCCCTGAAACGTGAGTCTGATATCTGGAAGATAAGGGACATCGTTTGAATAGTTCCATTTCGGAAAACGGGCAGTATCGGGCGTAAGGCTTTTGTTGAAATTAAAGAAGAGAGCGGCTCTCAAGAAAGATTCCTCCAATTTCCCTGTTTGGATGGCAATTTTTGCCTGATTAAAATGCGCTTCGGGAAGGTAGATTAATTGAAAAACACCCGGGCAGTAAAACTGACAATTGGTGGAGGTTCCCTTTCCCAGGTGGCTTTCCCAAACCGGATAATTCTGAATAATGTTTTCGGATAGCGCAAAATGTAAAACCATCTGCCTCAAAGCCGCCCAATCTGCGGTAACCTGCGCCCGCACCTTCTGGTGTTCCAACTGATTCAAATTCAGGGATTGCTCGAAAAAAGGATTCTCATTGTAAGCATCATAAGTCGTTCGGAATTTGTAACCCGAAAAATAGGACGCACCAAATTGCCATCTGGGAGCCAGTGTGTATGTGATGGAAAGCATCGGTACGGCTTTCAGAAAAGGCTTGCTGCTGTCACCGTTGTGCGTGAAAAAATAAGAATTGAATCCGATTTTGGCAAAAAAGGCATCAGTTAGGGCTTTCCCTGCCGTAATCCGTCCGTTTAGAAAGGCCTGTGAATTTTGAAAAGTGCCTTCCGGGATGGGTGCCGGATTTCGTGGAATCGCGATCCCTGCAGGGTAGTAGGGAAATTGATTGCGATTGAAAATGGCCCGCGTTGTGACATCCAATGCGATTTTCTCTGAGAAAGAGAGTCTTCCCGAAAGAATCTGAGTTTTTTCGTGATGTGTATTTGCCGCTGGGCAGGATGTGATTTTAAATGGACGATCGATGCTTTTGTCAGTGGGAAAAAGGCGCGAGGAGTAAGAAATTCCCCATTGAAACTCGGGGGTTGGTGCCGCTGCTAGATGGATTCCATAGTGAAAGGCGTGCAGCTTTCGCCAATCTGGAGGAAGGCACGACACATGGCTTGGCCAAAAGTCGCCAAAACCAAAACTGTCCTGTTGATAGGCGGTGTTCAGATTGAGTTGAAGTCCCTTTCCAAGATTTATGTTCCCGATCAAATTGATAGCGCCCTGATGGTAAAATCGGTTGGTTGGGGTTCCGAGGCTGTTTCGCCAGCGCCCCAACAGTCCGAACGAGTAACGTGTCGTGGTTTTCCAGAGCAGAATTCTGGAATTGGATGTCCGAAAGCTGCCACCGTTGACGTCGAGTGAAATGAGCTTTTTCCTCGTAGTAGAGACGAGTCCTGGCAATTCAGGCGATTGAAGTCCCGTGGGCGGAAGCACGTGGTAGGTGCCCCATCCCAGCAAGGTGGCTCGTGCCGGTTCATTTGAAATGGCCACTTTCGTCTGAGGCATCCTCAGAGAAGTCGACTCCCCGTAGATCGTAACCTCGCCCAGAATGAGTTCGTTTTTTGGGCGGCTGGGCAGCGGTTTTTTGGCCGGTTTGCGGCGGTGCCGGTTGGTCTGGCCGATAGCCTCTCCACTGATTTGAATTAAGAAGAGAATAATAATTACCTCAATAAAAATGTAAGAGAATTTTTTCATGGATTGCCTATTTAGCCTGCATTATTCATAAATCTTTGC
>CAZMRE010000279.1:0-3226 GCA_964568545.1 uncultured Deferribacteres bacterium | reverse complement strand
CCGGGCGACCACATTGGCGTCAACCTATGATGAATTGCCACGAGCTTCAGCTCGTTGATGGCTATCTATTTCGCATTTTTGGGGTTTTAACCCCAAATTACTAAAATGACCGGTGTTTTCCGTTGAGTACCTAACGAATGCTGCAATCATTCGGCAGTATTTGCATGCCGCTGAGAAAAATCACTTTGTACCTTACGTCTCAACCCGTCCGTTGAACCGGCTTTTTAATGGGATTTCCACAGCAATTCAGGAAAACACTGGAAAAATGCCCAATTGTTTTAATTTCTGCCCCAACTATTCCAATCCGTTTAATCCTGAAACAACCATTAATTTTTCAATTTCCACTCCCTCGGGCGTTTCTCTTCAAATTTTCAATTCACTGGGACAAACTGTCCTCCAAAAAAAATGGCCGATGCTTTCGGCAGGCCGACATCGCTTTTACTGGCGCGCCGATCAGCTTCCGGGGGGTGTTTACATGTGCCGCTTGCGTGCCGGGACACGCGCCAAAACTCAAAATGTTTAATCCGCGCCGCGGATTGATCGAGGCATAGTACCTGGTTTAAATAACCATTCTTCCCGTTTTTCAGAATCTGGTTTCAAAATTCTATTCCTCGAAAAAATTTAATTGAATTTTTTGGCTAACTTTTTCCCAATTTTTACGTCTAATAAGATGATTAAAAAACCAGGAGGATCGGGGCAAAATTCGTCTGGGTCAAGAAATGGCATCTCAATAATCAAAATGGAGAAGGTACGGTATCAATGAAATGGCTATTGCGAATAATTGGAATCCTCCTGATTTATGAGGGATTTTTCATTCAAAACGGATTTTCAAAACCCGGTATTTTTGGCTCAAAACAGCAAGAAAAGAACCCGGCTCCCACAAAAGTGCTTTCGGCTATCCGAATTTCCGATCATTCATTAAAAATTGACGGCAAACTGACCGATCCCATCTGGCAGAAAGCTCCGAAGGGAG
The DNA here is from genome assembly GCA_964568545.1 of uncultured Deferribacteres bacterium. GTDB lineage: Bacteria > Zhuqueibacterota > JdFR-76 > JdFR-76 > BMS3Abin05 > BMS3Abin05. The sequence continues at coordinate 2,253 of CAZMRE010000279.1, read as the reverse complement.
ATGATTTTGTTCAACAACAACCAAATGAAGGAAAACCTGCCACTCAAAAAACAACCGTTCAGGTCGCTTATGACAACCACAATCTTTATGTAGGCCTGCGCGCGTTTGATACTTGCCCTGACAGCATTTTTGCCCAACTTACCCGAAGGGATCGACAAAGTAAAGGCGATTGGCTGGGAGTGGCCATCGACAGCTATTTTGATCACCGGACAGCATTTGTGTTTGCAGTGAATGCCGTGGGCATCCAAATGGACATGTTGGTTTCAAACGACGGAATGACCGAAGATTCAAACTGGAATGCCGTTTGGCGTGTGGCTGTTAGCCGCGATCGTTCAGGCTGGAGCGCAGAATTTCAAATTCCCCTCAGCCAGTTGCGTTTTAGCGGAGGGAAATCAACCATGTGGGGCTTTCAGGCCTTTCGCATGATTTATCGTAATAATGAACAAGATTACTGGACACCTCAGCCCCGTGATGCTGCGGGTTACGTCTCAAATTTCGGAGAATTACAGGGGCTGCGAGATTTAAAATCTCCAAAAAACTTAGAAATTTTTCCATACGGAATGACTTCCGAAACCCTTTCTCCCAAAATAGAGGGTGATCCTTTTCGAACCGGGTACTCGCACACGTTGAATTCCGGGCTTGATCTCAAATATGGCCTGACCAGCAACATCACACTCAACGCTACAATCAATCCTGATTTTGGACAAGTGGAAGCCGATCCGTCTGAGCTAAACCTTTCCGCCTACGAAACGTTTTTTGAAGAAAAGCGACCCTTTTTCGTGGAGGGGAGCAATATCTTCAATGCCCCACTTGGCATCGGAGACGGTGACATGGCCTCGGAAGGTCTTTTTTATTCCCGAAGAATCGGCCGACCACCCCACTACTACCCGGCTGTTCCCGATTCGGCCTACGTAAAAATGCCGGATCAAACACACATCATTGGCGCCAGCAAAATTACAGGGAAAACGGCCCAGGGCTGGTCGATCGGGATATTGGATGCTGTCACCAACGAGGAAAAAGCCTCCATTCAGGAGGGTTCTCGCCGGTACAGTGAAATTGTGGAACCATACACGAATTATGCCGTCCTTCGGCTCAAAAAGGATTTTCGAAAAGGGCGCACTACACTGGGAATGATTGGCACCAATGTCCTTCGAAATATTCCAAATGAACATTTTAATTTCCTGAACAAACAGGCAACAACAGGCGGTGTGGATGTGAACCATCGATGGCGAAACGACACCTACTTGCTGCAATTTTCACTTTACGGAAGCATGATTTCCGGTGATAAGGAAGCGATTCAGCGCGCACAGGAATCCTCCGCTCGCTATTATCAGCGCCCCGACATTAAATACGTTCACTACGACCCAAATCGCACCTCACTCTCCGGTTTGGCCTCGTCCTTTTTCATCGGGAAAATTGCCAAGGGGCACTTGCGCGGCGGTGTGGGTTACATGACCCGCACACCCGGTTTCGAGGCAAATGACATTGGCTACATGCGGGAGGCAAATTATTTTTCCAGTTTTCTCTGGGTTGGTTACCGGGAATTCAAGCCCGGGAAAATTTTCCGGGATTACAATCTCAACGGCAACGCCTGGACAAGTTGGTATTTTGGCGGCGAGCACGTAGGAAACGGATTCAATGTAAACGCCAACTTCCGTCTTTTGAATTATTGGAGAGGTTTTATCGGAATCAATCGCCAGACACAGCAATTGCGAACGTCCACTCTGCGCGGAGGCCCGGCCATGCTTGCGCCGGGACAAATGAACAGCTTTTTCGGATTTCACTCCGACGCTCGAAAGCCCATTTCTTTTAATTTGCGCGGCCGCATTAGCCGCGATGATCAGAATTTCTGGAGCGGAGGCATGTCCCCTGGCATTCAGGCTCGCCCGTTTGCCAATCTCAACTTCAGCCTCTCAGTGAATTATTCTATTAATCATGAAGACATGCAGTACGTGACTACCATCGGGGATGAAAACGGCAGCGATCACTACATCCTGGGACATTTGGATCAGAATATTCTTTCCTTCACCACACGAATTAATTACACATTGACCCCCAATTTAAGCATTCAATTTTACGGACAGCCGTTTGTTACAGCCGGGGAATACTCCAATTTCCGGGAAGTGATTCGCCCGAGAGCCAGACGGTACGCCGACCGTTTTACGCCGTACGACTATTCGGGATCCCCCGATTTCAACTTCAAGCAATTCCGATCGAATCTGGTTCTGCGGTGGGAATACCATCCCGGTTCCA
>CAZMRE010000278.1:0-3228 GCA_964568545.1 uncultured Deferribacteres bacterium | reverse complement strand
CAGATGTCTTCGTGCATTACACATCAATTGAAGGCGATGGCTATCGTTCGTTGGCAGAAGGTGATGAGGTAGAATTTGAAGCCGTACAGGGCGAAAAAGGACTTCAAGCGTCTCGGGTGGTTAAAGTATAAAGGGGGGCGATCAGTTACTGATCACGAACCTACACATTTAGCGCCAACCCCGATTTTTTAAATCGGGGTTTTTTGTTTTTAAAAATAAGTCTTGAATTTTAAGTCTAAAAACTGCATATTTTAGCAGGCAAAATTTGAAGAGACCTCGTAGGGCGGCAAATTGTTGAAAAAATTCGGGAGAGTCCGATGGATTTTATTTTTAAAGATTCTGATATCAAAAAAATAGCTTCTGTTCTGAAAACAACAGCCCATCAATCCGGAACAGCCTGGCGAATGATTGTGGCTGAACCGGAAGAAAATCGAAAACTTTCGGTGGAAATTTATTCCAACATTCCTATTGGTTCCCGAAACGGAAATCTAATCTCCGTTTATACACAAGATTCCCATCTTGAATTACATTTTTGTACGGCATACGTCATCAGTGAATCGTTGGGCGAAGTGACGTTTGTTGCCGAATCATCGGAGAAAGTTTCCGGGTTGATTGTTGAAAGCGGCGCCTCCTGTTCGTTGTACGCAAATGTAGACAGAAAAGTACTTTCTGGTGATTTCACGAAGCTGGGGCCGGAAGTAGTTCTGTCGGGAGTGGCACTTTCCCTCACAGAGAAAGTGCTGTCTGAATAGTTGGATCCCGGATGAAACAGAAGAATTTTGAAGAGATCGAAACCTTTGTGAAACGCGAGGGAGCTGCCAAAATCGGAGTGGCTCGTGTAGATGATTCTCTCATGCAAATCTTTACCCTCTCTCCAGGTGAGCTTCAAAACTGGCCATTTGCAATTTCAATTGTTATTCGTCTTTCCAAAGCGGTTCTTGACAGCCTGGATGACCAACCGACCATGCTGTACAAGTGGCATTATAAGCAGGCGAATGCTCAGTTGGATCGGATTGCCTTTAACCTAACCAATAAGATTCAGGAAATGGGCTATCGGGCGCTTCCCATTGCAGCCTCACAAATATTGGATTGGCAAAAGCAAAACGCCCACGTCTCGCACCGGCACGTGGCGGTGGCTGCAGGACTTGGGTGGCTTGGCCGAAATAATCTTCTGGTAACGCACGAATTTGGAGCGCAAGTCCGATTGACAACGGTGCTCACAAATCTGCCGCTTCCGGTGCGGGAGGAGCGAGTTCCCTTCAGTTGCGGTAACTGCCATCGGTGTGTGGAAGAGTGCCCTGTGGACGCTCTGGGGGAATCTCCTGAGGATTTTGATTTCGATCGGTGTTTCTCGCTTCTGGATTTCTTCTCTCGAAAAAAGGGGCTGGGCGTCCTGATTTGTGGGTTGTGTCAGAAGGCCTGCCCGGGTTCGGCGAAACTGTGGTAACGATGCCAATGGAACCGCTTTTTGTAAGCACGACACTTTTTCAGTGGGTGGATCGGTTCATTAATTTTATTCGAATTGAAAAAGGACTTTCGGATCACACCGCCCGGGCGTATTCGTTCGATCTCATGCATTATCTGGAATTTCTGGAATCACAAAAAATTTCTGATTTTTCAGACGTTTCCATTCAAACCGTATTAAAATTTGTGTTCTACCTGAATGACTTGGGCTACGCACCTGCCAGCCTAGCACAGATGATCTCTGCCCTTCGGTCTTTTCATGAGTTTTTGGTTGATGAAGGAAAAACCGAAAGCGATCCAACGGAGAATCTGGATTCTCCGAAGCTGCGTCGTAAAATTCCCGTGGTACTGACCCCGCAGGAAATTAGTGCAATTTTAGATCAGCCGGACATTCACACGCCTCTCGGTCTGCGAGATCGGGCCATGATTGAGTTTGGCTACGCCACCGGTGTACGTGTGTCGGAGCTCATTCAAATCAAGCAAAAAGATATTTTTTTTGATGTGGATTTTGTACGTGTTTTTGGAAAGGGATCCAAGGAACGGGTGATTCCCTTTGGAAAAATCTCGAAAAAATATGTACAGATGTACCAACAAACGGTTCGATCCAAATTATATCGCGTAGGAATTTCGGGGGATATTCTATTTTTAAGCCGTAATGGACGGCCCCTTACACGAATGGCCTATTTTGTAATTCTAAAAAAGTACGCGCAAATGGCAGGAATTAGCAAGAATGTGAGTCCGCATACCTTGCGGCATTCGTTCGCCACGCATTTGCTGGAAGGTGGAGCCGATTTACGTGCCGTGCAGGTTTTATTGGGACACGCCGATATTTCCACCACACAGATTTACACGCATCTGGATCGGGATTATCTCAAAGAAGTGCATCGGACGTTTCACCCGAGAGAGAATATGTAAATGGATTTGAAGAATAAAGTAATTCTAATCACCGGAGCTGCCGAGCGGGTGGGACGTGCCATTGTTCATCGATTGGCAAAAAATGCTCCGCGATTGGTGATTCATTATCACCGTTCGGAAGTTTCTGCCCGAAAATTTGTGAAAGAATTGGAAAAAGGTGGGGTAAATGCGATTGCCCTTCAGGCGGATTTGGCTGATCCGTTTCAGATTCAACGATTGGTCAAGGAAACGGTTAGAGCGTTTGGAACGATTGATGTTTTGGTCAACAACGCCGCTATTTTTTATCGAACACCGTTCCCTGAGATTTCCGTACACGATTGGGAAAAATTCATGCGTGTAAATCTGCGGGCGCCTTTTTTGCTTTCCAGAGAGGCGGGAAAAATCATGTTGGAAAAGGGAGAGGGGGCAATCGTAAATATTGCCGATGTGGGAGGCATTCGCCCCTGGGGTGATTTTATTCCCTACTCGGTTTCCAAAGCCGGGGTCATCATGCTTACGCAGGCGCTGGCAAAGGCACTGGCGCCAGCCGTTCGGGTCAATGCCGTAGCCCCGGGCCCGGTTCTTCTCCCGGAAAACTACACGGAGGCGGACGAGGCTGCTTCTTCCAAACGGACGCTGCTCAAACGAGTTGGTAGCGCAAAAGATGTTGCGGAAACAGTTTACTTCCTTTTGACAGGCTCCGATTTTATTACGGGTGCGGTGCTTCCCGTGGACGGAGGCAGAGCAATTTTGTAGGTTAGATAATTGGCATCGCTTTAAAAAGAGTACGAGAAACGTTTGTTTCTTTTGAAAACTTCATGTCTTTCGGTCTTTGTGGCAACTTCTTTATTTTAATGAGGAATACGTGAA
>CAZMRE010000277.1:0-3233 GCA_964568545.1 uncultured Deferribacteres bacterium | reverse complement strand
GGCGGCACTCCGATAAATGACAATTGATCCATTAATTCTGCCAGAACATTGGGATCGTTGTTGATTCCGCGCAACAGAGGTGTTTGATTAGCGATAATCGCCCCTGCTTTTTGCAATTTAAAAATGGCATTTATCGAGGCTTCTGTCAGTTCTTTCGGATGATTGTAATGCGTCATGATGTAAATCTTTTTTCGCGGGGTGCTGTGGGCAGAAATCATGCTTAGCAAAGACGGATCATTCAAAATCCGATACGGATTAAAGGCTGGAATCTTGGTTCCAATTCGGATAATTTGAATGTGATCCATCTGACGAAGGCGGCGAATAATTACTTCCAATTTTCGGGTTGAAAGCAGCAAGGGATCTCCTCCGGTCAGGAGCACATTGTTGATTTCGGTGTGGCCGCCAATGTAGTCGAGAGCCTCCGAAAGATCTCTTGCAACCTCGTCGTTTTCATTTAAAAACAAGCGCTTCCGAAAACAGAAACGACAATATCCTCCGCACACATCATTTACCAGCAATAAGGCTGTGTGTGTATATTTGTGCTCCAGCCCCGGAGCAACCGTATACGTACTTTCATTTGAGGCGTCCAATTCGCCCCATTTTTTCAATTCTTCCGAATCGGGAATAATAATGCGTTTGACGGGATCGTTGGGGTCTTTCCAATTAATTAGTGACAGGTAATACTCATTTGTGCGGAAGGGAAATTTTTTGACAACTTTTTGCAGCCTGGCACGTTCCTCAAGACTAAGGGATTGAATCTGCTCGATCCTTGTCAGGTACTTCGGATTAGGCAATCAAATCAGCTCCTTTCAATTGGTTTGGGTTTCGCAGTTCATTCGAAATTTTGATTTTTTGGAAGGTGATGAAGAATTGAACTTTTAATTTAAAATATTAAAAAAAACGGAGAATTTCAACTAAATCTTGGCAATAAAGCATGTTTTGAATCCCTTTGCGCCGCAGCAAACCGCTGAAAGCGTACGGCGGCGCAAAGGGAAAGGAAGTGTGATTTTTATGAATTTTGCAGATCCTTGATTTTCTGAAGCACATCCTCAGCGTGTCCTTTGACCTTCACTTTTGGCCAGATATGAGCGATTTTGCCTCTCGGATCTACCAAGAAAGTGCTTCGAACTACGCCGTAATATTCGCGGCCGTACATCTTTTTAAGCTGCCAGGCACCGTAGGTTTCAAGAACATGATGGGTGACATCGCTTAAAAGAGTGAGTTTGAGTTCTTTTTTTGTGATAAATTTCACGTGACTTTGCGGCGAGTCGGGACTGACGCCCAGAATTTCGGCGTTGATGGCCTTAAATTTGTCCAGATGCGCTGTAAAATCCAGAGCTTCTGCCGTGCAGCCCGTTGTGTTGTCCTTGGGATAAAAATACAAAACCAGCCATTTGCCTTGATAATTGTGCAAGCAAATTTCATCTTCATTTTGAGTGGGCAGACAAAAATCCGGCGCCGTATCCCCTGCCGTCCATTTGGAATCTTTTACCATTTGAACCTCCTATTTCTATTTTGTGTAAGAATTGTTTTAGCCGTGTTTCTGCAAAATTTTATAGCTAACCTGAGCAAGGTGACTTCTTCATAATCTAAATAAGCGGCGCAATCAATTTGCAAACGTTATTCAAAAAGCGCTCATCCGCCTCGGTAAACGGGTCTTTTTGGCGAGAATCAATATCCAATTCTCCCGCGACGATACCGTTTTTGAAAATGGGCACGACGATCTCCGATCGAATCTGCGGATTGCAGGAAAGGTAATTATTTTCCTGCGAGACGTCAGGCACAACAAAGAGTCGCTCCTGTTCGGCGGCCTGCCCACAAATACCCTTTCCAAAAGGAATCCGGACGTGTTCGGTGGGTTCTCCAACATACGGGCCGAGCACTAATTCCCCGGGATTTTTGGAATCGACGAGGTAAAATCCCACCCAATCGTAATGAGGCACCTGCCCGACTAAAATTTCACAAACGAATTGAAACACGGATTCGGATGGGGATTCCAATTTTACCTGCGTTTCGATGGCGGAAAGAACAGACGAAAAATCAAAGGAAACGGTCACGGTAGTTCCTCGTCTGCTCTATTGTGTTGATCAGAAAAGGGATTGCTTTGGACGCGGTATTTTTTGATGAAGTCCACAGGCCGGTAGCTCATTTTCGCTTGCCGAAGGCCTTCGTCTCCCAAATCCTGTTCGCGGTTGATGTAAACGTATTGTTCGGGCAGAAGGGCGGCAAACGACTGATTGATAAACTGGTAGAGTCCGTTGTAACCGGAGAGCGCCTTTTCGAAATGAATGACGTACGTTGTTCCCAGAGTGATTTCTTCTCCCAGAGTGTATCCGACGGGTTTTTCGTCGATGTAGTAAATGCCTCCGCACAGTTGAAGCGATTCCATTTCACCTAGTGCCTCCCTGGCCGGGGCACAGTCTCCCTCATTTGCATGTTCCAAACACCAATTTTGCAGCACCAGAAGAGCATCTTCGGCATATTCCTCCAGGAGGGGACGCGCCTCGAAGTTGTAATTTTCCTTGAATTTTTTGAGGTGATTTCGCTTTTTGCTGAACTTCCGCCCGACAAGTGTGGCCAATTGTTCGCGATTGTAAAGGTAGTCAAAATGATTGCGGTCAGCCTGGATAAAATAGCCCAGTGATTGAAGCTTTTGAGCTTGTGCCTCGGAGGCGTTTTTCAAAGAGCCGAATCGCTTAAAAAGCTCATTTAAGATCATTTGCTCTGGAATTCCGAAAGGAAGCATAAAAAAGGACTCGCCATGATCCGCACCGGAAATAACGAAAAGCCCTGAAGTGATTTGGGCAATTTTGTAGGCATGGGTTTTGCGAAAAAGAAAAATATTAGCAAACGTGAATTCGGAAATACCCGAATTCACCTTCAAAAAATGCGGATGGAGAACAGTACGATCTTCAAGTAAAATGTCGGAAAAATCCGGGTATTGTGCAATCATTGTAACTGTATTCCCAGCTATTAATTTGTAATTATTATCGCTACGGTTCTTAAAAATATAAAAATTCCTTTTAAAATGCTACAAAATTTTTTAGAAATAATTGATTCACCGAAGAGGGGAAATTAAACGGTTGCGGTGCTGTGGTTTTATTGCCACGAAGAGCAAAGACTCGAAGGGGTCATTTCTATTAGCTTGCCAGCTCCCCGGTGCTCTTTGAGCTTTTGTGGTTAAAAGCTTCACCGCCAGGACGCGAAGACGCCAAGAGAAAGCCACTGATTAA
>CAZMRE010000276.1:0-3237 GCA_964568545.1 uncultured Deferribacteres bacterium | reverse complement strand
TAATTACCGGGCAGATCTAACAATCGCGAAAAAAGTAACATCACAGGTATCGTAGAGGGAACCGAGAAAATTTATGGCGAGCAAGCAAATGACCATTGGAATTGTTGCAAATTTAAATAAGCAGAAAGCTCGGGATGCCATTCCCCTGTTTTTGGAATTGCTGTCGAACAAGGCTCTCCCTGCGGTGATTACGAGCTCCATTCGGAGGGAATTAAATGTGAAGCCATTTGATGTGGTTGATTATCCCCGTTCCGAAATTGGTTTTCACTGTGATGTGGTTATCGCTTTTGGGGGCGATGGAACTATGCTTTCCACGGCCCGGGATGTGAGCCACACCCAGGCACCCATTTTAGGGGTGAATCTGGGACGCTTTGGCTTTTTGGCGGAAGTCTCTGTTGAAGAACTTTTCAATCAAATTGATCGCATTGCTACCGGTGATTTTGCCGTAGAAAGCCGAATGGCACTGGAAGCACGAGTCTTTCAGGGAAAGAAGGAACGTCGCTTTTACGCCTTTAACGATGTGGTAATGGATCGCTACAGCTCATCCCGCACGATTTTGATTGACACCTACATCGACAATGACTATTTGAACACCTACAACGCCGATGGAATCATTATTTCCAGTCCCACAGGATCTACAGCCTATAATTTGTCTGCCGGCGGCCCGCTGCTGGCCCCGGATTTGGAAGCACTGATCGTGACGCCCATTTGTTCGCATTCGCTCTCCCAGCGCCCCCTAATTATTCACCCGGAACGTACCATTACAATCCGTGCCCGTTCAGAGGGCCGAAAAATGCTGTTTACTGCCGATGGACAGGATGTGCTGAATGTGTCGGAAAAGGACACCATCCAGGTGCAGAAATCGCAATATCCGGTAAAGTTGCTAAAATTTTCCAAAAAGACCTTTTACGAAGTGCTGCGAACCAAATTGAATTGGGGCGAAAACAAATTCCCGCATGCATAGCGGACGCAGTGCTTCATCTTCCCCTTTTTCCCAAAAGAACTGCAAAATATAGAGGCATCCTAAAGACCCTGTCCCTGCCGCCATGCGCTTACCCGAAAATTGTGACCAGGATGATGCCATCAAAAATATTTTCTTTGTGTTTTTCAAAAAGTAGAGAAAACAGTCATGATTCGAACAAAATAATTGAAATATAATTATATATCGCTTTAATTTATTGATAAATAAAATTATTTGTGATTATATCAAATATATTTATTTGCATTCAAGAAAAAATATTATATATTTTATTTGGTTTAGCACTCAGCACAATAGAGTGCTAACAAAAGGCAGAATTTGAGATTGAGGGGAATGGAGTGAATAGAAAAATCAGGTTCTTTAATAATCATGTTACACGTACAAAAAAAGAAAGGAGGGGATATTAAATGCCCAAAATCATTAATTATGACATGGAGTCAAGAAGTGCTCTGAAATCCGGAGTTGACCAATTGGCCGATGCCGTCGTCGTTACGTTGGGTCCCAAGGGCCGCAATGTTTTAATTGACAAGAAATTTGGTGCCCCCACAGTTACGAAGGATGGTGTCACCGTTGCCAAGGAAATTGAGTTGGAAGATCCCGTGGAAAACATGGGCGCGCAGATGGTGAAAGAGGTTGCTTCCAAAACCAGTGATGTTGCTGGTGACGGTACAACAACCGCAACCGTGTTGGCTCGTGCCATTTATGACGAAGGTTTGAAAAACGTAACTGCCGGTGCCAATCCCATGCACCTGAAACGCGGCGTTGACAAAGCCGTGAAAGTCATTGTTGGCGAAATCAAAAAGATGAGTCGTGAAGTAAAAGACAAAAACGAAATTGCCCAAGTAGGAGCTATTTCTGCCAATAATGACCATTCCGTCGGCGAACTTATTGCCGAAGCCATGGATAAGGTTGGAAAAGACGGTGTAATCACCGTTGAAGAAGCGAAAGGCACCGAAACCACGCTGGAAGTGGTGGAAGGAATGCAGTTCGATCGCGGATACCTTTCCCCCTATTTTGTAACCAATCCTGACACAATGGAAACCGTTCTGGATGAACCCCTGATCTTGGTCTACGATAAAAAGATCAGCGCGATGAAGGATCTACTTCCGATTCTGGAAAAAGTGGCTCAAATGGGCAAACCCCTGTTGATCATTGCCGAAGATGTTGAGGGCGAAGCCCTGGCAACTCTGGTGGTGAATAAGCTGCGCGGCACGCTGAAAGGTGCTGCTGTTAAGGCTCCTGGTTTTGGCGATCGCCGAAAGGCTATGCTGGAAGATATTGCCATCCTGACGGGCGGCAGGGTTATTTCCGAAGAAACCGGATTTAAGCTGGAAAATGCCCAGATAAGCGATCTGGGTCGGGCTAAACGCGTGACCATCGACAAGGATAACACAACCATTGTCGAAGGTGCCGGAAAATCAGAGGACATCAAGGGTCGAATCAACCAAATTCGCCGCCAGATTGACACTACCACGTCCGATTATGACCGTGAGAAATTGCAGGAACGATTGGCTAAATTGGCCGGTGGTGTGGCTGTGTTGAATATCGGCGCGGCAACTGAGGTCGAGATGAAAGAGAAAAAGGCCCGCGTAGAAGATGCGTTGCATGCGACCCGTGCGGCTGTTGAGGAAGGTATTATTCCTGGCGGTGGTGTGGCTATCTTGCGTGCTTCGGAATCTCTGGAAAAGCTAAAGGGCGACACGGAAGATGAAAACGTTGGAATTGAAATTGTGAAGCGAGCCATGGAAGAGCCCATTCGCAAAATTGCAGAAAATGCGGGCTGGGAAGGTTCTGTGGTAGTTTTCAAGGTTCGTGAAGGAAAAGACGATTTTGGTTTCAACGCCGAAACCGAAAAATTTGAGAATCTGGTGCAGGCCGGTGTTATTGATCCGACAAAGGTAACCCGTACGGCTCTTGAAAATGCGGCCAGCGTTGCATCTATGCTGCTCATGACGGAAGCCACTGTCGTTGAAAAACCTGAAGAGGAAAAAGCGGCCATGCCTGCGGTGCCTCCAGGCGGCGGCTACGGCGGCATGTATTAATAGATTCAAATTCCCTAAAGAAAAAAGGCTCCATTTTGTGGAGCCTTTTTTGTTAGAGGTATTTAATGGGTTGTGAAAAATAATTATTATTGGTTGAGCGATTCATTGAATTGTTTGGAATGCCCCTTTTTTATAAAAGGCCTTTGTTTAAGCAATATGAGTTTTTTTGTTTCGCTGTAAGTACCTGCTTGAAGTCTGTAGAAATAAATTCCATTA
>CAZMRE010000275.1:0-3238 GCA_964568545.1 uncultured Deferribacteres bacterium | reverse complement strand
GGCATTTTCAAGAAAGTAATTCATCACCCAATTCTTGAATTTCCTGAATTCGATCTCGCAATTCGGCAGCACGCTCGAAATCTTCACGACTAACTGCCTCATTTAATTCATGCTGAAGTTTTTCCAATGCCGAGAGAGGCCTCGATTCGCGTATTTCCTGGCTCCACTTTCTCAAAAACGAGAGCACCACACTGGAATCCAGTTGTTCTGTCAGGTTGTTTTCAATGTAAAATCGTTCGATTTCTGAAACGCCATTTTCAACAATTTCCTCTGCCCTTCTAAACTCGTATCGAGCCATAAAAAGAGAGGCCTTGGCACGAATTTGCATCATGATTAAATAGGGACGGAGTTGTTTGAAATTTATGATGTCCTGCTCGTCTGAGGCATAGCGAGCCACCAAATCGATAATTTTAAAATTATGATTGGTATCCCGAATGACCCCGTCGTATTCTTTCAGATGGAGCAGCGCCACAAAGCGGTGATAATATTGAAGAGCTTCCCGCTGAAGTGCCTGGCAATCCGAACGCGTTAGCGTAAAAAACTCGTCGAAGCCATATTTTGAACGAAAAGAACGAGCCTTTTCTGAATAATATTCCCAAAGAGAGCTTTTTCCAAATGGACGCGTTCCATCGGGACGCCCGGTGGTTTCCATTTGCATAATTCCGAGATCTAAGCGAAGCTGTATTTTTTCCCTTCCGTCGCGGCCCTTAATCTTACGAACATTCACGCGGGATGGATCGTACGGCCAGTCTTCCAGCAATTTTTGAAGATCACGCCTTAACAAGGCTCTTCTCCTTAAAAAAGTAAACCACTTATGAAAAAATGAAATAAATTTTTCAACGAATTTCACAGCCTGACCACTTCCGCTCAATTTCCTACTATTGCTAACTTCTTAAAACTTTGTGAGTTTCAAAAAATTAGCCCACTCCGTTTAAAACATAAAAAATATTGATACAATTGTCAAGCAATTTCCGAAGAGAATTAATTTTTTAATATTTCCTAGCGCGGCCAAGCCACAAGAAAATTAACGGAAAAGATCACAAAAAATGTACAAAGATCTCCCAAGAAAAGTGAATTTCTTGTTATTCTTTGAGTTCTCTGTGTCTTTTTGGAAAACTCTGTGGTGAAAAAATTTTTGCAAAAAAACAAGGATTTTATTCGAAATATTGTAGTGCCGCGTGGTCAGCAAAAAGCGGTTTTTATTCGAAAATTACCCGAGATAAACAGAGCGTATAAAAACAAGATCAAACATGCAGTGTCTACGGCACTTCAATCAAGAAACCCCAATGATCACTATAAGCATATCGCACCTAACGGCGCTCAAAAAATCTAAATGTCATCCCGGGTAATTGCGCGGATGCCAGCCGCTCTCATTTCTTCAATGGCTTTTTGACTATCGTCTGGCTGTACATTTACCCCGCGGCTGGCATCTTCTAAAAAATAAACAGTAAATCCGTTTTTCACACCATCCAAAGCTGTATTTTTGACGCAATAATCGGTTGCCAGCCCACCAACAAAGATCGACTCAATGTCCAGCTGTTTGAGTATTTCCGAAAGGCGCGTTCCCTCAAATCCCGAATAAGCCTCTTTTTCCGGCTCAGTTGCCTTTGAAACCAAAATAGCTACGTTCGGAAATTGCAAATCCGGATGAAATTGAGCGCCGCTTGTGTTTTGCACACAATGCACAGGCCAGGTACCGCCAAATTCCCTAAACGATGAGTGATTGGCTGGATGCCAATCGCGTGTAAAAACAATGGTACCTCCCGCCCACAAGAATTTTTCCTGATACCCGTTTAAGACTGGCACAACCAAATCTCCATTCGGGACGGGCAGTGCGCCTCCGGGGCAAAAATCGTTCTGGACATCCACAATAATCAATGCTGATTTTTCATTGATTGAAACCGACATATTCAATCCTCCAAACTGATTTAAAATTCGATCGCCATTCCTCCTACCGGAAAAACCTTGAATTGCAAAACCCGGTCGATGGAACCATCATCGTTATAAATATATTGCCAAATATTGTCCCTGTCAAATACATTCATCATTTCAAAATAGGTCACCATATTCCAACCGTTGAACATAAAACGCCGATCTAGACGAAAATCAAATCGATAGTCTGGAGAAAAAATTCCACTCCCTTTGCAAAACCTTTGCCATGACTCAGCAAATGTCCGCCGGATGTGTCATAGGGATCCGGGGTAAGCCAGGCGGATGCAATTGGCACATTTCGATACGTTTTGTAATAGAGTTCCACCGTCCTGCGCAAATCGTCCCGAAAAAAGTGCTCCACCCCCAAAACCACCTGTCGGGTTCTCTTATAATCCAGATCATTATTTTGGGGATTCGCCGTCAGTGCCGTATACGCAGGCGATTGAGATTGCAGAGCAAAAGCTAAATTCAGCTTGCTATGTTTGGCCAGGCTGTAAGAGAAACCAATCCGCGGATCAACTGAGCTTTTGTGAATGTACTGAAAATAATCGTAACGGAGCCCCGCAATAATGGAAAAGCGAGGCCGCGGGTACCAATGGAACTGACCGTAAGCTGCAACTTTCGCCGATAGCTTGGCTGTGCCCACCCGCCATTCCGGGTACGATCGAAAGATTCCAATTCTTTGTGGCGGTTGAACCGACGGATTGTACCGGTAAAGCGTGTCTGCCTTGTACCATTTATTGTGATCGAATGAGACCGCTTTTACACTGCCGCCAAAGTTTAATTCTAAACTCGGAACGGCATAAACCGTAATATCCGATTTAAGAGTTCGCTCGATCTCTGTGGAAAGATTGGTAAAATAGGGCCTTTTCTGCGCATCGTAAACATATTGATTCCAATAATTCAGGGTTTGCGAAGCGGTTAAATTAGAAAGAGCCTTTTCACCCAAAAATGTTTGTAGCGTAGCTCCAAATGCGTACTGATAGCTTCTGGAACGAACATTTTCCGCCCCGCGAGAATATCCGCCCTTGCCCTCATTTTCAATATGAATATGATCATCACCAAAAATTCCATCGATGAGAAGTCGGTTATTTTTTGAGAGATCAAGTGTCACTTTTCCCTGAAGATTGTAATAATGCGGAATGGCGGTTAGTCTCATCGAGCAAATAATCAAATCCAGGAAACTTTTGCGCGCACTTAGGATCCACGAACCCTTCTTGGATGGTAGAGGACCCTCTACCATTACACCCGCACCTGCCATTCCTAAATAGAAATGTCCCGTGTAATACTGCCGATCGCCATCGCG
>CAZMRE010000274.1:0-3248 GCA_964568545.1 uncultured Deferribacteres bacterium | reverse complement strand
TTCTGCAAAAACAAGGAAAGGGTTTCAGATGAATTTTAGTCCGTTGGATATTGTTACTGTCGTTGCGTATTTGATTCTTGTGGTGGCACTGGGTTATTGGTTTGGTCGCAAACAGAAGGATGCGAAGGATTATTTTCTCGGGGGAAGGCAGATCCCTTGGTACGCGGTAGGGTTGTCGGTGGTGGCAACGGAAACCAGCACCCTTACTTTTATTGGAGTGCCGGCACTGGCGTTTTCCACCGACATGACGTTTTTGCAGCTTACATTTGGCTATTTTATTGGCCGAATTATCATTAGCCTGCTCTTTTTGCCCGCCTATTACCGCGGGGATATGGTAACCGCATATGAATTTATTGACCGCCGGTTCGGGCCGAACATGCGAAAATATACCACATTTGTTTTTATGATCACCCGCGTGCTGGCCGACGGTGTTCGCCTGTTCGCCACGGCCATCCCGCTGAAATTGGCCACCGGTTTTTCCTACCCGACATCCATTATTATTATTGGAATTGTGACGCTTATTTACACCTATTTTGGGGGCATTAAGGCCGTTGTCTGGATGGATGTAATTCAGTTCTTCATGTACATTGGCGGAGCCCTTGTGGCTTTTTTTATTATCTTACATCTTCTGCCAAATGGCTGGCACGATGTAGTAGCTATTGCCGGGCCTGCCGGAAAGTTTAAATTTTTTGACCCAACCGTGAGTTTGAAAGTGCCTTACACAATTTGGGCGGGTATTTTTGGAGGCACATTTCTGACGATGGCTTCCCACGGAACCGATCAACTGATGGTTCAGCGTTTGCTGTCCTGCCGAAAACTAAAGGACAGCCAGACGGCACTCATCAGCAGCGGCTTTGTGATTATCATCCAATTTGCGTTTTTCCTCACACTGGGTGTCATGTTGTACGCCTTTTACCAGAAATTCCCTCTGGTGCATCCTCTGGCACGCAGTGATGAGATTTTTCCTCGTTTCATTGTTACACACATGCCTCACGGAGTAGCGGGTTTGGTTGTTGCCGCTATTTTTGCCGCAGCCATGTCCTCGCTAAGCGGATCGATTAATTCGCTCGCCTCCTCCAGCATGTGGGACATCCTGAAACCCGCGCTTGGCAAAAAATTAATTGCTTCCCGCGAACTGATTACATCCCGATTGGTAACACTTGGCTGGGGTGTTTTGTTGATTTTAATGGCAGGAGTTGCCGCCAGTTGGGGAAATGTTCTGGTTGTGGGATTAACGATTGCGTCCTATACATACGGCGGGATGTTGGGAACGTTTTTGTTGGGTCTTCTTTCAAAGAATACAGATCAGTGGGACGCCATGATTGCAATGACGGTCGGATTGCTCACGATTCTTGTTGTGCAATCCCAAACTGCCATTGCCTGGCCGTGGTTTGTGTTGATTGGAACCGTTTTTACGTATGTAACGGGTCAAATTACAGCAGGCGCAAGGAAAATTTCGAGTAAATGAGGCGGAAGATTTGATTTAATTTGCATGATGCATAAATTTTTGCCACAAAGACTCTAAGTCACGAAGATTATTATAATTAAGGAAGGCGATTAATGATTCTGTTGATTTCGTGTTATTTTATCTTTGTGTTTTTGTGTCTTCATGGCTGATGAATTGTTCGGCTTAAAAATAGACGGTTTAACCATGAAAATACTTTTCAATTGTGTTCTTGTTTTTTCCTTGTTTGCTCCTGTTTTGGGTTGTCAGCAAAATAAATCGCCCCTAACGGCCGAAAAAGACGTGCAATCAATTGTGCAACACTTGCCTGGTAGCCCGTACCCGGCGTCAAAAATTCCTGACACACTTTTTGTGGTGGATGAGGCTCAATTTACCCCCGACCAGCTTCTGGTTATCGAGACGCTCCAAGGTGTTCTGGCGCAGAAGCAACCGGCCATTTACCGTCGGATTGCGGGCGGCTACGCACGTTGGCTGTCGGATCTGGAGAAAAATTTTGGCGTAACAGTAGATCATTCCTTTGAAACCGATTTTGATGGACTGCTCCGCCATTTCAAATCGAAGGTTTCGGGCTATTTATTGTGCAATCCAAGGGATGCTTCAGTCAATGTAGCCTTTTCTCTCTGCGGCATTCGAAACGGGATTGCCGTCACGCCCGCCATTCAGGGGGCAGTTGAGAGACTGGGCATTCCGCTTCTGGAAGATGTCCGCGGCAAGGATGTGGATTATTTGCTCCAAAATTGCGGCGATGCATTCTCGAAGCGAATCGTGTCTTATCAAAAACCCTCAAAGTCCCTTCACCTTGCCGATTATGCCATTTTTGGGAAAATGATAACATTTTTTACGGATGTCAAGAGCTCTCTGTTCGATCGTGTACTCAGGCGTTCCGGCGCGGGGGGTGCCCTTCTGGGTTGGGGAGATGACGAATTCCAGCTCGTTAGCGAAAGCAGTCGGCGGGGCTTCTGGGTGCATGCGGCAGACTGGGCATTAAATCTTTCCACATTAAGCAATTTTAATGCGGATTTGAAGCAGAAGGCACCAGTGAAAACGCAGGTGGTCTCCCGCGAAAATGTGCACACGGTTTGCTTTCTCATGTCTGACGGTGACAATGTTCAATGGTTACTGAATGATTTTTCCACAAATGCCCACTGGTATGGGAGCCCTCTGCGCGGCCAGCTCAATCTCGGTTGGGGGGTCTCACCGGCGATGTGCGAACTGGCGCCCACAGTTCTGAGCCTTTTTTACCGGGAAGCGGCCAATTCCTCCCGCGGCCGGGATTATTTTATTGCCTCGTCGTCGGGTTTGGGGTACATTTATCCCGAAAGGTTCAAAAATCTCTCCAATTTTGTGGCACTGACTGCCGCTTTTATGAAGAAAGCCGATCTCCACATAGTCAATATCATTGGCAACAACCGCTCGGAGGCGGCGCTGGCTCCCTATTTGAATCGGAAGGAAATCGACGCCATTTTCTATTACGATTTTACCAATTATTCCAGCGGGCATGGGGCAATTGACTGGATTAATGGCAAACCGGTAATTTGCGGTCGCTACAATTTGTGGAAAGGATTTGAAACGCCCCTTTCTCTGGCGGAAAAACTCAACCAATTGCCCCGGGACGTTCACTCCCCTCAGGGCTACAGTCTAATTCCCGTTCATGTCTGGTCGAATGGCGTGGAGCAGGTGCTGGACTGCGTGCATCATCTCAACAATAATGTTCAGGTGGTCACGCCAGATGTTTTTGTGAATCGCATTGTCAAATATCTCAAATCGGAAAGTGCGCCGTGAA
>CAZMRE010000273.1:0-3251 GCA_964568545.1 uncultured Deferribacteres bacterium | reverse complement strand
AGTTTCACGTCGGCAAAACAAACTGGAGCTTTCAGGGCTATTTCGATTACTGGAAGAATGACGCCGGCCTCTGGTGGATGTCAGAGCCTCAACTTCTGGTAAATTTGCATTCAGTGGGAATAAGCAGGAGATTTTGGGCGGGAACGGAATGGGAATTGAACTGGTCTCAAAACGGAAGCTACAATCAAATTAATCCAACACTTTTCATTCGATACGATTTCAAATAGAGTTATAAAAACACCTTGGGGAAAATTGCCCACGAATTGGCACGAATTAACATGAATTTAAACAAATAAAAATTAGAGGAAAATCCATGGCAGCCGCGTTTTTCGCATATAAAACTCTTGAGGATTTAAAAAGCCACATTTCCACACTCAATTTAGACATTCCATTAGAATCAAGACTTGAAAAAATTCTCCAGCCGGTGACTGTTGCCGATCGTACGGTGGGAAATGCTCTTGCTATTCATCCCATGGAGGGAACAGATTCCGAATTGAACGGCGAACCCGGAGAATTGACGTTTCGCCGCTGGAAACGCTACGCGGCAGGCGGCAGCAAATTGTTCTGGGGCGAGGCAACTTCTGTTACCGACGAAGGCAGAGCCAATCCGCGCCAGTTGTACCTGAATAATAAGACTTTCGATTCCTTTGCGCGACTGGTGGAACAAACCCGCGCCGAACACCGCAAGTCCTGGGGCGATGATTCCGATTTTCTTCTCGGATTACAGCTCACCCACTCGGGACGCTGGAGTTACCAGAAACCGCTCCTTGCTGTTCACAATCCCATCGTGGATTTTGTCACATTTGTGAATCAAGAAAAACAGGTTCGTGTGGACAAATCATACCCGATTTTGACAGATGATTATCTGAAATTTCTCGAGGATAATTTTGTCGCGGCGGCTGTCCTTTCGCAAAAGGCGGGATTTGATTTCGTGGACATCAAGGAATGCCACACTTACCTGCTGAACGAGCTTTTGGGAGCCCGGACTCGGGAGGGAATCTACGGAGGCTCCTGGGAAAATCGCACCCGCTTTATTCGCAACGTTGTGACCAAAATTCAAGACGCGGCCCCTGGACTTCTGATTGCTACCCGATTTAATGCGTTTGACGGTATTCCACACCTTCCGCCGAACGTGACTGATCGATTGCTTCGTTCGGCAAAAATTCTAAATGGATTCGGGATCAATGCGAAAAATCCCGCCGAAATGGATTTAACAGAGCCACTGAAATTTGTATCGGAATTAAAAGCGCTGGGTGTAAAAATTGTTAGCGTGAGTCTGGGTAGTCCCTATTTTAATCCCCATCTGGAACGGCCAATGGAAAAACCGGCTGTTGGCGGATATCCGCCTCCGGAGCATCCTTTGTATGGCATCGCCAGGCATTTTGAGAGTACGGCAGCAATCCAAAGGGCAAACCCCGATTTGACCGTTCTGGGAGCAGGTTACAGTTGGCTGCGGCATTTTTTTGTGTATGCAGCCGAAGCCAATCTCCGGGCTGGCCGGGTGTCCATTGTGGGAACAGGCCGGGGAAGCCTGGCTTACCCTGACATGGTAAAGGATTTGCTGGAAACTGGCCGTCTCAATTCCCGTAAGGCCTGCATTGCCGACAGCCATTGCACGGATTTGATGCGGGCAAAGGGAAACGAAATGGGGCAATTTCCGGCGGGCTGTGCTACCCGTGATCCGCTGTACGCGAAATTGTATAAGCAAGCTTATCCAACACGGAAAAAATAGAGAAAATAAACTTCCACTAATTCACACCAATTTTTTTCGTGTCAATTCGTGGAAAAAAAGTAAGCCATTAATTTTCCGAATTCATTTTTTTCCTTGAATTGATTCTCAAAAGTACGTATATTGCAGATGAATCCAAAATGAGGAGGCACCTGTGGTTGTCAAAACCTTTAAATTAGAGCATCTCTCGCCTCAACAAGCCCTGAATCAGGTCATGACTGCCGGCGTAATTGGCTACCTATTCAACTGGGGACATACCATCGATGAAGAGAACAACACAATCACGTTCACCATTCGTCACGGCGGCGGAGATGCTTTTATCGAGGAAGAAAAGCAAGCGGCCAAACATTTGGAAGAATTTATCAAGGCGATCGATGTTTAAAACAATCAATTATTTGACATAAATAACTTTCCCCACAGAAAAATTCTTTGCCATGGAAAGGGGGCGTTCTATGCTCGCCAAAACACGCAGTGCCTCTGTTTTGGGCATTGATGCTTTTCTGGTTGAAGTTGAAGTGAACTTAGAGGGCAAATCACCCTATTTTGCGCTGGTTGGCCTTCCTGACGGTGCCGTCCGCGAATCCCGTGAGCGCGTGCAGGCGGCCATCAAAAACTCGGATTTCCGATTTCCGATCAAACGAACCATCATAAACCTGGCACCCGCAGATGTTAAAAAAGAGGGCTCCGCTTTTGATCTTCCCATTGCCATCGGGATTTTGGCTGCTTCCGGCCAAATTTCGTCCGAGCGCCTGGATCATCTTCTCATTCTGGGTGAACTCTCGCTTGATGGCAGTTTGCGTTCCATTCGAGGCGCTCTCTCCATTGCGATTGCCGCCAGAGAGGCTGACTACAAAGGGATTGTTCTCCCGGCGGAAAACGCCCGCGAGGCAGCAATGGTGCGCGGCATTGATGTTTTTCCGGTGCAGTCCCTGGCAGAAGCAGCCGCTTTCCTAAACGGCGTTTACAGCATTAAGCCTTTCCGTGTCAATATGGAAGAGGTTTTTGCCAACCAGAGGCACTATTTAATTGATTTTCGGGATGTCCGCGGGCAGGAACACGTGAAGCGGGCGTTGGAAGTCGCAGCCGCAGGCGGGCACAACATCATCATGATAGGCCCCCCGGGCTCGGGGAAAACAATGCTGGCCAAACGGCTGCCAACCATTCTGCCGGACATGTCTCTTGAAGAAGCTCTTGAAACGACAAAAATTCACTCCGTTGCAGGCATCCTTTCACCCAATCAGGCGCTGATTGCCACCCGGCCTTTCCGTTCGCCCCATCATACCATCAGCGACGCCGGGCTGATTGGCGGGGGACAAATTCCCCATCCGGGTGAAGTCAGTTTGGCGCACCACGGCGTTCTCTTTCTCGATGAACTGCCGGAGTTCAAGAAAAATGTCCTGGAGGTCATGCGCCAGCCCCTTGAAGACGGAAAAGTCACCATTTCCCGCGCGGCTCTCTCCATCACTTACCCGGCCAATTTTATGCTGGCCGCCGCCATGAACCCCTGTCCCTGCGGCTACCT
>CAZMRE010000272.1:0-3252 GCA_964568545.1 uncultured Deferribacteres bacterium | reverse complement strand
GGGTAAGCGTATTTTCACTAAATTTTCTTCAATCATTCGCGCAAAACTCGCAACAGCAGAGATTTAAAATGTAAAAACATTGGTCCAAAAACAGTTGCAAAAAACGGCCTCACGCTATTCCATGCAATCTGCGATTGCCGTTTCTTGCTCAAGAAAAAGGAGTGTGGGCACAATTTTTAAAAGGTTTTAAACAAAATTAAAAACCCTATTTCTAAATTGTCCGTATTTTCCAGCAATCAATCGACCCTTGCACCGCTTAAAGGCTATTTGAATTTTGGATTTATTTTGCTTTTTTTATTTTGCTATTTTCATTCGCTTCTAATTGCTTATTGGTACAAGTGACAACGTAAGTATGCATTATTCGGATGAGCGATATTTTATTCGTCACGCAAAGCTGAAATACATTTAGAAATTTAGGACATTTTTAATGCGAATTCAAGAACTAATCACTTCGAGATTTCGAACCGCACAGGAGCGCCTGTGTTTCTTCAAATCACAAAAACATTTGATTTTATTCGAGATTCCGCTTATATTTTAAGAGATTTTTCTTAGCCTGTATTATTTATGAATTTATGCGACAAAGACCCCAAATCACTAAGAATGAATATAGTATTTAAAGCAATAACAAATTCAAAATCAAATTTTTTTAAAAAGCTCTACCGTTGCGAGTTTTAGCTATTTACTTGAAATTAAAATAATTACATCAATCGAGAAAATTTGCTAAACTTGGTCACCGAGTGGCCGCCGAAGGCGGATGTATCGAGGTGACCTGTGCCAAATACGGTCGTTTCGATACAATTCGCCTACCGGCGAATCACTCAACGACCGAAAAAACACCCCCGCCAAACTCGCAACGATAGAGGTTTCAAACAATTAATTGTTTTAATTACAATAATCTTCGTGGTTGAAATTTGTGAATAATGCAGATTTAAAAAAGTTTCTCTTGATATTCCGAAATAATGAATCCAAAACAACGATTACCAATCCAATCCAAAGAAAACCACCAATAAATTAGGAGTTGCAAATGATTAAAAAAATTGTCGTTTTTATCGCTTTCAGTTTGTTTATAAGCGGCTTTTCACAGGCCCAGCTTAAATATCAGACCTTTTCAAAAAGCAGCGGCCTTTATGGGCAGGGTGCTTTTGAATCCACAACAGCGACGTACATCCGCGCCGATGAAAATGCCAGTCGCCGGGAATCCTACATGAGTTTTACCGGCAGCATTATGAAATATCTCAATCAGGCCGGGGTTCAGGTCAGTATCACCCGACTGGACAAAAAACTGATGTGGAAGTACGACATGAAGGGCAACACGGTGCAGGAAGTCCCATTTTCCAAGATGAAAGAATTGATGAAGAACGGGACGCTTTTTCAGAATCAGCCCCAAGCGAAGGAGGAAAGGAAAACACAACCGGAAGAGCCCGCGCGCTACACCTGGGAAAAACCGGTTATTCAAGTGAAGCGAACGGGCGAAACGAAATCTTTCAACGGCTTCTCCGGGAAACACGCGATTATTACGATTCGCACAATTGGAACCGACACCGAGACCGGTTTGAAAGACACGGTGACGCTTATTTACGATGGCTGGTTTAGTCCTTCTGTTGAGAAAAAGATGGCAGGGGAACGGGTATTTCAAAAAAGGCTGGCCAAAGCTTTGGGCGTGGATACCTGGAATACGTTCGGAATGGGGCGTCTGCTGCAATCGTACAAAGAGCAATTCAAATCGCTGCAAAAGGAGATGAAGAAGATTTCGGGCTATCCGATCAGGAGTACTCTGCGGCTGGAGCTGGCGTCGCACAGTTCTTCCTCTCAGTCGCAGTCTGCGAATAAGGAACGCGAGCCTCAGATTAAAGACGTGCAGAAGGCGCTGTCAGGTCTTTTCGGACGAAAGAAAAAGGCAGCGCAACCGGCACAGCCCAAAAATCCGAATGAAATTTACAGTATCACGACCGAATTGAAATCCATTAGTACACATCGGCTGGATTCCACTTTATTCGAGCCACCCAAAGGGAAGCAAATCGTTAAAAGCGAGTGAGGAAATTTTGAAGTTTAGTCCGCTTTTTGGCAAAAAAGCCGTTTCTTTTCTTCGATTGCTTTGAACAATCACCACAATTTATTGTGGTGACCATGTTTGCAAAACTTGCGACACTAGATAAAAAAGCCTTTCCATTTGGAAAGGCTTTTTTTTACCCATTGTCACCATCCAGCAAATCTCCCAGGCCGCCAAGAATGGAGCCTTCGCCCCGGCGCTTTCCTCCGGCAGAGGGTGCGTAGCGCAGCACCCGATCAGCCATTCGCGAAAATGGCAGGCTTTGCAAATAGACGGTTCCCGTACCCTGCAGTGTGGCCAAGAAGAGGCCTTCTCCTCCAAAAAACATCGATTTTAAGCTTCGCACAAATTCAATGTCGTAATTAATACCGGACGTAAAGGCGGCAATACAACCGGTATCGACGCGGAGTGTTTCATTGTGCAAATCTTTTTTAACGACCGTTCCGCCCACATGAATAAACGCCAGGCCATCTCCGATAAGCCGCTCAAGAATAAATCCTTCACCGCCAAAAAATCCCGTACCAAACCGCTTTGTGAAGGCAATGCCAATTTCAGTGCCGTAAGCCGCGCACAAAAACGCGTCTTTCTGGCAGAGTAATTGTCCGCCTACCGAGGCCAGATCGATCGGGATAATTTTCCCCGGGTAGGGCGCAGCAAAGGCAACCCGCTTTTTCCCCGTTCCAACATTGGTGAAATGGGTCAAAAAAATGGACTCCCCGGTAAGGGCGCGTTTTCCGGCATTGATCAGTTTTCCCAGGATCCCGGACGTGGCTTCGGTTCCGTCGCCCATTTTGGCCTCGTAGGAAATCCCATCGTGCATGTAATTCATGGCGCCGGCTTCTGCCACCACCGTTTCTCCCGGGTCCAGTTCAACTTCAACAATCTGAAGATCGTCTCCGATAATTTCGTAATCAACCTCGTGACTTTTCATTGCTGCATTCCTCACGTTAAAGTTTTTGAAATCACAAAAATAAAAAACCTCCCGAATGCAGGAATTGCCCGAGAGGTTTAGACTGTTTTAGAATATGTGCTTACCAGCGGATGGCTGCCGAAGCCCATGTGAAACCGGAGCCAAACGCGGCCAGAATCAGCAAATCGCCCTCCTTTAACATACCCTTTTCGACCACTTCACTCAGGGCAATCGGAATCGTGGCGGCTGTTGTGTTTCCGTACCACATGATATTGTTGTAAACCTTCTCGGG
>CAZMRE010000271.1:0-3256 GCA_964568545.1 uncultured Deferribacteres bacterium | reverse complement strand
ACAATTTCGTGCGAATCGACATGGAAGATTCCACCTGTACGGATGACACGCTGGATATCTTCTATCGGGTGCGAAAAGATTTCACGAACGTTGGCCTTGTACTTCAGGCTTACCTGAAGCGCAGCGAATCCGATATCCGGGAGTTGGCCGCTCAGGGAATCAACGTCCGTATTTGCAAGGGCATTTACAATGAATCGCCTGAAATTGCCTACAAAGACAGAGAGACCATCCGTCAGAATTACCTCAAGCTGCTGGACATTATGTTCGATCACAAGGCCTACGTAGGCATTGCCACCCACGACCGCTTTTTGATTGAAAAGGCCATCGAACGCATCCAATCGCAAAGAATTCCCGCTTCTCAATATGAATTTCAAATGCTTCTGGGTGTTGGAGACGAGTACCGAACCGAACTAATTCGTTCAGGCCATCGGCTT
This sequence comes from uncultured Deferribacteres bacterium, assembly GCA_964568545.1. Taxonomy (GTDB): domain Bacteria; phylum Zhuqueibacterota; class JdFR-76; order JdFR-76; family BMS3Abin05; genus BMS3Abin05. The sequence continues at coordinate 2,822 of CAZMRE010000271.1, read as the reverse complement.
CGGGTGTATGTTCCATTCGGAGAAGACTGGTTTCCCTACTCACTTCGCCGAATGAAAGAAAATCCCCAAGTGGCCGGATATATCATCAAAAATCTTTTCAAAAAGATTTAGTGGTATTTTAGTGAATTTTCTTGATTTTTAAATAGATATTTCATAAATTTAATTGATTAAAATATTATATTTAAACATCTGCAAAAAAACGCAGAAGATGGACATTCCAATTAAACGGACTTAAATCCGCCTAATACGGATTGGCTAGTGAACCGTTTTAATGAATTTTGGTTGCACTTTGATGATCATCTCTCAATTATTAAATGCTACACACAAAAACCTAAACTCCCGTCTCATATTTCTCAAGATAATTATTTCACTTTCTAAAAAAGAGGGGTTTTATGCCTGAACTGTACGCAGTAATTATGGCCGGAGGTATTGGGACGCGCTTTTGGCCGCGAAGCCGCATCAAAAAGCCTAAGCAGTTTCTAAAAATTTTCGGGGAGGAGACGATGGTCCAGCAAACTTATCAGAGGCTCCTCCCTCTTATTCCATCCGAAAATATTTTTTTCGTCGTTAATTCCAATCAAAAAGAAGACATTCAAGAACAACTACCCTTTGTCCCTGAAGAAAACATTATTATTGAGCCTTACGGAAAGAACACAGCGCCTTGCATCGGATTGGCCGCGCTTCGCCTCAAGCACCGGAATCCGGATTCCGTGATGGCCATTCTTCCCGCCGACCACCTGATTCAGGATAGCAATCAATTCCTGAAGGTTTTGCGAACGGGAGCCAAAATAGCGGAAAAGGAGTCCTGCCTGATAACGATTGGGATCAATCCAACCTATCCGGCTACCGGTTACGGTTACATTCAATATAACAGTCCCATTTGCACGGAAGAAGATTTAACGACCTATCGCGTAAAAACATTTGCCGAAAAACCAAATCTGGACACGGCAAAAAATTTCCTCATGAGCGGAGATTTCCTTTGGAACAGCGGCATGTTTCTCTGGAAAACCCAGGATATTTTAAAGGAGATGGAAGAATACGTGCCGGAAATCTACGATAGCTTACAAAAAATAGAACCTTTCATCGATAGCGATGGCTATTCGGATGCGCTTGAACGTGCCTACCGGGAGATTCGCGGTATTTCAATCGATTATGGTGTCATGGAAAAATCACAGCGGGTTTGCGTAATTAAAGCCGATTTTGGCTGGAGCGATGTGGGAAGCTGGGAAGAGGTGTACAACCTGCTTTCAAAGGACAAATCAAAAAATGCCGTTGTTGGAAAAGCCATTTTGCGGGATTCAAAAGGTTGCCTGGTCTATTCCCCCGATCAACTGGTCGCTACCATCGGCCTGAAGGACACGATTATTATTCAATCGGGGAATGCCCTGCTGGTATGCCCCAAGCACCGTTCCCAGGAAGTAAAAGAGCTGGTGGATTATCTGAAACGAAAGAAAAAAACGGATTACATTTAATGGCAAGGAAAAAATCCGAAAAGAACGAATGGTTGCTTCAAGAAATGGAAGGCCTTCTGGAGCAGCTATCGATTCCTGTCCGCTATGAGAGAGGTAATTTTAAAGGCGGACTTTGCCGGTTGAACGACGATGAGATTTTCATTATTAATAAGAACTTACCTATTGAACAAAAATTGCAAATTTTTCGAGAGGAACTGGTAGGAATTGATTTGGAAGATGTTTTTATTCGCCCTGTTTTGCGAAATTATCTGGAAAAATAAACGCTTAGTAAGAGTTACTCCTAACCATAAAAATCCGAAGGCACAAAGGATAGGAAATAGTTTCCTTCTTTTGAGACATGTAAGAATTCTCAAATTTTTAATGAAGAATTGAATCCAAAAAATCTTCATATTTTGGTGCATTCATTCCTTCGAGATTTGGTATTTTTGTGACAAGCTATGATTTCGATTAAATGAAATTTTCACAATTAGAATATCTGAACCATCATTTAAATCCGCTGCAGGCGGAATAGGAGCATTCAATGGATTTTCAAGAATTTGTCGATTATTTTCATCCGAATCTTTTTATTTCGGAACTTAAATCGCACACAAAAGATGAAGCCTTAGAGGAAATGGTCGATGTTTTGTCTAAACACAAAGATCTGAAAGATAAGCGATTGATTTTGGAGATGCTAAAACGTCGTGAAAATTTGGGTAGTACCGGCATTGGACATGGGATTGCCATTCCGCACGGCCGGACCCTGAGTATTAAGGACATGTCCGTAATTTTCGCAAAATCATCCGATGGAATCCCCTATCATTCCATTGATGATGAACTGGTTCATTTGATTTTCATGATTGTCGCTCCTCCCCATGAAAGCAATCAGAATTATCTACCATTTCTGGGTAAATTAGTCGAAATTTTAAAGGAAGAGCGTAATCGCGAACAGCTTGCCAAATGTGAATCCTTTGATCAATTAATTGATATTTTAGCAGGAGGTTTTTAGATGGACGAAAAGCAATTGCGCTGCCTGGTAGCGCTTCAGGACATAGATATTATGATCCAGGAACATGAAGAAGAGCAAAAGCTTGGCTTCGAAACGGAGGGAATTGAGAAACTCAAAGAGATGCGGGAGGAACTTGCCAAAAAGATCAAACCTCCTCTGCTCCGCCGATATGAACGCCTGCGTCAACACTACAAACGTGCCGTGGTTCCCGTGCAAAATAACACCTGTCTGGGCTGCTTCGTCAAGCTCCCCACATCCCTCACTACCCGCGGAAAAGAAAATATCGAGGTGTACACATGCGAAAACTGCGGCCGCATTCTGTATTGGCTGGATTGAAAACCATTCACTCGTTCACGCGTTGGTTC
>CAZMRE010000270.1:0-3256 GCA_964568545.1 uncultured Deferribacteres bacterium | reverse complement strand
GGACTTTTCCCTCAATTTTGAGACTGTGTACTGGGTGAAAAATGCGGATTACAATGTTTACATGGATATTCATCAGGCGATTAATTTGGAACTCTTTCGCAAATTCGCAGAAGAAGGAATTGAGTTTGCATTTCCGACACAGACGATTTATCTAGAAAAAGAAAACCGATCGGACTAAAAGAGACAACAATAGGGTGAATCAAGATGTTTGAAATGAAGACTGACCATCCCAAAGGCAGGGTGATTATTGTTTCCAATCGGCTGCCGATTGTGGTTGCAAAAGATAAATCTGGAAATTGGAATGTGGAGCCGGGTTCTGGGGGGCTGGTGACGGCTCTGGCACCGGTATTAAAAAATCGTGGTGGTTTGTGGATTGGCTGGCCGGGGATCCATGCCGAAGAGGGTCTTAATCTGGATGCGCTTTTAAAACGTGCCACCCGCGATTCCGGCTACACGCTTAAACCCGTGGCGCTTACCCGGGATGAAGTTAAAGAATACTACATGGGATTTTCGAATGAAGTGCTCTGGCCGCTTTTTCACGATTTTGTTCCTTTTTGTAATTTCAAGCCCGAATACTGGCAAGCGTATACCCAGGTGAACAAGAAATTTGCCGAAGTTGTCCAAACCAACAGCAGTGGCCGGGATTTTATCTGGATTCACGACTATCATTTAATTGCCGTAGCAAAAGAGCTTCGCGAAATGAAAAATCAGTCAAAATTGGGCTTTTTCCTGCACATTCCATTCCCGCCACTGGACATTTTTTTGAAGCTGCCGTGGCGTTTTCAAATTCTACGCCTCTTGTTCCAGTATGATTTGGTGGGATTCCAAACCTTGCGGGATCGCCGCAATTTTGTTCAATGCGTCCGAACCCTTATGCACGACGTATCCATTCAGGGTAAGGGGCAGGTCATTCGGATGAAAGCCGAAAATCGGGAGATTCGCGTGGGTGCTTTCCCCATCAGCATTGATTATCGTGAATTTGCGAGTCTGGCAAGAACCGAGAGCGTCTCGAAAGAAGCCTGGTACATTCACGAAAATTTACCCGATGTGAAAATTATTCTGGGCGTGGACAGACTGGATTATTCAAAGGGAATTATCGAAAAATTGAATGCTTACAGGAATGCACTGATTCGATATCCGGAATTGCAGGGAAATGTTATTCTGGGCCAGATTTTGGTGCCGAGTCGGCGCGGCATTCCGATGTACGCGGCTCTGAAAGAAGAAATTGAACAACTGGTGGGAGAAATTAACGGCGAGTTTACCCGATCCGGCTGGATTCCCATTTATTACCGTTTTCAAAGTTTAAGCAGAGCGGAATTGGTTGCGCACTACCGCACAGCCGAAATTTTACTGGTAACCCCTTCCAAGGACGGCATGAATTTGGTGTCTAAGGAATATTGCGCCTCAAATATTGAAGAGAACGGAGTGGTTGTTATCAGTGAGTTTGCGGGTGTGGCTGCCCAATTTCAAAAAGGTGCTATCCTCGTTAATCCCTATGACATCGAGGGCGTGGCCGATGCGATTTACCGCGCCTATTCGATGCCCCAAAAAGAACGCCGATTGCGAATGCGCAAGTTGCGTCAATCCATTGCAAAAACAGACATTTACTGGTGGGTCAATTCATTTTTGCTGGCTGCCATTGCCAAACGCCTGGACAATTTTCCTATCATTGAGGATTATATCCCGAGATACAATGACGAGAATAGTTCACGTTCTTAAATTAGGACATAGGATTGAAGATGAGCGAAATGCAATTTGGCTTAATTTCGAAACATTTAAACAAAAATCAAAAGGAGGGTACCATGAAAATTCCCTTAAAGAAATGGAGCATTTTATTTGGAGCGATTTTATTCTTACATTTTCCGCTTAAGGCGCAAATGATCAATCCGAAAATCGACCCCCCGAATGCTCCATTCAATTACGTGGCGTACCCCACAGATCAAATGGGTATCCTGTACAATTCTGACGGCACGGAAATCACACCGGAAGGTTTCTTGTACACAGGTTACACCGAGCTCATGTTTTTTACTGGCAATCCGCCGCAGCCTATCCACCAGCGAATTCGCACTCTGGAAAATGGCTACCTGCCTGTTTTTCACTACAAGGTGTGCAAGCAGGGTGTGCAGTACGCGTTTCAAACTTTTGCCAATTCTTTGACCGAAGACCCAACCTCCAACCTAATTAATTTCATTCGTGTGACCCTAACCAATCACAGTAAGCAGCCCCGCCACGATTTTTTTTCGATGGCTTTTCGCTACACAAATGAGGACGGCAGTCACAGATTTCGCCGACCTCAAAAGCCCCGTCATCCGGGTGCTTACTGGCATTCGGGCGTTCCTTTTAATCCTAATTGGAAATTTACCTTTTCAAAAGACGGTGTTTTTCGCAGCGACAGTTTAATGCTTCTTTTTCCACGGGAAGAAGCAGGGAAACCCTTTTCTATAAGGACGTACCGTTCACTTGCAAGAGGCAAGTTGTTGCCAACAAAGCCAATGGGCTGGGTGTTTTACGACTTCTTCCTGCAGCCCGGCGATTCACTGGTGCTGGATTTCAAAATGCCCTATCAACCCATTCCGAAAGGAAGTGCCGATATCGCCCGATTGCGAAAATTGACCTGGGACGGTCAGCATCAGCGGACGGTTTCCTTTTGGAAATCAATGGTGAACAAAGGCATGCAGATTCACCTACCGGAAGCAAAAGTAGTGAACACTTTCAAAACAAATTTGATTTACAATTTAATGTCACTGAACAAATTTCAGGGCAATTACATTCAAACAGTCAATCTTTTTCACTATCACGCCTTCTGGCTGCGGGATGCCTCGTTCGTGGTGCGGGAGTACGATTTAACCGGCTACCACGACATCGCTGGGAAAGCACTCAGTTTCTTCCGGCACTGGCAGCAAAAGGATGGCAATTTTGTTTCACAGGGCGGTCAATTTGACGGCTGGGGACAAACACTCTGGGCATTTGGTCAGCACTATGAGTTTACACACGACGAGGCTTTTGCGAAGAAAGTCTTTCCTTTGATAAAAAAAGCAGTGGCGTGGCTGCATCGGGCGCGGCAGAGCGATCCGTTTCATCTCATGCCCAAAACACATCCTGGTGATAACGAAAGCATTACCGGGCACGTAACAGGACACAACTTCTGGGCACTGCTGGGTTTGAAGAAGGCAATTCTCCTGGCAAAGAGCATCGGTAAAGCCGAAGATGCGGCCGCCTTTCAGAAAGAGTACAACGATTATTACGACGCGTTGAT
>CAZMRE010000269.1:0-3264 GCA_964568545.1 uncultured Deferribacteres bacterium | reverse complement strand
AGCCGCCCGATTTCCGGATTTGTAAATTTCTTTCACATCATCCCGCAGAGGATTTTCCGGCTCCATTTCACTTAATAGAAGCTGGGCATACCCGTTAATGGCTGTTAGAATGTTATTAAAATCATGTGCCACACCGCCGGCTAATCTGCCAACCGCTTCCATTTTTTGGGCCTGCAAGAATTGCTGCTGGAGCTTTATCTGATTGGTGACATCCAAAAGGGTTGCGATTGTCTGGGCATTGGGTGTACCGCTATTAATTACGGCAGCGCTGATTTCAACCCACCGCACTTCACCCGTTTTTCGAATAATTTTAAATTGATAACGTGAGGGGATTTTTTCCCCTTTTTGCCGACGTCGATAGCGATCCTCTACAATCGGAATACTTTCCGCATCCAGAAATTCTCGAAAATCATGGTTCAGAATCTGATCCTCCGGGCGTCCCAATATTTGGGTCATCTCCCGATTGCAATAAATAATCTGGTAATTCCAATTGACAATAAAAATGCCTTCCTGGGACGTTTCAACAATGGAACGAAACCGCTCTTCATTTTTTTGAAGGGCCTGTTCCATCAAACGCCTTTTCTCTTCCAGTTGACGTTCGTGAAGCCCGTAGGAAATATCCGAGACGATCTCCTCCCAGAGCACTTTTTCTTCCTCAGAGCGACCAACATTCTTTTGAAGGGCCAGAGCAATAAATCCGAATAGCTCGCCTTCATACAAAAGGGGAGCCACCCAAATCGAGTGGCAACCATAACTGGGGGAAAGTGGACAGGCACCGCAGAAGTCCTTCACATTTTCAATAAGAATACCCTCAGATGTCTCTTGTGCATTTATTATGCAAGGCGGAAGCTGTCCCTTTTTCAATTCTTCCGTCAGTTTTTGAAAAGTATCTCCAATCCCCGATTCCGCAAAACGGGTAAATTCCCCCGTTTGATCCACCAGCGCCATCCAGGCCGAAAAATACCCCTGCGTCTGAGTTAGGACGTTGCAGATGTTCTGAAGAAGTGTGGGGACACTTTTTTCTTTTGTGATGATCCGATTGATTTTACTAACCGTTTCGAGCGCTGAATTGAGCCGATTAATCCGTAACTCGAATTCCTTTTGATGGGAAATATTAGTAAGAATGCCGTGAAGCTGTTTCTGTTTACTCTGAGGATGAATATCCGGGAATGCTTCGTTTCGTACCCAGAGCCAATCGCCGGACTTGGTTAGAATTTTGTGTTCACTGGAAAACTTCCTCCCCGTTTTGAAACTCTCTTTTAATAGCTGTTTTAATCGACCTTGATCCTCGGGAGGAACCAATTTTTTCCAGAGTGACGGTTGGTTATAAAGTTCTTTTGGAGATTTTCCCGTCCACTGATGAATAACGGGAGAAATATAGTTAAAAATGATATTTTTCTCAAAAAGCAGGGTGTACGTCACGGCCGGAACGTTCAACAGGAGATTTTTGAATCGTGCTTCCGAAACAGCCAAATTGTGAACTGCGCTTTTTGCCGCATCTGAATCCGTTTTCGCCTGCCTGAAAAGCCTGGCAATGAAAACGACACCAATAAATAAAACAATCGATATCAGCAAACCAATCGATTCGGCGACCTCATACCCAAACAAATATTCATTTGTCGAAAAATACGTACCCATCAGGCTGAAAAAACGGCGAAGCCCCATCAGCACAAATGCCAACGACAGCAGAAGCCAGGCATTTAGCTTCCCCGTCGTTTTTATCAGACGCAGAGCAAAATAGGCGGCCAGAAGCTGAAAAAGAATCGAGGTTAGGAGAATGGCAATCATGGCTATCTCATAAAAAATGGTTAAAGAACCAACTAGAAAATCGTCTATTTTTCCCCGAGGCAAGAAACTGAGAAGCAAAAATGATGATTAAAATATACATTCGGAAGGGAAAACCCAACTCATAATAAATATAAATTAAAAATATAAAGCGTGCAACAAATAATTTCAAAACAAGAAATTATTGCTTTTATCAAGAAAAAAAATTACCCACTAATTTTCATAAATTGACACAAATTTAAATCCAATTCTATCCTTTCGTGAAAATTGGTGTAAATTCATGGGAGAAAAAATTGCCCACTAATTATCACAAATAAACACGAATTAAAAAAATCTTATCCCTTCGTGCCAATTCGTAGGAAACAATTCTTTCATTAAGTTCCAATGTGAACCAGCAACCAGTACAGAAAAATGATAAACGCCACTACAAACCATGACGCCACAAATCCCCAGATATCCAGAGCGGAGGGTTTCCAGAATTCCCAACTGGTTCCGGGGAAAAGCTTTTTCCGTTCGATGATTTCCGGGTGGTCAATCGCCTCCTGCACCAACCGGGCATCCAATTCTTTATCTGCAACAGCGGGTGTGTGCACGCGGGCGTAAAATTCCCGCAGCACCTTCTCTGAATTTGGACGCGTTAAAAATCCAATTAAGAAAAGAAAAGCAAAAGGGAAGATGATATCAAACGCAAATGAAATGGTATCCAATTGGGGACGTGTCATGTTTTTCAAGTGGAATCCCATCAGGGAAACCAAATACAGCTCCGTTCGGAAAGCCCCCATTCCCACCAACGGCGAGGTGGGGTCATCCGGATTTTCGTGAACGACCTTTTCAAAGAAAATGGCCGTGGGATTTAAGACCTGTGTTTTCTTAATCTTTTGCCCCACATGGTTGGCTCGACCTGCTTCAACATCTGTTTCCAGCGCCTTTGTTTTAATCTGAATAGTTTTGGCAATTGTCTGTTGAGTTAGGTACGGGCTGTGCGTTGCCGAATGAAATGACGGCACCACATTGGGGAGAAGCACGGTAACCAAAATGGAAAGCAGCATCTGGATTACAACAGCTTTTGTGTTTAAACGCCGCCAGAAATACACGAGCCAGAGAGAAGGACCGATAATAGTACCAACGGAAAGCACATATCGAAACATCACAAAAATATCGTTTACCTTGGTGGCAAAATAGATGTTTGCCAGCAACACCACAAGAATGACTGCGCGCCCCACAACTACCTGCACTTTTTCCGAGATGTCGGGTTTAATGGGCAGCAGAATATTTTTCGTAAAGGCGGCTGACCACATCAGGCTTTGGGAATCGATCGTTGACATGTTTGCCGCCATAATTGAGGCGACCATCAGGCCTATCAATCCCACTCCCAGCAAGTCGCGGGTCATGTGCCCCCAAATCATAGTTGGATCAGAAAGTTGCCCTGCGTAAAGTCCGATCCCGATTAGCCCGGTAAGTGCCCAGCCTATCATCATA
>CAZMRE010000268.1:0-3265 GCA_964568545.1 uncultured Deferribacteres bacterium | reverse complement strand
CCAGATCGGCTGGCGTGGAAAAATCTTTGGGACTGAGATTATTTGAATCGAGCAAGGATTTAAAATAAGGTGCATGGACGTAGGCGTAGAAAATCAAATCGCTTATCTTTCCCGAAAATGGAAGATGATCGGTGTTTTGTGTGTTTGTCACGTCTCTCTCCTGTAATTAGTTCGTTCGTAAAGAAGAATCCGAACGAACAAATGCAACATGTCGCGCCTAACGATGCTTTTATTGGGTCTGGATCAGCCTATTCAAAAATCACGAATTACAACTGAGCCCCAGCGGGACGAAATGTTTGTAGTACAATAATTCCAAAATAGATTTAAGTCCCGTAGGGACGATATGTTTTTTATTTTAAGGAATATTCTACCAAAATCCAGATTTAGGTTGACGCCAATCACTAAAGACGGAGCTAGTGGAATTTGCCAGGTGTCCCCGTTTTCTACGTAGTTTCGTAGATGTTGAAAAAAAAGATTCTATTCATATTCAGGAGATTGAATGGAAAAATAAATTGGAACAAGGAAAAAACTGTTTTTCTAAACTCGCTGCTTTACAATATAGGAAAAAAAATTGATAAATTCAAATGAAGACGACTAGAAAAGTAAATTCCTCATGTTGAAGCTGCAACGCGCATGCAAGGGAAGAAAAATAAACGAATAAATATGCGAACAAATTATTCGCACATGTAAGGTTGTGATTTTTCTTCTAACCTAACTTCCTGAACTATAGAGCTGCGAACAAATTATTCGCAGTTTTTGGTTCGATTTAAATCCATTATTTCTCTAACCCGTGTAAAAACAAGCAAGAAAAATCACGTCATTCTTGGCACATCCTTTGCTTTAATCACAAATGATATTGAAAAGGGTAAACATATTTTGTAAGCTACGAATTAGACGAGTTGCTCGAATTTAAATTAGATAAAATTAATTTGTGAAACTTCGATGAATTCGTGGCCAATGCTTTTTGGGATAGACTCATGGATTAATTAACTCAATTAAAGAAAGGAGGGATTAAAAAATGTGGCAAGGTTGGTTAAGTGGTATTTTAGGCTTGTGGTCCATAGTGGCCGCATTTGTGCTGACCGGCTCCAAGACCGGGAACATTATTAATGATCTCATTCTTGGGATCGTATGGTTTATTGCCGGGTTTACATTAACCAAATTGTGGAATGGCTGGGTCGTTGGAATTTTGGGTATTTGGTTTGTTATTTCCGCGTTTATTTTCCCGTCGGCCGCAATAACGAATTTCTGGAATGATCTGATTGTCGGAATCATTGTGGCGGTGGCAGGTTTCTTGAGCCTCACCGAGCGCAAGCAAATGCAGCACAAAACGGCGTAACTAAGGTCTTATGGGATGGCTCGAATTACGGAAGCCATCCCCCTCATCTTTATTCAGAAAGAAGGTGGTGGTTTTATGCGGGTTTTGCTCCTGAATTCACCTACAAAAAATTTCTACGGGCAATTGGGAATTCAATTGATTCCTTTGGGACTGGGTTACCTGGCGGGGTCGCTGCTGGAAGATGATCACCAGGTAGATGTAATTGATTTAATGGCTGAACCGGAACGGGAAACGCAGATCGATTTTTCAAACTATGAGCTGGTGGGAATCTCGTCGGATACGCCTCGATACCTCAAATCGTTGCAACTGGCGGATCAGGCAAAACGTGCAGGTGCCCTGGTGGTAATGGGCGGATACCACGTGACATTTCAAGACCGGGAAGCCATTGAAAGCGACGTGGTGGATTTTGTGGTGCGCGGAGAAGGGGAATATGTGCTTCGTGATTTAGTGTATGCTATGGAGCACACAGGCGATATATCGCACATTAAGGGAATTTCCTACAAGGCCGATGGGACATTTGTGCGAAATCCGCCGGCACCGTTTATTCAGGATCTGGATGCGATTCCTTTACCCAGGCGCGAATTCTTCCCAAAGGAAAAATATCTTTCTATGTACGACGATCGTCCCATGACCACTATGGTAACTTCGCGTGGCTGCCCATTTGATTGTGCGTTTTGTTCTGCTTCCCGATTTGGAGGGTTGAAATGGCGGACGCGAAGTTTGGATTCCATTCTCGACGAAATGGAGCTTCTCATTGATCAGGGCTACCAGTCATTTTTATTCGTGGATGATAATTTTACGCTGAATCCCCGGCGCGTTCTTGATTTTACAGAAGAAATTCTTCTGCGCAAATGGGACATCCGCTGGTGGTGTTTTTCCCGCGTGGATACGGTTGTCAAAAATCCGGAAATGGTAAGAAAAATGGCAGAAGCCGGCAATCGTACCATGTTTCTGGGGTTAGAAAGTGCGGATCAGGCCATTCTGGATGGCTGGGGAAAGAAGATTACGCTGGATCAACAAAAAGAAGCTGTCAGGATCCTAAAGGAAAATGGCATTAGTGTTTACGCCAGTTTCGTTTTGGGAGACAGGCAGGATACGAAAGAATCTATTCAGAAAACAATTCGCTATGCCCGGAAATTAAATCCGGAAACCTGTCAATTTTCGGTACTGACTCCCTATCCGGGAACCCGTCTTTTTGAAGAACTGCGTGCAAAGGATTTGATTCTCACGTACGATTGGAATTATTATGACGGCATCCACAGCGTTATAAAATTGGAAAATTTGGATCCGCTCGAATTGCCGAAAATGGCGATTCATGCATATCGGAAGGTCTATTTCCGCTGGAAAAATATTCCGATTCTCATTTGGAGTGTGTTGAAAAAACCCGTGAAAATCAAATTTTATTTTGATGAAATTCTTTCGGGGTTGAAGGTGATGAAAGCATTGCGCAAAAGTAAATTCAAATTAACTAATCCGTCGGCTGAGAGGGAGTCCTTTCAACTGAAACGGGCATGATATGAGGACAAAGCATTCTTTTTTGGATTTTCGTATCCCAATCCATTGAAGTGAAGAACATTTGGCTTATTTGACAGCATTATGAATGCTTTGCCCTAGCCCAATTGGCTGGTAATGCTGGAAAGGACTTCAGTAAATACTGTTTTCGTTCAGCCCATAATCAGAAAAGGAGGGAGAAAAAATGTTGGATTTTATGAGAATTGACCGTGTTTGGAAATCCACTTCGGTGGCACTTTTGGATACAATTTTGAGGCAGGAGCTTCTTAGAAAGTGGATTTTAAAACAAGGCGAGAAACAGCTCTACAAGAATTTTGTCATCGACAATCCGGATGATCGTCCGGATAAGGTTGAAGAATTGCGCTATCTGGTGATGAAGAATCTGTTTCTTGCGGTGGAAAAAGCCCTGGAAGA
>CAZMRE010000267.1:0-3269 GCA_964568545.1 uncultured Deferribacteres bacterium | reverse complement strand
ATTTGCTTTTCCTCAATTATTCGTACTGTATCAAATGCTGACAATAATTGTACTCGAACAGTTATCCGCAAGAAACTGAACAAGAAAATTTATCCATCCTTGGCGCTTACAAAATTTGTAGAAGCTATCTTGATAAATGTACCCAAAATGATTGAATTTAGTAATAAATGCCCCGGAGGCATCAAGACTGAATTCCCTCAAGATCAGGATGCAAGAAACATTTCATTTCCAAGCGAGAGTTTTGACCTGGCCGTAACATCTCCACCTTATGCAAACGCGGTGGATTATCCACGGACACATCAATTAGAAATTTATTGGCTGGGATTTGAAACGGGATCCCTAACACCTCTCAAACGGAAACATATTGGAACGGAAAGTGTCTCAATTGAGGATTACCACACTTTACACAAAATTGGCATTAAAGAAGCAGATAATATTCTATTGAAAATCTACAACAAAGATAGAAGAAGAGCCTATATTGCCTACAAATACCTTGAAGATATGAAAAAAAATCTGAGTGAAGTTTACCGGGTACTGAAAAAGGGGAAATACTACATCATTGTTGTAGGCAATAATAAGATTAGAAATGAATTATTTGAAAACTGGAAATATATTCATTTAATGGCAGAAGAAATCGGATTTAAATTAGAAACTTATTTTGCTTCAGAAATAATCAACCATTTCATTAAGGTCCCGCGAGAAGAAAGAATAAATACTGATTGGGTTTTAGTGCTAAAAAAGGAATAAATCTTTTGCAGAAAGATGTAAATAAAAAGGGACTTCAGGCTTCAGTCGAAGGTTTTGCTCACGAGCACATTGTAGCTGGAATTTTGATGAAAAAATTTCAAAATGTATCTTTGGTTGATTTACCATTATCTCCCTATGATCTTATTATCGTATTCAAGCGTGAAAAAGATACTGAAGAAATTATTCGTGCTCAAGTCAAAACAGCAAGAAAAAGAATTATTTTTACCGGAGGTACCCGTGGTGGTGTTGATAGAGAATATAAATCCGGAGTCAAAGAATACCGGCAGTCGACTTCTATTTCTGACGTTGTTATTGGCATTCATCCTCTCAAAGATAATGCCTACAATCTCTATTTCATTCCAACAATTCTAATTGAAAAACTAAATCAGAAAAGCATTTCCATCAGAAAAGTTGAAAAATTAAAAAACAATTACGAAATATTAGAACACTGTAGACATCACGACTGGGTTCTGAGGAAATGCAAAGAATTTGGCATTATTTAATTAGCTTTAATTATTTCCATCCGAATAATTTAGTCGAAAAAGAAGATCTTCCGATAGGTCTATTCCAAAAAATCCCCTGCCTATTGAATCTGTCCATATTTTTTTCTGTGAACCATTATTTTTCGCAAATCACTGATCAGCCGTATCGGGTACAATCTTTTCATCGGAATTTTCGGACTGACTTTCAAACAACTAATTTCCCATTTCAAAATTCCCGCTTGAAAATTAACATTCAGATTACTAAATTGATTAACAAATTTTGCGATTCATTTTGGTGGACGTAAACCTGTGCGAAAAGTCATTTCAGCCAGCAGGCGGGTGGAATTGCTGGCCTGTTTTCCAAAGAAATTGACGGATTTTTTGGAAAGTCGTCTTCCGCCGGAAAAAGTACATACAATTGTTCTCTGGACAAAAAACGCAAATGTGTTGTTAAACAACCGACGCGTTCGCGAGGTTTTGGCCCGGTACGATCAGATTTACATTCACTACACGATTACGGGCATGGGTGGCACATTTTTGGAACCCTTCGTTCCAAAGCCGGCAAAACTTCTGGAGAGGCTTTCTGAAATTATTGATTTTGTTGGAAATCCGCTTCGTGTACACTGGCGATTTGATCCAATTGTTCAGGTTAAAGGCGTCAAAGGGGACATTTATTCAAACATTGATTTTTACTCTGAATTGGCCGAGCAAATTTTCCCGCTGGGCATTCGTGATGTGACCGTTAGCTGGCTCGCACGCTACCCAAAAGTAGTAGCTCGTATGCAAAAATATGGCGTGGTTCCACTGGAAATTCCTTATGACCAACAAAAACAACAGGCCTCACGAATGGAAAGTTTGGCTCATGCCTACGGAGCGCGCGTTCATTATTGCTGCATGGAGGGATTCCCACAGGCAAAATGTATTAACGGACAATTACTGACGCTTTTGCATCCAAATGGTGAACCTGCCTCTCTGAAAAAAGCTAAAGGACAACGTCCGCTGTGTGGGTGCACCGAAAGCTGGGATATTGGCTGGTACTACCCCTGCCCGTACGGCTGTTTGTATTGCTATGCAAATCCCAAGCTTTTTCCGCGTGAAGAAGTTTTAAGAAAGGGCTGGCCATTTTAATAACGAGGGAGAATACATGAATTACCGCTTTTTTGAAGAAAAGGATTTGGAGTCTGTTGCCAAATTTTTAGACAACATTTTCACCTACGATAAAGTAACCGCTCCTCTTTTACGGGAAAAAACATTCGGGGACGATGCCTATCAACCTCACATGACCTGGGTTGTGGAAAATGACACCGAGATCATCGCTTTCATGCAAGGGGTGGTAAGAGAAGATGAAGGCGAGCGCCTCGGGTGGATTAAACTCTTCGGCGTGGCTCCCGGCTATCGACGTCAGGGAATTGCGACCGAACTCTTGACGCGCGTGGAATCGACAATGAAAGAAGTCGGCGTGAAAAAGCTCGGCCTGATGGCTTCTTACGTCAATTATTTCCAACCGGGAATTGACCCCCGCTACACGGAAGCCGTCGTTTTTGCTGAACGGCGCGGTTTTACTCGCACCGATGAAACGGAAAATATGGATGTCGATCTGACGCATCAAACCTTTGAAACGGCCGAAAAGGAAGCCGCCCTTCAGAAGGAAAACTTCTTCGTACGGCGAGCCGTGGCAAGCGACAAAGCGGCTGTAGTGGCCTGGGCAGGGAAAAGCTTCCCAAGTTGGGTGGGCGAAATTCTTTCTACCTTTAAAAATGATCCCATCAGCCTGCACCTGGCTTTTCATGGAAGTGAGATTGTTGCTTTTTCCTGCTATGATGCCAATAACAAGGGAACGGGATGGTTCGGCCCCATCGGCACCGATCCGATTTGCAGAGGAAAAGGAATTGGCGGCGTGCTGCTGCGACGCTGCCTGAACGACATGAAAAAACAGGGCCAGCCCATCTCCATTATTCCCTGGATTGGTCCGATTGCCTTTTATTTGCATTACGCCAATGCTCACATCTCACGGATTTTCTGGCAATATGAAAAAGAATT
>CAZMRE010000266.1:0-3277 GCA_964568545.1 uncultured Deferribacteres bacterium | reverse complement strand
GATGAGGGCATGTGGACATTCGACAATCCCCCCACCAAGCTATTACAGGAAAAATACGGATTTACACCAACAAAGGCATGGTTGGACCACGTGCGGCTGTCCAGTGTGCGCTTCATGGACGGCGGTTCGGGATCATTTGTCAGTCCCAATGGTTTGGTAATGACCAACCACCACGTGGCGATTGGACAATTGCAAAAGATTTCAACGGCGGAACGAAATTACGTCAAAACTGGTTTCTACGCCGCCTCTCCGGATCAGGAGTTGAAGAGCTCCGACCTGGAGGTGAACGTTCTGGTCTCAATGGAGAACGTCACGGATCGTGTGATGTCAGCAGTTAAAAAAGGAATGACCGACGAACAAGCCCTGAAAGCCCGCCAGGCCAGAATCGCCAAAATCGAAAAGGAGAGCCTCAAGAAAACGGGCTTGCGATCCAATGTTATCAGCCTTTACCACGGTGGAGAATACTGGCTGTATCGCTACAAAAAATACACGGATGTGCGGCTGGTTTTCGCACCGGAACGTCAGGCGGCTTACTTTGGCGGGGATTCCGACAATTTCACTTATCCGCGCTACGATCTGGACGTGGCCTTTTTCCGCGTCTACGAGAACGGAAAACCCATCCATTCGCCCAACTACCTCAAATGGAATTCCAAAGGAGCAGGTGAGAATGAATTGGTGTTTGTTTCAGGGAATCCCGGTTCCAGCGATCGCCTGTACACCTATGCTCAGCTTGTTTATCAACGTGACTACCGCTACCCTCTTTATCTGAAGTACATCAAATCATGGATTAAAAATCTCAGGAAATATGCCAGTCAAGGGCCCGAACAACAGCGACGGGCGCTGGTTCACATCTTTGGCCTTTCAAATGCCGAAAAAGCGATGACCGGCGAATACGAGGGTCTGCTGGATCCCAAATTAATGGCAAAGCGAAAACAAGCTGAGGAAGAGTTTCGCAAAAAAATTGATTCGAATCCTGAATGGCAGGCCAAATACGGAGATGCCTGGGACACTATCGCTAAGATTACCAAAGAGCAGGAAGCTCATGCCAAACAGCAGGTTTTTCAACGGGTTATCGGTTCAAGATTGGCAGGCATTGCCACGACCATTGTCGAATATGTGGAAGAAGTAAAAAAACCGGATGCCAAACGATTAGAAGGCTTCCACGATGCTGAACTTCCGAGCCTGAAATTCCGGCTCTTTTCTCCTGCTCCCATTTACCCCGATTTTGAAGAAGCCAATCTCGCCTGGGGACTTCAATTATCCCTAAATGAATTGGGTCCGGACGACCCCTTCATTAAAACCGTTCTGAACGGGAAAACACCCCAGGAAGCGGCCAAGGAATTAGTTAGCGGCAGCAAATTAGCCGATGTGAAATTCCGCAAAAAATTAATCAAAGGTGGCAAAAAAGCCATCAAAAAATGCAAAGACCCCATGATTGTTCTGGCACGAAAGATCGACCCCATCCTGCGGAAAAATCACGAATGGTACAAAAAGAACATCGAGAGCGTTCTGACGCCTGCCACTGAAAAAATTGCCCAGGCACGCTTTGCCGTGTACGGGAAAAGTATTTACCCGGATGCCACGTTTACACTTCGTCTTTCCTACGGAACGGTTAAGGGCTACCCGATGAATGGAACAAAAGCGCCTTACAAAACCACGCTTTACGGTGTGTACGATCGATCCCTCAGCTTTGACAGCAAAGGCGAATATGCTTTGCCCCAGCGTTTCTGGGATCGAAAGGATAGTTTAAACCTTTCAACGCCCGTGAATTTTGTCAGTACCTGCGACATTATCGGCGGGAATTCCGGCTCGCCGGTCATTAATCGCAAAGCCGAAGTGGTGGGATTGATTTTCGACGGGAACATCGAAAGTCTGCCGGGACGGTTCGTGTTCGATGAAACCAAAAACCGCGCCGTAGCCGTTCACACAGCGTACATTATTGAAGGACTTAGAAAATTGTACGACGCCGGCAAATTGGCGGATGAAATTGAAGGAAAGTAAGGAGACGAATTCCCCGGTAGGTTAAACCTGCCGGGGGAATTATTAAAAACACAGGAGGCGATTATGAAACGGATGAAAGTTATTTTCTGGGTGGCAGGTTTTTTCCTAATAATTGGCTTTGGATCACTTTGGGCACAATCGTCTATGGACGGCGCCATCACGTCTAAAATGCTCCAATCGTTTCAGGCTTCTTTCAAAATTGACTCCCACACGCGAGCCATTATGAATGCCGTCACGCAAAATGACATCAAAAAATTGGCCCTCGATCACCAGATGCTTGTGAACTACGACAGTCTCTTTTCGCATCGAATTAAAACACACGGCATTACGAACCAGGCGCGAAGCGGGCGCTGCTGGCTGTTTGCAGGCCTGAATATTTTACGCCCCGTGGCACAAAAAAAGCTAAACGCCAAAAGCTTTGAATTTTCCGAAAGCTACCCCTTTTTCTGGGATAAGCTGGAAAAAGCCAATTTCTTTCTGGAATCAATCATCAAAACCCGAAAGCAACCATTGACGGATCGAAAGGTAGAATTTCTTTTAAAGCATCCCTTCCCTGATGGCGGGCAGTGGAATTTCGTTGTGGCACTGGTGAAAAAATACGGACTCGTTCCCAAAACTGTGATGCCGGAAACCCACCAGAGCAGCAGCACCGGCGTGATGAACCAGCTTATTAGCCGAAAATTGCGGCAGGATGCGGCACTTCTGAGAAAAATGGGTCAGAAAGGCGCGTCTACCGCCAAACTGCGCCAGCGAAAAACTGCCATGCTGGGGGAAATCTACCGAATTCTGGCCATAAATTTCGGCGTTCCGCCTACCCAATTCCAATGGCGTTACAAGGACAAAAACGGAAAACTAACACCGCTAAAAACCTACACCCCCAAGAGCTTTTTCGAGCAAGTCGTCGGCACCAATCTTGACAATTATGTTTGCCTGTACAACTGTCCCAACCACCCATACAACAAGCTTTTTCAAATCAGTTTGGATCGAAATATGGCCAACTATTCTGACATGACATTTGTGAATCTCCCAATAGACAGCCTGAAGACCTACACCTTTAAGTCGATTATGGCCGATGAACCCGTCTGGTTTGGCTGTGATGTGGGAAAAGAAAGCTACATCAAGCGTGGAATTATGGCCCCGTCCATTTACGATTACAGCGATATTTACGGCGTGAATTTCAATCTTACGAAAAAAGAACGCATTTTGTACCACGACAGCGTGCCCACACACGCCATGGTTTTTACCGGAGTGGATGTCCAAAATAAGAAACCCGTCA
>CAZMRE010000265.1:2227-3300 GCA_964568545.1 uncultured Deferribacteres bacterium | reverse complement strand
TAAAATATTTCTTGCGCATAATTTCTCAAGGATTCGAATGTTTAACAACAAAATCTCCTGTGCGAGCACCTACACGGCTTGCAATCAAATCGCATTTGGTAACAAGCAAAAAATAAATGTTGTGCTTCACGTCGATTAATCCCTCCAGATTGCCCTGGCCTTTTGAAATGACGACGTCGGCATTAAGAAAATAATTTTTAAATTTTTCCGAAGCGGTTTCCCATACGGCACCAGGGGCATCATCACCAGTGGTAATGATTTTTGCTACCTTGTCCATTTCAACCTCTTTTGCATCTTCAATTGTAGCATCGTTTATGACGGGTCGTCCCCGTACAGCAAAGTAAACATTAGGGTGATTCATTGTTTCAATAAAAAGTTTGTCCAGAACGATCTCCCCGCAATTATCGCCCACATATAGGATTGTGGATGCCCTTTGCAAATCACGCCTTAATTGGGGGGAATCATCAATGGCCAGCTTCGCATGTACAACTCGATTGATGGTATCCATTACATCAAGTTGATGCTGCGGTCCAAAATCGATTACATTGCCAGCAATAGCAAGGCGCATAGCCATGTCAAATGAATCGTCAGCCTTTTGAACCATGTTTTTAAAATCGTTATAAAGGTCTAGCATCATCCGATTGTATTTTTCTTTAATTTCTTTATATGGATCCGGATTTTTTAGCACTTCTCGTATAACCCTGTGCATTTCTCTGCCCAGTGCTGGCGGTGACTGGCGGTAATCCGCCTTCGCCAGAAAGTCCAATAAATGCCTCATAGCAGGTTCTTTTTCAGCATCAGGCAGAATACCGGATTTTAACAATCGCAAGAAGCTATTTACGATACAGGGAATACAATCCAATGAAATATTCATTTTTAAGCCCTATTTTTTTTCAGGTAGCAAAATTGAACAAATAGTCCTCAAAAAATTTCTATCAAGGAGGAAGCTAATTGGCTAATTAATTAAAATCCAAAACACCAAATCTGAAATCCAAAATAAATTTAAATAGCCGAAATTCAAAACGAAGCAAAAAATTCATTCAGTTACCGTTTGAGAGATTATCCCATTTGAA
>CAZMRE010000265.1:0-2127 GCA_964568545.1 uncultured Deferribacteres bacterium | reverse complement strand
AAATTCGGATTTCCCTTGTTTTAACCAAAAACACTACGATGCTAACTGTTCACAAAAATACGTAACAGAAACTACAAGATATACCACTGAGTAACTTTTTTTTATTCGGTTTCTGTTTTCGCGTGAAGGGAGTCCCAGTAAATAAAAGCACACAGAGCCAGAAAGAGAAGCAGGCCCAGCCAGTTGCCAAAAGTCCCGGTATTGTGCAAATTTGGAATAAGCGTCGTGTGATATTTGTCTTCAAAGAATTTCAGCAGAGCAGCCACCACGCCAATAATCGCGCCGCCGGCGATTAGACCTGAAGCCACTAACAACCCGCGGTCGTGTCTTGCCTTGGAGAGCTTCTCGTCCTTGGTAGAGTTTTTTACCAGCCACGCCACAATGGCGCCCACCAAAATGGGGGAATTCAACTCGATTGGCAGATACATTCCCAGCGCAAACGCCAGGCCGGAAACGCCGATCATTTCCACAATAATGGCAATGACGACGCCCATTGAGTAGAGAAACCAGGGCGCCTGCTGACCTGCTCTCATCAGACTGCCCAGCACAGCGGCCATGGCATTGGCTTGTGGCGCGGGCATGGGATTGGGATGCGTGGGACCGGGTGAAAATCCGTACACATTGGCCAGTAAAATAATCACGGCGGTCACCGTGACGGAAGCCACAGCCGACGCAAGGATATTACTCCATTCGATGTATTTGGGCGTGGCTCCCAGCCAGTAGCCGATCTTGAACTGAGTCACCAAGCTGCCGGTCATGGAGAGAGCGGTACAAACCACGCCTCCCACCAGCAGTGTAGTAATCATGCCTTCCTCGCTGTGAAGCCCCAACTGAGCCATGATGACAGCCGTAACAATGAGTGTCATCAGTGTCATGCCCGAAACGGGGGTCACGCTGATCATGGCCACAGCCCAGGCAGAAACAGCAGCAAAGAGAAAGGCGATCAAAAGCGTAAGAACAATTGCGATGAGCGAAATCTGTGTAGCTCCGGCCACGTGTTTTAATACGGAAAAACGGAAGTAAACCCAGAGAAGTAGTGAAACGGCCAAAATCAGGCCTACAATTACGACCATGCTGATATCCTGGTCATATCGGGGAAGTGCAGTGGCTTCTCTTTTTTCACCTCTGGATTTGAAAATTTCTCCAAAGGCCTGTTTAAGAGCGCTGCCAATCACACCTGACATTTTCAGAATGGAAATCAGCCCCGCCGTGAAGATTCCCCCAATTCCCACGTAGCGGGCGTAATTGAAGAAAATATCCTCGGCGGACATTTGTGAAATTGGCGGTAGCCCCTGAGTAATGCTGGCGGGAATGAAATTCCCCAAATGTGCGAAAATGGGAACAAGCACAAAATAGGACATCATCGAACCCGCCAGAATAATGGCAGCGTAACGCACACCAATCAGGTATCCCAGACCCGCAATTGCGGCCGAGGTGTTAAGAGAGAAAACAGCTTTAACCTTGGTTGTTAGGGGCTGGAAAAATCCAATCATTGACGTCGTGAAATTTTCTGCCCAGGCGTGCATCGAAGGGCCAACAAAATCGAACACCATTCCGATTCCCATCGCGTAGGCCAAAATTTTGGCATGAGAACCACCCTTCTCGCCGGTCATCAGGATTTCCGTTGTGGCGGTGGCCTCTGGAAAGGGAAGTTTTCCGTGCATGTCCGCCACAAAATAACGGCGAAACGGAATTAGAAAAAGAACCCCGAGAATGGCTCCAAAAAGAGGCACCAGGAAAATCTGAAAAAAACCGGATAAATGTTCAATGTGCAGCACGTAAACAGCGGGCATCACAAAAACCGATCCCCCCACAATAATGCCCGATGTGGCTCCAATGGCCAGGATGTTAACATTTTCCAAAAGGGTGCTTTTCCGAGCCAGCATGGCCGAGAAACCCACGGCCAAAATGGCAATAGGAATGGCCGTTTCGATGCCCTGACCCAATTTCAGGGCAATGTAAGCGGCTGCCATGGAAAAAATAATCGTCATTAGAAAACCGAAGGTTATCGATCGAACGGTAACTTCCAGGACGCCCTTTTCCTGAGGGATGACGGGTGTGTAAATCTCCCCCGGTTTCAATTCGCGACGGGCATTTTCAGGCAGGCGAAGCTCATTTTCAGACATA
>CAZMRE010000264.1:0-3316 GCA_964568545.1 uncultured Deferribacteres bacterium | reverse complement strand
CGTCATTTTTTCCACACCGGTAGTTTGAAATGATCCCCGCGGAGTTTGAGCACATCTCGCAGCCAGGGTTCAGGGTAACCCACGCTGCGCGGCCGCCCTTTTTCATCCTTCACATAGCCGTCGTTGTATTTGACCAGCAGTTCTTCTCCCAGCCGTTTCCATCGCCGCACTACTTGCTCGGCATGACTGACGGAATAATCGGTTAAGAATTCCTTTGCCAAATTGGGATTAGTTTTCGAGAGCGCCACGGCCGTTTTTTCAATGGCCGGTTGAAGCGCGAAGAAATTGCCTTCCAGTTCCCGCTGAACCTTCTGAATATCCTGAATCATGTAAGAATATTTCAGATTAGCAATGTTTGAGACAAAATTGAACACCCACCAGGCGGAATCCCAGGAAAATTTTTGTAAACTGCCCCTTGTAAATGAGGGAGGCGCTTGCGTGATGCCGCAGTACAGGGGCACGTAGCAGGTAGTGTAGGTATCGTCTACGCCGTACCACAGCACGCCGCCCACGGCATTCGGCAGCCAACTCCGAGACTGCGACACAAAGGAAAATCCCGTTTGCTGGGTGGAAATGGGGCGTTCCCAGGCATATTTTACGCTGTCCACCGTCCAGGTAATGGGGCGCCAGCGGTTGGGCGTGCCGAAGGGGCCGGCATCCACGCCCTGGGTCATGTCATAAGCGGTGCCCTCGTAGTGGTCGCGCATCAGGGACATGACATTCTGCACCGAAAGCTTCTTGTCCGGTTTGATCCAGAGCGGGTAGGGTTTAGCGCCAACAACGCCCCTGTTGAAATCGGCCGAAAAATGTTTGGAAGGCGCACTTCTGCGAAAAATGCTCCACACCCGCGTAGCACAGTAGCGGAGATTTTCCGGCGTACGGGGATCGTAGGCGTCGTGAAAACTGAAGGGCTTTCCGGATTTAGGATTGTAGTAACCTTTTTTCTCCGCGAAAGAAATGACATTTTTGGAGTACAAACAATTTTTTGAATCGTGCAGGGGAAATTCCCCAATGCGGGACATATTGGCGTGAGCACAAATGTACCCGTCGGGAATGTGTCTTGCAACCCAGATAGCACCCTTGCCGCCCGGTCCCGGACCGATCATTTCCATGATCCATGCCTCGTTAGGGTCGGCGATTGAGAAGATTTCACCGGCGCTGGCGTAGCCGTATTTGTCTACCAGCGCCGTAATCACGCGAATGGCTTCCCGAGCAGTTCTGGCCCGCTGGAGCGCCAGATTCATCAGTGTCCAGTAGTGGAAAAGGCCGTCGGGATTTCGCAGTTCGGAACGCCCGCCAAAAGTCGTTTCGCCAATGGCAAGCTGGTACTCGTTCATTAGCCCGATTACGGCGTAGGTGTGCGCAGGCTGTGGGATTTTGTGAATGGTACCCTTGCCGTCGCGAAATTCGAGGGAATCTCCGGGCTGGTGATCCTGAGCCGGGGTGTAGCGGAGATGCGGTACGAATTCGCCGTCACAAGAGTAGGTAATGATCACCGAGCCATCTTTGGACGCTCCTTTACTCACCAGAATATTGGTGCAGGCAAAGGATGGCACAACCCAATTCCCCAAAAGCAACCCAACCATTCCGACAATCAAAAACAAACGCTTCATGATTTTAATCCTCTCTATTAATGAAAAGCCAGTGTGTTTTGGAATTTTTGCCGCAGCCACTTAATCCTTTAGCAGCAATACGCGTCACCTCAAAAGAATCTTTGACAGGATTTACAGGATATTTTGTTTATCACGCAGATGAGTTTCCTTTACCCGGCGTGGCAGAGATGCAAAAAAGTTAGCCGAAACAGTCACAAAGACGTCATAAAGGGCAACGAACGAAAGGCAATTTCCTGCCAGCCTTTGAGTCCCCTGTGTCTTCTTCGAGGCCGTTGTGGTGAAAGAATTTTTACAAAAAACAAATATTTGATTGGTCATGCCACTAAAGTTATTTGCGAGCCAGACTACTTTTTTTAATAGCTTCGTATTTTTTTGCAGATTGAATCTCAAGTTGTCAAAACGTAGGGAAAAATCAGATAAAAATCAAGTGCAAAATGGAAAAATTCGCTTTAGCGTAAAGGAGCTAAAAACGATTGCCACAAAGACACTAGATCACTCAGACTATGATATTTTCTGGCAGTGCAAATTTAATAGGAATAAATAGAAAAAGCTAATTCGCTTTTGTACGCCATTTTTCCGTTTTTTTTGGAAAAGGAATAGCCTGTCCACCAATCGCTGCCGTATTTTTCCAAATTTTGCAGACTTTTTTGGATGATGACCCGTTCTTTTTCGCCATATGAAACGTCCAGGAGTCCCAGTGGAAAAATTGCCATCAGGTGTGAAAAATGCCGGTGGGAAAAGTGGTACGGAAATCCCGGCGCAATGGTCAGGCCGGTTGAATCGGCGTCCAATTTTGGCCATTCCTTGAGCCGGGTTTCCCACGTGCGAGCTTCTCTTGTTTTGCCCAAAACATCGGCCAATTCCGCCGTTTTTTGCAGCGTCCACCGGATGAGTGCCAAATCAAAATTGGTGGTTTGGGCAAACCAGGCATCACGTGAATTGTTGTTAATTTCGGGACTGGAACTGAGCGGCAGTTTGCGTTTTCCGTCCGTACCGCGGATAGAAATTTCGGTAAGGTAGGTGGCCGTGTCGCGAAGCCAGGGGTAGGCACGTGTGCGCAGAAAGGTTTTGTCCATTGTGTAACGCCAGTGCAGATAGAAATGCTGTCCCAGCCAGGCCGCCACAGTAGGCCCGAAGGAATATTGAATCCAGCCGCCCATGGGTTGACCTGTGAGGGTGGTTACGCCGGGGACATTCAAGCCCTTCGTTCCAAAATAAGTGCGGGTGTAGTTTTGAAATGTTGACCGGTTTTTCCAGAGCCAGTTCAGGAATCCGGCCTCCAAATCCAGATGATTGGCGCTGTAAGCGGGCCAGTAGCTGAGTTCGGTATTCAGGTCGTGATGAAAATCTCCCTTCCACGGGGGGAGCCGTCCGTTGTCCGCCGTCCAGATGGCCTGAAGCGAGATAGGCGGGGCGTCGGCACGGGCGACGCAGCCAAATTTGTACTGTTCCAGGTACCACTGTTTTTCCAGAATTTTGTCGGGAAGCGACAAGCCGGATTTTTCCCAGAAGTGTGTCCACCAGGACTGGTGTTCCTTTGCCGCTTTAAAGAAACCCTGTTTAATGGCAGTGGCCACAATTTTTTCCGCCCTCGGCCGTTTTTTCCAACCCGGGAATTCGGACGAAATGCTCCAGCAGCCTTCGAGAGAATTCCGCTGCCGTTTCCAGGTTACGGCAATCCGGTAGTGGAATCCGCCCCATCC
>CAZMRE010000263.1:0-3319 GCA_964568545.1 uncultured Deferribacteres bacterium | reverse complement strand
GCCACGGCAAAAACATTTTCATTAATGGAGGTGAGCTGCGCCTCCTGCTCGGGACTCACTTCCTGCTTGGGGTACAAAATGTACACATCAATTCCGGGAATCCCGTGAAACGCCCTTCCGATGGCACCTCCCGTGTCGCCGGAGGTCGCAACCAGCACATTCAAATGCACCGACGGCTCTTTGAACGCACCCATCAAACGCGCCAGCATTTGAGCGGCAAAATCCTTAAACGACGCCGTCGGCCCCTGATCCAAACGCACCAAAAAGCGATTCTCTCCCATTTTTTCAATGGGAATGTCAAAGGCGTAGGCATCGGACGTTAGTTGGGACAATCGGTCAGGTGGAATGTCCCCGTGCAGATATTTCCCCAAAATTAGCGCCGCCATTTCGGGATACGACACTTCTGGTAGGCGCCGCAGTTCTTCTTCCGAAATCGAAGGAATGCTATCGGGCATAAACAGCCCCAGATCGGGCGCCTGGCCCATTAGCAAGGCCTTTTGAAACGAAATCGGCTTGCTTAAATGAGACAGCGATCGATTCGTACTGTAATAAAAAATACGAGATGCCATAATAGAGACTCCTCTATTTGAAAATAGATTTTTTACATGTTTTGAATAAATAAGGAATTACAAACAGGAACGGATTACAACGAAACGGGTGTAACGTTGGTAGTGAGGAAGTCAGAATAAAGGTGATGACCCTTCCACTGGATTTTTACAACCGGAGGCAAATATTTAAGAATTTTAAATGGCATTTTAAAGTGGATTCTTTTTGTTTAATTTAAATTAAATTCTTTACTCAATTATCGTCTTCTTTTGGGAATCCTTTAAAAATTATACTAAAAATAAGGAATAATTTAGGGAAAAGCAAGCTCTTTTTTTGAAAACAAAACAGATTTTTGACGAATGTTCTTTCATCAGTACATTTTCTCCGCTCGGGGAAGCGCCAAAAAACACAAAGCCACGAAGCATTCGCCAAGTTCACAAAGAAAAAAAGCGACTTTCAATCAATTGAAATCATATTATCAGGATAGAATTTCGTATCATTTTTTTTCGAGTTCTTTGTGCCTTCTTCGGGAGCTTTTTGGTAAAAAAACCTTCGCAAAAAACAAACACCTTAACAATAACACCACAGATTGTCTAACATTCTGTTATTTTAAAGAATACGGCTTCAGCTCTCGCTGAAACCGTACCCCAAAAACTTGATCGAATTTTCGCCTTCTACATTACCAGTGTAAAATCAATAATGTTTTCATCGGGTTTAACACGGGCCACACGCACGCGAACCTGATCTCCCAGGCGAAAGGTGGTTCCCGTGTGCTTTCCAATCATGGCGAATTTTTTCTCGTCGTGAATGTAGTAATCCTCGGGCAGATCTTTCACATGAACCAATCCTTCCACCAGAGTCTCTTCCAATTCCACAAAAATGCCAAACGGAACAACTCCCGAAATAATTCCCGAATATTCCCTGCCCAATTTGTCAGCCATGAATTCCACCTGCTTCATCTTAATCGATTTCCGTTCCGCCTGAAGTGCCCGTACTTCCTGCTCGGAGGCAATTTTGCAAACCTCCGGCAGTTTTTCCCGCAGAACGGCCTTACGTTCCGGCTTTACTTTTTTCTGATATTCTTTCAAAAGCCGGTGAACTTCCAGATCAGGATAGCGCCGAATGGGCGATGTAAAATGTGTGTAATGCGAAAACCCCAGTCCGAAGTGGCCGATATTTTTAATAGAATACTGAGCCTTCATCATGGACCGCAGCATCACGTTGTTCACGATGATTTCTTCAGGCGAATTCTCGACTTCTTCCAGCAGTTTCTGAAGCATTTTTTGATCCACCCGCCCCTTTTTCCCGGGGAATTTGTGACCGAGTGCTTCCACAAGATTTCTAAAATCACGGATTTTATCCTGGCTGGGACGCTCGTGAACGCGGTAGATAAAGGGAAGAAGCCGCTTTTTCTTCGTTTCGCCCAGGGCGCCAAATGTTCCGTGCAACGCCACTACCTGGTTGGCCAGAAGCATAAATTCCTCCACTAATTGGTGGCTCTCTAACCGCTCGACCCGCTTTACGTCAACGGGGCGGCCTTTGTCATCCAAAATAACCTTTGCTTCTGGCGTTTCGAAGTCCAGACTTCCTGCGGCAATTCGTTTGCGCCGCAGTTTCTGACTGAGGTCTCTCATATTGATCAAGGTTTCGGCAAAATCGCCTTTGCCCGCATCAATAATTTTTTGGACTTCCTCATAGGAAAAACGCCGCTTGCTGCGAATCACAGATTCCTCGATCCGATAATCAACAACCGTTGCCTTTCGATTCAATGTCATGAAAACGGAAAACGTCAGGCGGTCTTCATCAGGACGAAGGCTGCAAATTTGATTGGATAAGTGCTCGGGAAGCATCGGAACCACTCGATCAACCAGATAAACACTGGTGGCTCGGTGCAACGCTTCCTGATCCAAAACAGAGTTTTCGGGAACGTAATGGCTGACATCGGCAATGTGCACACCCAATTCGGAAGTGCCGTCTTCCATCCTGCGGAGCGAAACCGCATCATCAAAATCCTTGGCATCTTCCGGATCAATCGTGAAAATCTCCTCGTTCCGCAAATCAAGACGGCGCTCAATTTCAGAGGCAGGGATTTCTTCCCGAATGTTTTTGGCAGCCAGAAGCACTTCTTTGGGAAAGGCAACGGGCAAATCCAGCGACTTTACAACGGAAAGCACATCCACGCCCTTCTCATCCGGATACCCGAGAATTTCAACCACTTTTCCCTCGGGATTCAACTGGGTGTGTTCCCACTCAAGCGTTTTTACTACGACTTTTTGTCCCGGCTTTGCGCCTTTGCTATTTTCCGGAGCGATTAAAATATCCCACGCAATTTTCAGGTCATCGGGAACGACGTAATCAAAATATTTGCCTTCACGGAAAATCCCCACAATGCTTGACTGCCGGCGCTCCAGCACCTCCACCACTTTCCCCTCGGCATGCTGAGCTTTCCCTCTGGGTCTGGCAAAGAGCTGCATAAGAACCCTGTCCCCCTGGATGGCCGTCCCCATATTCCGCTGGCTCACAAAAACCTCCGTCTTTCCGTCATCGGAAATCACGAAGCCGTACCCCTGGGTTTTCACCCGCAATTGGCCGACAAAGGTTGAAACTTTCTGGGCGTATGCGTATGCGTACCCTTTTCCTTTTTCTTTCAGAATTTTCCCCTCTTTTTGCATCTGCCGTAATAAATCCCGAAACCATGAGTAATTTTCCTTAGAGATTTTTGCCTGTCTGGCCAGTGTTTTTGCTTTAAACGATTGATTCTGATGATGCTTCA
>CAZMRE010000262.1:0-3325 GCA_964568545.1 uncultured Deferribacteres bacterium | reverse complement strand
TAAATTTTTTCAGCACCTTCTCAAATATGGGAATTTCAATCTTTGGCAAGTTTTTCCAGGCAAAAGCGGCAATTTCCTTGGCATCGTCGGCTGCCTGCATTTTCCCGCCAGTTACGAACACAATGTACGTAATTACCAGAACACTTCCGTAGACGTAGGATTCCTTCTCCGAAATATCCAACAAGGATTTAATTTTGCCGGTTAGACCGGTTTCTTCTTTCAGTTCCCGCAGGGCGGCTTCTTCAGGTGTTTCCCCGTATTCAATGAAGCCGGAAGGGATGGCCCATTTTCCGGCGAAGGGTTCGTTTTTGCGCCGAATAAACACCAATCGGCCATCCGGCAGAACGGGCAAAATCGCCGACGAAGGAACCGGATTAAAATAATGCGTCCAACCGCAATTGGGACAAACCTGCACAAAGGAGCCGTTTTCAGTTGTATTTTTTAACGGCGTTGCACACTGGGGACAATATTTGAAGAGTAATTTTTCAAGCATTTTGATTTCCTGTTATTGTTTGAAAATTTAGCGCCTGATTTTTCCCGGCAGACGGTATTCGTAACGATTTCGTTTGATTTTTTCGGTAATGAATCGGTCAATTTTTCGGGAGGTTTGGAAAAACCTCCAGATGAAGGCATCTTGCTTGTAATATTTTTCGATTTCTTTTTCCGTCAGTGCTTCCATGTTCAGATCGGCAAAATCTGTTGTGAAGATTTGATTGGCATCCTCCACAAGTTGTGGAATAAATTGGGGCAAGTCCTCTTTGTAGAGATTTGCAATTAAATCGATGACAACCGACCGGAAATCGTAGTAGCGATCCAGCACGTCCTGGAGAAAAAATATTCGGATGATGGCTCGCAGAAATGATGGGCTGTTTTTTATGAAGATTTCGGGATCCAATTGTTCTTTTCCATTGACGCGGTAAAGCGGCGTGCTGGTGTCCAGATAGATCAGATCGGCCTGAATTTGTTCGTCAAGATTGTCCGTTCCGCGGTCTTCAAGCGCCCAGTTGGAAATCTGGCAATCCAGGGCAATTTTTAAATCGGCGCTTGTCTGGTTGAAATCCCACACCTTTTTCATTTCGTGCAGAACTCTGTTGAATAGAATCCGTCCTTGTTCCGGATTCAGGTGGTGAATCAATTTGTGTCCGATCAGATCCGGGTTGACCATTTCCTGAAGAGCGTAGACTGACACGGTTCCATTGTCCCGAACGACGTACCAAATTTTTTGTTCGGGAATTCGAAGGCCGCATTTTTCGATAAGAAGTTCTCGGTACTCGCGGTAAATTTTCTGGTATTTTTTAACATCTTCCAGTGAAGGGAAAATTGGCATCCGTTTGTAAATCCAGCGGGTGCTCTGGCGATCGGAAAATTTTCGGGCGGGCTTCATGACGGTGGAAATCTCGCCGTAGCCCAGTATTTTAAGTTCCAGCGGATATTTGAGAAGGGCATGGTAATCCTTGAAAAACTTGGAAGCAAGCGACTGCTCATTTTTCAGAAGCTGAATAAAATCCTGCCAGTTTTCCTCGGAGATTAATTCGCAGAGTTTGTTCGTTAGCAAATCCCTCAAGAAAATATTTTCCTGATTTAAGAGGGTAGAAAGAGCGGGCTGGTTGCAGCATCCGTTAAAAATGATTTTCAGCAGGCGAACGGTAACGGTTGGATTTTGAATCCGGAAGCGCAGGAAATTTTCAAGCTCCGTTGGATTGACGGCAAGTAACTCTTTATTTGCCTGAATAATTTGCTGAATCATTTGAAGCACAGGTTCCTTTTCCAGGATTTTTTCCGGTGAAGATTCTGTTGAAACAGATTCCCCGTGGATAAAAATTTTCTGACAGCGTGTTTCTGTATTTGCCTGATCGATTAATTTCAGCAGCCGCCGTTTCAAATCGGCTGCCTGCCAATACCGTTGAATAGTTTCTTCCATTTTGGATTCCATTATAAATCCCTCACAAAGAATTTTACGGCCTGCATCATCATTTTTGTCTTCAAACTGTTTAGTTCCTTTACGGATTTTTCAAGGATGACCAGAATTTCGTCCGCCTGATCGACTGTTGTAATCAGCGGCGGGAGGAACTGAACGACAGACGGATCATTTCCGGAAAACACGGCAAAAATGCCGTTGTCGTACAAGAGTTTAGAAAGAGCCATAGCTTTCAAGGGGGTGTCAAATTTGAGGCCGATCATGAGACCTTTTTGTCGGACAGTGAATTTTGGTTTGTTCACGCGTGCCGCAATTTCTCGAAACCCTTTACTGAAATGTTCTGCCAGATCGTTCACGTGGGCCAGAAAACCCGGTTGAGAAGAAATCTCTAACACATTGAGCGCAGGGAAACAACCCAGCTCACTTCCGCCAAAGGTTGAGATGTGAATAAACGGATCTTCGAGAAAAATCTTTTCTAATTCCGGTTTGAAACAGGTGGCACTAATTGGGTAAAATCCGCCGCTCAATCCCTTTCCAATGACCAGAATGTCGGGTTCCACATTCCAATTATCCACAGCCCAGAATTTTCCTGTACGACCGAGGCCGGTCTGGACTTCGTCGATAATGAGCAGTGCGCCCCGTTCGCTGCAAAGATTTTGAACTGAAGGGAGGTAATCATCATCGGGAATGACAATGCCGAGTGTAGCCGGGATGGGTTCCAGAATAACGGCGGCCGTTTGATTATCAATGGCATTTTCCAATGCCGGGATGTCATTGAAGGGCACCTGAACAAAATTGTCCAAATGAATTCCGAATCGTTTTCTAAATTGTTCGTGGCCTGCAGCAAGGGCCAGGCCGGTATGTCCGTGGTAGCCACCCTGAGCAGAAATGATTTTGGGGCGTTGCGTGTGCCCCATTGCCAGCTTAATGGCAAGGTCAATCGCCTCGCCGCCGCCCACCCCAAACACGGTCTTGGAAATTGTTCCCGGCATGAGTTCGGCGAGTTTGGCGCCCAGACGAGCACGTGCCGCGCTAATCAAATGGTGATTGCCGATGTCGAAATCCTGCAATCCTTCCTGAAGAGCCCTAAGGACTTCCGGGTTTCTGTGTCCCAGGTTAAAAACGCCCCCGTTGCAGTGGCAATTAATCAGGCGTTTGTTGGTCTCAATATCGTAAAAATAAATACCCTCGCGTTTCCCCATCACGACGTCCATTCGAAATTTTTTAAAGAAATCAACCTTGCCCTTGGAAACAAATATGGAGTAATCGCCGAGAATTTCTTTCTTATTTGAATAGCCAAAGTACATGGGATAAACTCCTTTTTAAAACGCCCGGAATTGGAATGATTTGTGAAAATGAAACCATTCTATTTTACAATTATTTAAGGAAAATGTCAAGCTGAAATTT
>CAZMRE010000261.1:0-3332 GCA_964568545.1 uncultured Deferribacteres bacterium | reverse complement strand
CGGCATTTATTTTTATCGTTTAAAAGCGGGAAAAACGATAAAAACTAAAAAGCTTCTGCTGCTGAAATAATGGGTTCTAACATTCCCAAAAAGTGATTCGGCGAATCGCCCCCCACGGAATTTCAAAAAACAGCCGGTACAGATTCCTTTTCTTGCTGAAATTCAGCGGCCCCCGCTGCTTTCGCATAAAATTTCTCAAAATACTCCGCCACCATCCGATCGGTGCTGAAAAAGGAAATCAGGCTTCGGTACGATTCAAAAGATTTCTCAATCCAATCTTCGGGAATTCCCTTTTCATTCTGCCGGTAATAAAGCGGAATAATCTCTTTTTCCAGCGTTTCGTAAAGCGATTGCACGTCCCTTTCGTCCTGAAGATTGGGATCGTCCGGGGGATCGTTTGGCCCAATTTCCCAGCCGTTCTTGCCGTTGTAGCCTTCTACCCACCAACCGTCCAGCACACTGAAATTGATCCCTCCGTTCAGAATGGATTTCATGCCACTGGTTCCGCTGGCCTCCTGAGGCTTGCGCGGATTATTCAGCCAGATATCGCTTCCTGCCACCAAAAGTTTTGCCAGCGCCAGGTCGTAGTTTTCCACCAAAACAATTTTGCCTCGAAATCCGTCTTCCCGGGTGTGATGAAAGATTTCCCTGAGAACCGCCTGTCCGGGTTGGTCGGCCGGATGGGCCTTTCCTGCAAAAATGATCTGTACGGGTTTGTCGGCGTTATTAATAATCGCCTTTAGGCGTTGGATATCCCGAAAAATAAGATTTGCGCGTTTGTAAGTGGCAAACCGCCGCGCAAAACCGATTGTCAAAACAGTTGGATCCAGATAGGAATCGATCTCTTCTGCAGGCAGCCCTTCACGGAGAAATTGCTTCTTCAGCCGTCGTCGGGTTTCTTCAATTAGCCGTTGTTTTGCCTGCGCGTGAATGCTCCAGAAATCCTCTTTTGGAAGCGAAACGGCTTGCTGCCAAAATTCGGAGTTCGTCAAATTTGTGCGCCAATCGCTTCCAAAAACCCCGGACGTAAGCGCCTGAATGTCACCTGCCATCCAGGAAGGCGTGTGCACTCCATTTGTAATCGCTCCGATTGGGACGTCTTCCTCGGACAAATTCGGCCACAAATCGTGCCAGATGTGCTGCGAAACCTTCCCGTGGAGCTGACTAACGCCATTACGGTAACTGGAAAGCTTAATAGCCAGAACGGTCATGCTGAAACGATCACCCGTTCGGTAACCGTCTCTTCCCAGTTCAAAAACCTTGTCCCGGGGAAGTCCCAAGTGATTCCAATAGCGCTGAAAGTAATGATCCACCATTCCATAGTGAAACTCATCGTGCCCGGCCGGAACGGGGGTGTGAGTGGTAAAAATCGCGTTGGCGCGCACGGCCTCCACGGCCTCATCAAACGAAAGATCCCAGTTAGACATGAAATCGCGAATGCGCTCCAGGCCCATAAATGCCGAATGGCCCTCGTTCATGTGCCACACAGATGGAGTAATTCCAACTGCCTTTAAAGCCCTGGCGCCGCCGATTCCCAGAAGCATTTCCTGCCGAATGCGGGTGTCGTGATCCGCATGATAGAGTTGGCCATTAATCGCCCGATCACGCGGGTGATTTTCCGGAAGGTTGACGTCCAGAAGAAGCACATTGATTCGGCCTACAGCCAGTTTCCAGATTTTCGCCTGAACCTCACGATCGCCAATGCTTAATTGAACCCGCAAATCGTTTCCATCCGCATCCACCACCTCCTGAACAGCCAGATTTTCGGGATTGTACGTTGTGTAAACGGCCTTTTGATTGCCATCACGGTCAATTTGCTGCGTAAAAAATCCCTGCTGATACAGAAGTCCTACCGCCACAAATGGCAATCCCAGGTCGCTGGCGGATTTGCAGTGATCACCGGAAAGCACACCTAATCCCCCGGAGTACATCGGAAAGGATTCGTGAATGCCATACTCGGCCGAAAAATAGGCAATGGGATTCATCTCAGGATTTTGCGCATGTTGTTGGAACCAGGTATTCGAGTCGCCCATGTACCCATCAAATTTTTGAAGGGCTGCCTCGTATTTTTCCAGAAATGAAGGCTGGCCTGCCAGTTGCTGTAATTTTTCAAAAGGGGTTTGCTTAAGGACCTGCAAGGGACTGTGCAAGGAGGCATCCCACACATCCGGATTTATTCCTTGGAAAAGTTCTTGAACATCAGGCTGCCAACCTGTCCAAAAATTGTAGGCCAAATCCGACAGCCGACGAAGGGCTTCGGGTAATTCCAATTCCGTTGAAGGCTTCGAATGAATTGTCATACGCGCTCCGGTTTAGTTGAACCAATTGTGTCAATTAGAATTTCAGATCAATTATCTGCAAGAATCATACTTTTTACAGTCTGTTCAATAAATAATTTTCGATGCCAATATTATTTCTTCTGATGACCAAAAAAATTACCCTCCAAACGACAAACGATTTTATCAAATTCGCTTTTAACACCATATTAAACAAGAACATAAAAAATGATCATTTTAGATATTAAAAAAGCAAAACTAATATAAAAAATAAATTCGTAAATTGCAAGAAAAGACACTCAAAATAGAGTGGCTTTTTAGAAATTCTGACACATCTGGAATTTGCACAGGTGCTATCAAGGATTGTTTCACCGTGATTCAACATGTGATTCCCAACATTGCAATCGTTCAGGATAGAAATTTAATGTGAGACTCCGGGATAATTATCGGCACGCACAGGAAAAAACTCAATCCCCTGTCTTTGTCTCAAATGAAGGTTTCTTTACAGGCCACTGCGGCATTACCGAAAAAAGAAGGGACACAGAGAGCCACAAGAGAAATGAAAAGAAAGAGAACCACAGAAAAAACGTGCCGGGGAAATCCCCAAAAACCTCTGTGGCTATTCATTTCTTTTGCGTATTGCTTTTGTGGTAATTTACTTTTTCCGCTAACAAAGGAGATTGCCCATGAGTAAAATAATTTCTTACTTTATGAAGGGTGGGCGTGTCCTAAAAGGGAATTTTAGAGATTGAGCAACTTGGTGTGTTGTGTCATCCAATACAATACCATAGCGTTTTTTCTTTCGCGTGTTTATTGAAGGGTTTAATAGCTCAACTTCACTTCCACAAAAACCTTGTCCTCTTTGTTCATTCGGCCAAAAGGAGAATTGGCCGGGCCGGTGAATAAAAGTCCCCCCAGGGTAAAGCGAATGGCGTCCGCCGGCTCGTAGCTGAGAAATCCGAGCACAAAAGAATCCTTGTCTTTTAGATTGAGCACCCCGATGAATTGCGAGGTCAGGTAATCGAAGGGATTCCATTTCAGCACGCCGGAAACCGA
>CAZMRE010000260.1:0-3341 GCA_964568545.1 uncultured Deferribacteres bacterium | reverse complement strand
CTTGGAACTATTATAACCCAACAACTCTTGACAACCTTAAATCTGTACCCTGTTCATGCAAGTGAGTTGCAAAACTATGACGTAACATATATAGAATAATATTGTTTTTCCTTACCAATTATTTTTTCATAATAAAACTTAATTGCATTTATTCTTTGGTTCTGATCTATCAAAATCTAAAACGTCATCCTCAACGCGTTCTGAAAATCGCGAATCATCAACAGCGCATCGGCACCGGAGACCGGCTTGGTGAGGCCAAAACTGCCGTCAATTTTATTGGCGTGCATGATGCCGCGATCCACACACAGCGTGATGGCATTGTACGCCCAGTTGGTGCTCGGCACATCCGGAAAATGCGACGGTTCGCCAATGTACTTGGTCGCCAGAGATTTGTCGCCAGTTACCGCAATCAGGATATTCTGCACCGTATTGGCAAAATCCGCTCGGGTAATTTTCTGATCCGGCTTGAATGTGTGATCCGGAAATGTGCTCATGCCGCCAACAGTCACGATATCCTCAATCCAACGCTTGGCCCAGTGGTTCTGGATGTCGGTAATGTCCGGTTTGTTGGATTGAACCGCGGTTTTAAATTTCATAGGATCGGTTGGCGGACGAAAACCCGTGTTGAAGGTTTTGGGACGGCGTTTTGCAAACACGTCCAGAAGTTTCATTTCTTCGACTAAAAGAACGGCCAAATCTCCCCGGTCGATTTCCGGGATCAGGGCAATTTTGGCGCCGATTTTCGTTCCGGGTGCCGCGCGAACAATCTTCTGCACCAATTCCCATTCCGCATTTGCTTTTTCGGCATAGTCGCCCTTCATTCCCACCACACGCGAAAAGGCATTTTCAGCATCCCGAAATTTGAACCCGTTTTTGTAGGTTTCACCCATATAAAAATAGGCTTCCTCTTTCCATTTTCGCGCCTGATCACGCATGTTAGGATCTTTCTTGGCCAATTCCTCCGCCTTTTTCAGAGCTTTGTTGTACTGTTTGACGGCTTTCTCAATCCAGTCGTCTCCTTTGCGCTCTTTTGTAATGATTCTTCCTTTAGCAATGTAACCCTCTAAAAATTTATCGTTTAAATCGATGCCTTTGTCCACAGCCTTGTAAGCTTCTTTAAAATTACCCTGCTTGCAGTAAACCAGGCCCATTCCAACATAGGCGCCGGGGAATTTGGGGTCAAGAGCTTTTGCGCGGCCGAATTCTTCCGTGGCTGCCTGTAAATTGCCACGATCGAATTCGCGCATGCCCATCTGATAGTGGTAATCGGGCGTATCCATTACGGACTGCTGTTTTATCGGCTTGGGCCCACAGCTAAACATGAAAGCAGCTACACTCAAGGCAACCAACAAAAGAACCGCTATTTTAATTGGTTTTCCCATTTTTTGACTCCTCTTTTTATGGATTATTTATCCGGAATATTCACGATATTTCAGATCCAATTCGATTGATGCGGAGCTAACTCCGATTAATTGATGTTTGCTCCTTGCCTTTTTTCGATATTAATAAATAGGAATTTAATCCACCAAAAACATCACCCGGCAATGATCCAGAAAATTCATTGTCGATGCTGCCGAGTGAATTAACTGTGCGTCTGCATTCGAAACAACGACATCAGAGGCATTCGGGCCGATTACCTTGACTGCCTTAATAATTAGTGGATTGTTTTTTACCCGATCGGAATTACGCGCCTGGTTCAGGTCTTTTGCGTACCCAACCATTCCAATCTGGACGGCATAATCGCGGCTCACATATTTGGAGCCATAAACTTCATCTCCATTTTCATTTAGGACACGGGGCGCCATTGCGGGACGAGCATGAAGCCCGCGCGCATCGACAATCAATCCCGTGTAGGAAACATTTTGTCCGG
Organism: uncultured Deferribacteres bacterium; assembly: GCA_964568545.1. Classification (GTDB taxonomy): domain Bacteria; phylum Zhuqueibacterota; class JdFR-76; order JdFR-76; family BMS3Abin05; genus BMS3Abin05. The sequence goes on along the minus strand of CAZMRE010000260.1, from coordinate 1,471 downwards.
CTTGGGCAGGCTGCTGCCCCTGAGGATAAATTAATTTCACGCCGGGAGGCACGGGTTTTCCCTTTGGCCAGGGCTGCCCACAAACGGGACAAAGAGGCTGAGAGGAAACCATTAGCTGACCTCCCCCGAATTGCTGCGGAAGCACCAAATCAGAAAGAGCACCGTTAATAGGCATTTCCACATCCACTTCGACGGAGCCATCTGACATGTAACGAATGTCCTTGACCGTAAAATTCTTCACCACGCCTGAAATGCGCGTGCGAATAACGTCGGATGTGGTCATTGCATTTTCCACGGTCACATCGGAATTAAGTGCCATTCCCCTAACCGTTTCCAGCAGATTTCGAAGAGCCACGCGTTTGGCCGCTTCAATAGCTCCCGCCCGCTGCGCAGCTTGAGGCACATTGGGATTAGGGGCGCCAATTCCGGTAGATGTAATCAGTTGTTTGGTCCAGTCTACCGCTCCCGCATTTCCCATCTGCTGAACAACGTCCTGCATCTGAGCAAACAAAATTCCAATTGCCCCAAAAACCAGAAAAGTAAAAACGAGTGCGAACCCTTTAATTTTTCTCATTTTACGATTTCCCTTCCATTTTCCCTGATCAAATAGACAGGGGCAGAATGAATGATTCTGCCCCATTTGACACCACTCAATTCATTTACACCAAGAAGGTGCATTTCTAATGAAAAGAGAATACTGCAAAAAACTATAGATTTTTGATTCACAATTTCCCCATTGCAATAATTAACGCAAGACAATCATTTTTTTGAGAGAAATAACCTTGTTTCCTGCTTTTAATTCATAAAAATAGATTCCATTTGAAACCAACTGACCTGTCCGGTCCATTCCGTTCCAAACCGCACGGTGAAAACCGGCTACCTGATTTCGATTAATCAACGTAGCGACTTTTTGTCCCAAAATGTTGTAAATAGCTACTTCAACATGAGTATTTTGTGGAATCGAATATCGAATGCTCGTTCCGGAAAGAGACATCTGATTCAAACGAACAGGATTCGGGTAATTCTGATTCAAAACAAATTCAGATGGAGTTGAAATTTCTTTTTCCGTTACATCGGAAAAAATATTTTTCGCATCCAATTTTCCAAGAACAAAATTGATGCCGGACGCATTTGAAGCCACTGTCTGTGCCCCGGCCTCAGGAATACTGTAAAACGGAATGAATCCCGTTATATCTCCGGAAGATGTTAACAGTTCCCAGAAAACATCCATTAGCGATCTACTCGGTGAAATTTTGATCGGTACACGATCGAACCACTGATCCTGGTAGAATGTGAGGCTAATATTCAGATCTCCTAAATTCGGAATTCCAGGCAACAAACCGCCACCGTCTCCCAAACCAGGAATGGGAACAGCGCCAGGCCCGCCGTCATTCATGCCTTCCGACAAATCCGACAGGTTCATAAGCGTACTGAATCCGGAAAAGGTTCGAACAAAATAATTGCCTGAGCG
>CAZMRE010000259.1:0-3343 GCA_964568545.1 uncultured Deferribacteres bacterium | reverse complement strand
CATAAACAATGAGTTACAATCAAGCCCCAGCGGGGCGAAATGTTTGTAGACCAATCATGCCAAAATAGATTGAAGTCCCGTAGGGACGACATGTTTTATATTTTAAAGACTATTCTGCCAAATTCCGAATTTAAGTTGACGCCAATGGCCGTTTGGCGAAACACTCGGGGACCGGTTTTTCCCTCCTTGTGATTTCGCGTCTTCGTGACAGGCTCTTAAAAAATCCCTTGCAATTCCACAAAAGAAAAGCGTATTTTTAAAAGGAAATAAGCAATTCAAGTAGCAGGATGTCAGCTTGCCGGATATCCGGAGAGAAAAATGAAACATTTCAATCAGATTTTTTCAGCTTCAAAACTTTTGTGGGGATCGGTTTTGGTCACGGCTTTTGCTCTGGTTGCTTACTTTATCATTCCTGCCAATTATTCGGGGTCTGCTCGTTCGAAAGTAAAAAAAATTTACTACGCGGATAACATTTCTTCGGCTCACCAGGTCCTCATCGACCAGTTTAATCGTGAACACGCCGGAAAGATTGAAGTGGTTCCGGTGAATCTTCCCTTCTCTAAATTCAGTACAAACGAGCGAAAAGAGCTTCTTACCCGGGCGTTTCGCAGTAAAACCAACCGCATCGATGTGTTCGCCGTGGATTTAATCTGGGTGCCGCGCTTTGCAAAATGGAGTGAACGCCTGGACAATTATTTTTCACCCGAGGAGGAATCGCAGCTTTTGAAATACGCTACCAATTCCTGCTATTTTCAGAATCGTTTAGTGGGGCATCCCCTTTTTGTTGACATTGGCCTGATGTACTATCGCAAGGACATTCTTGCTAAACTGCCGGATTACCCTTCCCTAAAGAAAAGTTTGAAACGCTCGATCACCTGGGAAGATTTTATCCGACTCGGCCAGCGGCTCAAGCCCCTGAAGCATCCTTTTTATGTGTTTCAAGCGGATAATTACGAGGGGCTTATCTGCAGTTATTACGAAACGCTAAGGGGGCAGGGGAAATCATTTTTCCAGAACGGAAAGCTGCAATTGGAATCGCCCGAGGCGCAGAAAGGCTTGCAGCTTTTGTCGGATTTGGTGAACCGTTACCAATTGGCTCCTCGGGCAGTCACACAATTTAAAGAGAACCCCAGCTTCCATTACGCGCTGGCAAAAGATGCAATTTTTGTGAGGGGTTGGCCGGGGGCGTTCGTCAATAATACGTTTCCCGATTCCGAAGCCAGAAAAATCCCAAATATGGAAATGGCGGCTCTTCCGCACTTCAAGGGGCAGAAGGCCGTGGCCGTGTACGGAGGATGGGATTTGATGATTTCAAAGGAATCGGCGCATAAAAAAGAGGCTGTTGAGTTTCTGAAATTTGTGGTTCGAAAAGACATGCAGGAACTCTTGTACGAAAAGGGCGGGTACATTCCCATTAATCGGCTGGTCTACCAGGATTCGAGTTTCCTAAAGAAGCACCCCCAACTGATTTATTTGCGTCACTTGCTGGATATGGGTGTCTACCGGCCCTCGCTTGTGGAGTACACAAAGATTTCCGATATTATTTCTTACTACGCTCACCTGGCAATTCGAGGCGATATGCCCGTTCCCGAGGCGCTCCGCCGGGCAACGGAAGTTATTCAATCAAAAAGGGTGCTGATTCATTAATGGCTGAATCCGACTCAAAACATTTTCGGGAAATCACCGGGAGGCTTCAGCGATTTCGGTTCGAGCTGAAACACGTGATGGTCTTGTTCATGATTCTGATTCTGTTTCAACTGCTGATTTCGCTGGTTCACAAAATCTCCCTTCAGCGGTTTCTGAACAAAACACAGGATTGGTATCAACAGGATTCTGCCGAACGCCTGGCAAATCTCACGGCAACTTCCTTGGAGCTCCTGGTCGAAACCCGTATTCAAAATAAAACTCCGGGAAGCGAAGAAGCCCGCAAAACCATTGAAGCCCTAAATATTATTTTGAGTCAGGAGATTCTCCAGCACAATGTCCAGGACGTGTGTGTTCTGGTGGAAAAGGGCGACAGCGTGGCAACTATCGACAACGGTCGCGTGCTGTATTCTTTCATTTTTGGAAATAATGCCAACATTCCGCCCCCGGACGAGCCTCACCCGCAGGCCATTCAAATGTACGGCAAAATCAAGAAAAAACTCAAAGACTCTGAGCAAATTTTGAGCATTCTGGAGGGCCGGGAAACCTACCACGTTTTTGTTCCGTTTGTGCCCAAAGGTGAATACATGGGCGCTGTCTACATGAAAAATACCCCTGAATTTAGCGGCATTGCGGGTGAAATTATTTCCAGCTACAATGAAACAAGCCTCATTTTTGTTGTGCTTATTTTTCTGGGACTTTTGGCCATGTTTTACATTTCTTCTTACACCGTTCGGGAGCGGGACGCCGCGCGGGAACTCCTTTACAGGGAACGGGAAAAGCAGTTGGAAGAGCACATCCATTATCAGAAGGAGGCCCTTTTCGCGAAACGAATTTACCACACGCACCACAAGGCTGAAAAGGTCATGGGTTTTATTAAGGAGGATTTGCGCTCTCTCAATGAGAAAAATATTGAAGATGTGAAATACCGGGTAACAAAGTACGCCAATTTTATTTCCCGTGTGATTTACGATATGAAATGGTACGACCCGCCGATTCAGACCATTCGCAGCCCCATTTTTCGCACGGACCTCAACGAACTGATCCGGTTTATTGTGACGTATATTTTCCTGCGCATTTCCCGAAACAGTGGTCGGGTTCAATTTCATCTCGAACTGGATAAAAAACTTCCTGTAGTTCATGTGAATGAATTTGTGGCCTGGGAAATTATCGAGCCGTTGATTCAGAACAGCATCGATCACGGCGGCGATGGGGGGTTAAACATCACCATTCGCACGCGCTATTTCCCGGGGAAAAAAGAGTCGAAGATTTTTATTTCTGATGACGGGCAGGGCATTCGTCCCGATTTGTTGGAAGAAAATGAGGAAGGTGTCAAACGAATTTTTCTCGAGAATGTTTCCACCAAGGATGGCAGCAACAATTCGGGATACGGGTGTTACATTGCCCACGAAATTTCGCAACAGCGCTGCGGCTGGAGCCTGGATGCGGAAAATCTTCCCGAAAAGGGCTGCCAATTTGTTGTGAGTATTCCAAACCAAAAACAGTAAAGCAGAGCTGTTATTTGGGTATTCGGAGGGAAAAACTTTAAGATTGCTGATTCTTTATGTAATCATATAGTAGGGGGATTTTAGAAACCGGGAACGAAACGATTTTTTCCTCTTTCTTTTGATCATACTTGAAATTTAAAAATAATATTTTCAATTTGCAAGGATAATTTGCATTTAATTCAGCCTAACCC
>CAZMRE010000258.1:0-3368 GCA_964568545.1 uncultured Deferribacteres bacterium | reverse complement strand
TTTTTTTCGGCGGCTCAAGGTCAGCGTTTTCAGATTCACAAATACGACCCAAAAGCCAACTATTTCACTTTCACTGCCGTTCCGTATGCCAGAATTTCGGCAGCGCCGCCCATAATGCTGGATGTGGCAAACCGGGCCATTACCACGGCATTGGCCCCCATTTCCTCGGCTTTTTTTGTCATTCGAAAAAGAGCCTCTTCGCGCGCCTCGATCAGCATTTGCGTGTAATCCTTAATCTCGCCGCCAACCAGTGTTTTCAGTCCCGCACCAATATCCCGAAATACATTTTTGGAACGAACCGTGTTTCCGCGCACCATTCCCAGAACCTGGTAAACGTCTTTCCCTGGAATGTTTTCTGTTGTTGTAATCAGCATCATTGCCTCCTTTTTTGAACATGATTAGCAGAAAAAAAACGATTTATTCTTCGGAAATCTATTTCTGAAAGATTTTTGAAAATAAAATTAGAGCAGATTCGCTAAAACCGCCGTAATAATCAAAATAGCCGCAAACATCAGAATCGAAAATGGATTGGCAAAATTGAGCGTCCAGCCGATGCCGTACCGCTTGGGAACAAATATGCGCTTGTCCCGTGGATTCCAGTAAAAAATCAAAAAATAGTGGCCAGACTTCTTTTCTTTATTTTCTTCCATTTTAGGCACCCTTTCTAATTTTTAGTCTTTACAAGTCCACTCCATTGCAAGTCGGGGCTGTATCAAAAGCAATATTTTACCGCAGAGCACGCAAAGAAGGCGCAAAGGTCGCAAATATAACATTCTAATTAATAATAAATTAACGCGTCTTCCATGATTCTTGCAATTTCTACGCTTTCTGCAAATTCGGGACTTTTGATACAGCCCCGGCTTTTGAAATTATTTAATCTTTTCTTTTAACCAGCGAATCAGATCGGCCTTTACCTGCTTCGGGATTTTCCGGCCGGGCTTCAAGTATTTCTCAGGGGTTGATTTTCCCTCCACCAGTTCAAACAAATGGTCGAGACCGGGGTAAATTTTCAGCGTCACATCCACGCCACAGGACTTCGCCTTCCGGTACAACGGGCGGGCATCCTTTTCAGCCGAGACCTGGTAATCCTTTTCGCCGTTCATAATTAACAATGGAGTTCTTATCTTACAAACAGCTTTCAGTGGGTCAAATTTCAAATGCTCCCGCCACCAGTTGGCATTCCCCTGCGCCGTAAAACCGGTCAGCTTTCCATCTTTTATTTTACGGAAAAATTCCTTTTCTTCCCGGAGCTTTTTTCGGATTTCAGATTGACTTTTCCCCTGAAGTTTCAGCAGGTAGGCAATCTGATCCAGCACCACATCGCCCAGATTTCGGGCCGTTCCGGCCATCATCACAAGCCCGCCCGTCGGCGTGCTTGAAGAGGCCAGCATCAATCCCAGAATGGCCCCTTCGCTGTGCCCGAGAATAGCCACCCGGGAGGAATCGATCCCCGGCTGTTTCTTCAAGAAGCTCAATGCCGCGCGGGTATCCCTGAGAAAATCGGTCACATCCGCTTGTTTGAAATCCCCCCCGCTCTTGCCGGTTCCACGCTTATCAAATCGAAGCGCTGCAAAGCCATTGGGAGTTAGAGTGTCCACCAACTGTGGGAAAAAATTAATGTGAATGGCGGCGGAATTCTCATTTCGATCCAGGGGGCCGGACCCGGCCAGAAACAAAACCGCAGGCAAAGGACGAGCAAATCGGGATGGCGGCAGCGTTAGCGTTCCCGCAAGTGTGATGGAGTCACTCCGGAAGGTAACCTCTCTGCCCGGAAATCGCAAGCGTTTGGCATTCTCGGCTTTCTCCCGAATTTTTTTAATCAGGGAATCCCGTTCAGTCAGTGAGAAAGGAATGAATGTGCGCAACCGCCGCATGACAAAGGATTGCTTGGGAATGGCCAGCTTTTCCAATCGAGGAGAAGATTCCGCCAGCCAAGCTGTTGCCTGGATATTTGAGAGCGTCATCGCGATTTTTCTGACCTGTTCTGTCACGCCTCCGCTGTCAAGTGTGTCCTTTCCGGCCAGGCGGAAGTGCACCGGCAGCAGTTTTAAAGCCTGAGGCACCAGAGCAAATGCCCGTACGGTGGAGGTGTCCCTTAAAGTAAGTGCCTTGAAAAGAATCGACCAGTGATCTAACATATTATTGTCCAGCAAAAACAGGGGCTGTTTCTTGGACAATGCCGCGTGTTTGAAGGGCTCCGCTAGGCTTCGCCTGTAGGTAAGCCGGATGCTGTCGCCCGTGCAGGCGGCCCGAACCTCCTGGACACCAAACGGCAGAACAATAGTCAGATCGTACGAAATCGGTGAAAAGATGCTGTCCAGAAGCGTCTGCTCAAAGAATTGCACCTTGACAAAAACCGTCGCCTCTGTTTTTGAAATCAATTGAAACCCGTCCGGCACCGATTTCAGGTAGTAAGAATTGGTACCGGCCACCTTGCCCCCAATCCACATTTGAAAGCTTCCCTTTTCTTCGGGGGCGCGCGGCTGCCCGGCCAAACCGAATGTATTTCCCCAAAAAATGGCCGCCAAAATAAAAATCCAAAAAATCCATCGTTTCATAACGACCTCCCGATTAATTAAGTTAGGGTGCAGCCTGTTCGCCACTCGCCTGAAACTCTTTGCTAAGAGCAGACAAACCGGTAATCGTTCCCAGTCCCATGGATTCCACCGCCGTAGAGGGAACAACAATCAGAGAGCCCTTTTCCTTCAAACCTTCGTACAGCATGTTCATGGCCCGCAGGTGCAGGGCAATTGGGTTTTCCTTGTACAATTTGGAGGCTTCGAGAAATTTGTCCGCAATCTGCCGCTCCGCATCGCCTAAGATGACGCGTGCCTGCCGCTCGCGTTCGGCCTGGGCCTGGCGGCTCATGGCATCTTCCAGAAGTTCAGGGATCACCACATCGCGGATTTCCACCGACTGCACGGTGACGCCCCAGGGTTCCGTTCGTTCGTCAATAATTTTTTGCAGCTCTTCATCCAGTGTCTGGCGGCCGGCAAGCACATCCGCCAACATGGTTTTTCCGATGAGATCGCGCAGGGCGGTTTGCGCCGCCCAGGAAATGGCCTCCCGATAATTTTCAACCTCCAGCGCCGCTTTCTGAGCATCCCACACCACCCAGAAAAGCACGGCATCCACATTCACCGGAACCGAGTCTCTGGTGAGTGTTTTTTCCGCAGAAAAGGCGGTGGTGCGCACCCGCTGATCAATCCAGTACGCCACTTTGTCCACCAACGGAAAAATCCAGTGAATGCCTGGCCCCAGCACGCGCCTGAATTTTCCGAAGCGCAGTACAATTCCCTTTTCCCACTGCTTGACAATTTTGGGCGAAAGCGAGCCGTACCAGCCAACCACGATGCCAGCCAGAAGGT
>CAZMRE010000257.1:0-3372 GCA_964568545.1 uncultured Deferribacteres bacterium | reverse complement strand
TTTCCACTTTAAGATGTTCAACCACATTTTTTGTTTTCGGATTGTCGCTGTAGCGCGGATAGAGCTTTGTAAAAGTTTCTTTTAGTGCAAGACCCATGCGGGTAGACAAATAATCTGTGAATTTTACTCCGCTTCCCATGCTCTGGGTTAAAAATGCCGGATCCCAAAAACCCGATTTAGGTACAGGAGGCTTTTTGGAATAATCGTATCCCGTCGTAAATTGCGTTAATACTTGAAGTGAAACAAATGGGTTTAGAAATCTTTGTTTTTTAAGTGTCCCCGAGGCTTCAATTTCAATTCTATCCAACGAGTTTCTGACATGCTCATGCCCAATCTTTGTCTGGCCAAATGCAAATTTCCCCTGAACCTGCATATTATAAAGCTTTGTGTTTTTAATGATCCCGCTATTAATGAAAGATGAATATGAAAGAGCATTTTCGCCACCGGCAGCCCAATTTGTGTACGACACCTGAGAAGCTGCCAGGCGGATTTCAAATTTCTTTTTTAGGCCGAAAATTTCCGGCGGAACTGGTACAGGCAGAGGCAAAGGGAATATAATGGATGCCTGAGCGCCATTAGGCAAAAACAGAATGAGTAATAATAAAAAGGGAGTGAGTAAGTAGATTTTAAACTGATTAAGAGCGCGCACGTTTGCCTAATGTGTTTAAATTTGCTCAATGATTGCAGTTATCTGTTTATTTTTCGCTGCGTCATGAATATAAATATCATGGCAAAGTATTAAATTAATATAAAACGTCTCTTATAAATAATCAACAAAAATCGATACTTTTTTGCATTGGGGGGAAAGTTATTTTGCTGTAAGATATGGAAATTTTAAAGAGGTATGTCTAATCAGAATACAGAATTTCTTCCTCAATGAATCGTATTAATTCTTCCAATTGAGGAGATTGGGAGTTTTTGTCAAATTGGGACTTTAAAAACGAAAGATAGAATTCTCTCAAAGCCCTTTTATCCCATTCTTTGAACCGAAGAGGCTGCGGCCCATATTTGGGAACAATTATGTCGTGGATAAAATCCTTGTAGTCCATGTATCAACCCCGAATTCACGTCATCTGCACACCATTTATATTATCGGCTTCTCCCGCTTAATTTTAATAGCCTTTATTGAAAATAATATTTTCATGCCAGATAATTCCTTGCTGGGTTTTTGCAGCAGGCAAACCCCCTACAAAACCCGCACCAGAAATTACCGAATAAGACCGCATTTTTATGCGGAACCCTAAAAATCGGTTTCCCCGATTTTTCTTGCGCCCCTCGTGAAAAGTTTGTATCTTTTTCAAAAAAAGGATTATTTTTGTGAGATCAAAATCGTTTCTTGTATTTGCAAATGGCGAGCCACCGGAATTCAAAATTGTGAAACCTTTCCTGGCAGAATCTCCCCTCATCGCGGCCGCCGACGGTGGAGCAAATTATCTGCAAAAATTACAACTCATTCCCGACTACATTGTAGGCGATCTGGATTCCGTGACATCGCAGACTCTTCAGTCATTTCCGAAAGCCCAGATTATTCGAAAAAACGATCAAAATCTCACTGATCTTGAGAAAACCCTCGATTTTTGCCTGGAGCTCGGAGCGGATAAAATCACCGTTTTTGGCGCAACAGGGGGACGATTGGATCACGAAATCGCCAATCTGGGCATTCTTCAATCCTACAGCAAGGAAATCCCGATCAGTTTTGTGGACAGGCAATTTACGATTCGCATCCTGCGCGGCGACACGTTCTTTGAAGCGCAGCCCGGGCAGCTCTTTTCACTCATTGCCCTTCAACCAGCCAATGGTGTGACGATTACCGGGAGCAAATTTCCCCTTACCAACGCTACACTTACCTTCGGCGGACGCGGTGTCAGTAACGTGACTGAACAAACCCACGTGAGTATTTCCATTCAAGAAGGCGAATTGTTTTTGTTCCTGAGACACAACCATGCCGACTAAGATTTTTGCACTGGGTACTCTTGATTGGGGGATTGTGGGCGGGTACTTTGTTCTCGTCCTGATTTTGGGCATTTTCCACGCCCGACGGAAGGGAAAAACTAACGAAGATTTTCTCATCGCGGGCCGCCGCCTTTCTCTGATTCCCTTCATTGCCACGCTTGTTTCCACCTTTTACGGGGGCATTTTGGGAATTGGAGAATTTGTGTACCGGTACGGAATTATTAGTTGGATTACACAGGGGCTTTTTTACTATTTTTTTGCTGCCATTTACGCCCTTTTTCTGGCAGGAAAAATTCGCAAAAATGTTCAGTTTACGCTCCCCGACCAGCTTTACGATTCTTACGGAAAACCGGCGGGATTGCTAGGTGCGTTGGTGGCGTTTTTGATGGTCACACCCGCACCCTATGTTTTGATGATCGGCATTTTGCTAAACCTCTTTCTCGGCTGGCCGCTGTGGCTCGCTATTTTATTGGGAACGCTCCTTTCCGTTGTGTATGTGTTATTCGGGGGACTTTATTCCGTGGTCAAAACGGATGTTTTCCAGTTCCTTTTGATGTTCCTGGGATTTGCGACGGTTCTACCATTCGCCTGGTCACACTTGGGTTCTCCCGGGCATATTCTGACGCAACTCCCACCTAATCACCTTAAGCCGACCGGCTACTTCTCGATCCAGCAGATTTTGGCATGGGGATTCATTGCCCTCTGGACGATTGTGGATCCCAGTTTTTACCAGCGCTGCTCAGCCGCTACATCACAAAAAACCGCCCGCAACGGAATTTTGATCTCCATCGGCTTTTGGTTTGTGTTTGATATGATGACCCTCACGGCTGGATTTTACGCACGCGTTGGTTTCCCCAACATTCACCCCCTACTGGCGTACCCAATTTTGGGAAATGCCGTTTTACCCACATTCGTTAAGGGATTTTTTGTAGTGGGACTTTTGGCAACCATTATGTCCACACTGGACAGTTACACATTTCTTTCAGCCATTACGCTCGGCCGCGATTTTTACGGACGCCTCACCGGACGACTTCAGATGAACACAATTACCCGGGCGACTCGGTGGGGATTGGTGGCAACAACGCTGGTTTCCTTTGGAATTGCCTACTGGCTTCAGTCCGTGGTGGCTATCTGGTACCTGATCGGTTCCCTGGGGATTCCCGTTTTGTTTTTCCCGCTGTGGACAAGCTTTTTTCAGACCCTTAAAATAAAATCAAGGCTTGTTGTCTGGCAGATGACTCTTTCCGGATTGCTATCCTTATTCTGGCTAAGCTCGGGATTATTGCACCAGGCAAGTGGATTTCCCGCATATCCGCTTGCGATTGAACCCATTTACCCGGGCCTGACGGTTTCGGGGCTGTTTTGGTTTTGGGGAATTTTTGAAAAAAAGAAGCGTGTTTTTTAGTGATTTTTCTTCGG
>CAZMRE010000256.1:1581-3381 GCA_964568545.1 uncultured Deferribacteres bacterium | reverse complement strand
CGCTCCGATGTGAACGCGATGTGGAATCTGGCGCCTCACGATGTGTCCATTTTGCTCTATTGGTTTGACCGGCTTCCCACAAAAGTCTCGGCCAAGGGGAACAGCTTTCTCCAGGATTCTGTAGAGGACGTAGTGTTTATGAATCTGGATTTCCCGGGCGGTATGTCCGCCCACATTCACGTAAGCTGGCTCGATCCGAATAAGCGGCGCTCCATCACCGTGGTGGGATCGAAAAAAATGGTTGTGTACGAAGACACCAGTGCGGACGCCAAAATCAAAATTTACGACAAAGGCATTACCAAAAAAAATATCGGGGATTCTCTGGGCGATTACGATAATTTCGGCCGCTTTCAGCTCATACAACGGGCCGGTGATTTGCTAATCCCCAAAATTAATTTTGTGGAACCGCTGCGCGCGGAGACCAATCATTTTCTCGATTCAATTATTGAGCACCGACAGCCGTTGACAAATGGCGAGCACGGACTTCAGGTGGTTCAAATTCTGGAAGCGGCGCAAAAGTCCCTTAAAAATAATGGAATTCCGGTTGAAGTAACTCCATGAATATTCTGATCTTGACAGATTTCTTTCCAAATACATCCAAGCCCCACGAGGGGCTTTTTGTATGGGAGCAGGCAAAGGAATTAAAGCGGCGGCATTCCGTTGTGGTGATTGCTCCCCGTTATTGGTACCCTCCGCTGAAACGCTACCGTGCGTTCAGGAGCCCGCTTTCTGCTATTCCGCGTATCGAAATGAAAGATGGCATCCACATTCTTCGTCCGGTTTACCGGCATTTTCCGGTGGTGGGCGAATTGTTCTACCCGTACTGGTTTTTTCTTAAGATTTTGTTTTTTCAGTCGATTTATGCAGTGAATTTTGATCTGATTCACGCCCACTGGGCGTACCGTTCAGGATGGTGGGCGGTGCTTCTGGGAAGGCTTCTGCGAAAACCTGCCGTTCTCACCACGCATGGCTCAGATATTAATTATTGGATGAATGAATCCGTCAAAAAGGGCCGCATTCGGTGGGCGTTGAGCCAGGCTTCCGGAATTATTTTTGTCAGTCAAAAATTGGCGAATAAGGTAAAATTGGCGGGAATTCAGGCAAAAAAATCGGTTGTAATTTCCAATGCCGTCTCTTCTGAAAAATTCAAAGGAATATCTGTACTGACCTCTGCAGCTTCTTCTGAAAAAAATATTCTGTTTGTCGGAAATCTCTTTCCCGTTAAAGGAGCGGATCGTTTGCTCTCGGCGCTTTCTGTTGTGAAAAAGAAAAATGCTGCCTGGCACGTTAATCTTATCGGCGACGGTCCCGAGCGAGCGGTGCTTGAGGAAACGGCCGTAAAATTGGGACTGAACAACAAAATAAAATTCTGGGGGAAATTGCCCAATCCCGAAGTGCTAACGCAATTGGGGTTAGCAGATTTGCTGGTTATTCCAAGCAGAAATGAAGGTGCTCCCTTGGTTCTCATCGAGGCCTTGGCGCTTGGAAAAACGGTTGTGGCATTCGATGTGGGAAATGTTGCCGACGTTTTGAATCGCCCGGAATTGGGGTACGTGGTGAAAGAGCAAACGCCGGAAGCTCTGGCGGCGGCTATTTTGCAGGCAATGCAAGCACCGGTTCATCCGGAATTGGCTCGCAAACGGGCCTCGGACTATTTTTTGCCCAATCAGGTTGCGAAACTTGAAGACTTCTATCGGGCGATCATCTGAAAAGTTTTCTTTAAAAACAGCAGGTTTTATGCATCAATCTATTGCAAAAAACAGCCTCTTGACCTTTGGCACGCGATTGCTCATGTTTCTG
>CAZMRE010000256.1:0-1481 GCA_964568545.1 uncultured Deferribacteres bacterium | reverse complement strand
TTTGGGGCGATGTCTTCTGTCGAACGACTGGCTGTACTCACCCGCGTGCTGCGTCACATTTTCTGGATTTCCGTTCTTATGATTGCTATTTTATTTTTGATTGATTATCCACTGGTGAAGGTGTTGTTTGGCGCAAAATTTCTGCCGTCGGTTCGCGCGTTGCGGGGACTTTACGCAGGAGTGATTGCCCTAAGTTTGGTAAAAATTATTTCCAGCTACATTTTGTCCTTTGGGAAGCCGGCCGTTACGATGCGGATTGCACTGGCTGGTTTTGTGCTGAATCTCTCCTTAAACCTGTGGTGGATTCCAAAAATCGGAATTCTGGGCGCGGCGCTGGCATCGACGGCAGCCTACGGTTTAATGCTGATTCTGGATTTGTACTGGCTGTGGAAAAAGAGTCGCCCACGGCTGGGCGATTTGTTTGTACCGAAAATTGACGATTTTAAATTCTATTTACGACTGATTCAAATGGGATGGGTGCGAATTGCGGGCTAATCCTCAAAATAGACAAGTTTCTCCCGTGAAAACTCTGGGAGCGTACCCGATGGATCTGAGCGAGGAATTTCAGCGCATTCAATCGGGAGCGTACGGCCCGTTTGATGAGCAGGGGCTTCCTCTGGTTGATTACAAGACGTGGTTTCAAACGCACGGAGTTTCTACGAAAAACGGGCGGTTTCCGGTTACGTACACCCCCGTGACAATTGCCCAATTCGGATTGGCGTCTCATCAGCGATTTCTCCAAAATCAATCGGAAGAGGATTATTCGCGCTTTCTGCTGTCGGCAAACTGGCTGGTGAATCATCTGAAAAAACAAAACGATCTTTTCTGGGTGTGGGAGCACGATTTTTCGATGCCGCTTTACCATCTGGAACCCCCGTGGGCCAGCGCGATGGCTCAGGGTGAAGGAATATCGCTTCTGCTGAGAGCCTACGAACAAACAAAAAAGCTGGTTTACTTGAAGGCGTCCCGAGCGGCCTTTCAGGCGTTTCTTTTTCCCATTGACAAGGGCGGGGTAACCTTCACCGATGAAGACGGAAATGTCTGGTTCGAGGAGTATCCCACCGATCCACCGCCCCATGTGCTGAATGGGATGATTTTCGCAATGATCGGCATTTATGAGTATGCGTTTGTAACAGCGGATGTGGATGCGCATCGCCTGTTTGAAAGCGGCGTGATTACGTTTCTGAAAAAAATCAAATATTTCGACGCCGGCTACGGTTCTCGATACGATTTACTAACAAAGCGTGTGGTGGACGAAAAATACCACCGGATTCACATTGCCCAAATGCGAGTCCTCTTTGAATGGACCGGCGAGGATGTATTTAAGAAAATGGCGGATCACTGGGAATCTGTTTGGGAAGATCCGATTGCCAGAGCTAAACGGGCCATTTTCCCGCGCTTGACGCCTTACTGGATATCACGGCAGATGAAGCGGGTAATCAGTGGCTGATTGGGGTAGAAAGGAAGGCTCTTGTTTGGAG
>CAZMRE010000255.1:0-3388 GCA_964568545.1 uncultured Deferribacteres bacterium | reverse complement strand
TCCGGAACATATTTTCGGGAATGGGAGTAATTTTGCCATTTCCGGGATTCCAAAAGGCTGCTTAGCATCAATCGAATACTCGGCGAAATTCTAAAACTGTACTTTCCCTGCCCATTCAAAAGTCTGGAAGGATTCATCGATATAATCGATCCGTCGCCGGTGCGAATACTGTCGATACCGTCTGTGGTATTGTGCATGCGGATACCATAAAGGTATCCCTTATCATTGTAATAGCGCCCGGACACGAAAAATGTGTGATTTTTCGGTAAGAATGGAACTGGCCCGCCAAAACTAGCTTTCGCCTCCGTCGTATTTAGCGGATTGATTTGATCGATATTGTAAAATGTATGCTTATGCCGTGTAACCATATCGCCGCTCTGACCAGAAAAGTTACCAGAATAGGTGGTTTGTCCGCCCTTGGTAACAATATTAATCACACCGGACAGAGCCTGTCCATATTCGGCATTGAAAGAACCCGTAATAACAGACATCTCCGCAATGGCATTTGTAGCCACTTCCACACCCAGACCATTATTAAACGGGTTTGTATTCGCGATACCGTCAACAATATAAGCGATTTCCCCTGAACGACCGCCGCGAATGTGGAGATTGCCCCCTGCGTCAACGGAAACACCTGCCTTTGTTATCATTAGGTCCTTGAAATTTTCAACAGGCGCTACAGCAATATCGTCGGAAGTCATCACAGCAGCACTGGCAGTTGCATCCCGTTGAATCATAGGACGCTCGGCAACTACTGTCACTTCTTTGCCCTTAATAACGGTTTGGGAAAGCTTAAAATTAATGGTAGCCGTCAAATCGGCAAATACCTTAACATTTGTCACCTCGCTCGGAGCATAGCCAACCATCGTGGCACGCAGCTTGTACGTACCCGGAGCAACATTCAAAATAAAAAAGGTTCCATTGATATCCGTTGCGGCTCCCATTGTGGTTCCAACAATTAGAACATTCACGCCGGGCAGGGGATCTCCCGTCCGTGCATCAACCACCTTTCCCTTAATTTTTCCTGTGGTTCCGGCAAAACTGACGGCCGTACCAAGAGCAAAGGTAAACAAAAGAAAGACAATAACACGATACAAGTACTTTTTTTTCATGGCCTACCTCTTTTGTTTTTATAAGATTTTTTAAAGGGATAAAAATTTATTTCTAATATAATCAAGTTTATTATCACAAGTCAAGTAAAAAAAATTAGGCATCTTGAATTTTTGTCTTGACAATGCAATTTTTTTTCTTTATACTATTGTAAATTTTTCTCTATCAACCAACCCGAATGTGGATTTTTAGGTTTTCAATTCTTAAAAATATTTCGTGGGGGCAATTTTAAAATCATATTTCATTTTTTGGATATTGAGCATAATCTCCCAGAGGAATAGAATCTTTTCAATTTTCTGGAATCACTGATCGTGGGAAGGAGGTGAAAAAAGCTGTTTTGTTAAGATTCGCATTGGTTAATCTAACTAAAAAAGGAGGTAAATCGTATGAAAAAGTTTAGCGCATTATTTTTTGTGGGTGTATTTGTTTTCTTTATGGCTTCCTTTGGCTACAGCCAGGAATATTTGGGCAACGGATTCACAAAAGTGATGGAAATCCTGGAGCAGCCAAAGACACAAACGGCTGTTGATTCTGTTATTTTGCCCCAACGGATCGCCGATTTGGACGAAGTCCACGCCGGATATGATTTTGACGGCGACGGCAACATGGAGTTTTTCTACGTAACAGATGAAACCGGCCCGAATTCGGGGCTCGATCATGGAACATCCAATGCTGTTTACCTTTACGAATACAATCCCAGCACAGGTAATTTTGACCTGACCTGGAAGTATTCCGCAGGTGAATTTAGCTGGGCATCCTTTCCAACGGCGTGTGTGGCTGACCTTGATGGCGACGGCAACAAGGAATTGGTAATTGGTGTACCTTACAGCAGCAACCAGCCTACACCCGATGCCAACCCTGACCGCCTGTTGGTTTTTGAAGGTGAACCGGGCAAAGGGTTGCCAGACACCCCTACGGCTACGTGGAACTTCGATGCTCTTCCGGCTACCAATACCCGTCCTTCAGCCATGGCTGCAGGAGATATTGACGGCGACGGAAAAGACGAACTGGCGGTTGGCTTCCGCAAATGGGCGTCATCAGCTAAATCTGCCCTAATGATCTGCTCGTTGGACGGCGATTTTTCTGGTATTTTCACTCAATGGAAAAAGGAGATGATTGACACTACTTCGGGATACGGATCTGTTTATTCTGCTGACATTACGGATGTGGATAATGACGGCCACAAGGAAGCTTTGTTTTCCATCTACAGCGGAGGAGGCCCCCAGGTTTTTTATGAAGCCACTGCTCCAGATACCTACGAGAAACACGTTTTGGATTTCTACACGTACAAAACCATTCAGGGCGCAAGCCATCTGGATGTGAACAACGACGGCAAACAAGAAGTTGTCCTGGGACGCACCAATGGTACCGTGGCTTTAGATGTAGGCATTACTGATCTGGCAACCGCCGACAGCACCAACACCCCAATCGTGGCAACTGTTGAGCCCGGTGGCATTCGTGGATTGGCCGCCGGTGATTTTGACAAAGACGGTAACGGTGACATTTTTATCGGCGGAAACTACACCGGCAGTGTTTGGAGAATGGAATACAATGGCAGTGGCGATGTGGCCGATTCCGCCAGCTATACCTACACCAAGGTATTCAACACGGATACCGCCCGTGGCGCCCGAATTTATGATATTTCATTTCCTGGCGATGCCGAAGATCAGCTTGAGGGTTACACCTCCAACGACATGAATGGCGACGGAAAACCAGAATTGCTAATTGCTGTTGAAGATGGTGATTCTCTCCAGCCTCGTTTCTACATGTTGGAAGCCGGTGCCGGAAATGCTGTTCATGAAATACCTGTAAATTTGGTTCAGAATTACACGTTGAATCAAAATTACCCAAATCCCTTTAACCCGACCACTAACATTTCCTTTACTCTGAAAAAAGCGGGTCGCGTAACGATTACCATTTACAACGCTCTGGGCAAAAAGGTGCGAACGTTGGTCGACAACGAAAACAAGGCTCCCGGTACGTACAAGGTAACCTGGGATGCTACCAACGACGCCGGTGTTCGAGTTACATCAGGCGTTTACTATTACTCTATGCATGTCAATAATTTCAAGAGCACACGTCAGATGGTTTTAATGAAATAGGGCAGTTTCTATTCAATCCAAAGCCTGTCAGATTTTCTGACAGGCTTTTTTATTTGAACTCTTACATCCCAGCATTTACGAAAAAGCGTAGATGTTAGCTCATCTTGAATACCAAGATGACTTAAATTATTAATAAACAGTGCATCCCATTTTTTTATTGCCACAATAATATTGAG
>CAZMRE010000254.1:0-3393 GCA_964568545.1 uncultured Deferribacteres bacterium | reverse complement strand
CCTTTATGGCGCGGTAGAGTCGCCTTCCGTTTAGATAGTGAATTTTCATTTTCCACTCACTTCACATCCCGTTCTAATCAATAGAAATACTCTCCCAGAATACTGATCTGAACGATCGGAAAAGCATTCCTTAATCGCCTGTTTCTATTTTACTAAAAAAAAGCGGGGCTGTCAAGATATTTATCAAAAACAAAAATGGCTCATCCGAATAATGTGTACTTATGTTGCCACTTAAACCAAGAACCAATTGGAAACGAATGAAAATAGCAAAATGAAAAAAGTAAAATGAATTCAAAATTCAAATAGCCTTTAAGCGGTGCAATATGCCCGATTGATTGCTGGATAATATGGACAATTTGGAAATAGGGTTTTTCGAATTTGTACCTTTTTAAAATTGTGCCCACACCCTTTTTTCTTGAGCAAGAAACGGCAACCGTAGATTGCATGGAATAAAGCAAGGGAATTTTTTGCAACTGTTTTTTGGGGCCGGCATTTTTACATTTTAAATTGCGATTTAATTTTTAATTTTTTTGATATTTCTAATAATAAGCCCCCGCAAGTAAAATGCTTGCGCCACATTATTTCCGGTGTTTTTGTTGAGAGACTAAATAGATACCGGCATGGAGAATTTCGCGTAGGTCAAAAAAATACTTGACAAATTGGTTAAATAAGTATAAATTTAAATAATTTTATAATATGAATAAACCCATCATTATTTTATTAGATAGATTTTTAGCTGCTATTAAATAATTATTTGTTAATAAAGAAATAATAATAAATCGTGTTTGTATCAGAGATAAATGGCTGTGTATAAACGCTATTTTTATCAGCTATTGCATAGTCCTGTAAATCCTGTTAGACTATTTAGAAAAGGAAATATTTTATGAATCCTGTTATTCCAATTAGGCTGAAGGATTTTAAGCATAGACGGGTGTTGAATACGATTCGCTTGTACGGGGAAATCTCCGGTGCTCAAATTGCCCGTCTTACGAATATTTTGCCCTCTACAATTGTCTATATTCTCCGATCTTTGAAAAAGGAGGGTTTAATTCAAGTAAGCCGCATTGGAAATTCCTCCAGTGTGGGCGGAAAGCCCCCTACATTGTGGCAGCTTCGGAGTGACAGAGGTGTTATTATCGGATTGGAAATTATTCCCAAAGAGATACGCACAACTATTATTGATTTTTCAAATAAAATAACCTATCAGGAAAAACGGCAAAGTCTGGGCAAGATAGGGGGAACCCAAATTGAAAGCGTTATTAGAAACTACGTCAACCAACTTGTAGAAGAACAGAATATTCCAAGAGAAAAAATCCTTGGAATTGGTCTGGCTCTTCCGGGTTTGGTAGATTCCAAGAAGGGGATCATTCACTATTCAAAATCCCTCAATTTGAGAAATTTTCCTCTGCAAAGCTTATTGCAAAAAAGTCTGGCATTTCCAATCATGATTTCAAATGACGCTAACGCCGGTGCTCTCGGAGTGAAATGGTACCCCAATTCGGTCAATGCTTTGCCTGAAAATATCATCTATTTAACCATTAATGAAGATTTTTTCAGTATTGGTGCCGGGCTTATTATTGGTTGTAAACTCTACGAGGGGTTTTCCGGAACGGCAGGCGAAATATTCCCAATTCTGCCGCCCATTTCCAAATTGGTCAAAAAGGCGGTTCAGAAGTACAAAAATGAATTGCAGTTAATTAAGGAATTGGAGAAAGGGGACGAGATTCTTTTTTCTGATCTATTGAAATGCACGTCTGAAAATTCCCGGATCGCTAATTACGTTTTTAGAAATATTGGTTTGATTGTTTCAAAGAAGATCATTGATATTATTGCATTTTTAAACCCTGAGCAAATTATTATTGGCGGAGATATTTCTCAGGTCACTTTTTTTATTGATGATTACATTGTTCCCTACGTGAAGCGAAAATCAGCGAAATTGTTCCCAATTGGGATTTCACTTCCTCAAATTTCTTTTTCACCATTTGGAATTTATTCTGTTTCAATGGGTGCTACCGCTTTAATCTTGCGGGAAATCCTTAATGAGAATAACGAAAAAACATTATCCGGCTCAGGAAAAGAATTGCAACAAGTTTAGAACCTGAAATAATTCTTTGCATTAAAATAGGAAATATTTTGAACCATTTTCCCAACCAGTTCCAAATCGTTTGGAAGAAGTCCTTTCTCCATGTCATTTCCGAGCAGATTGCTGAGTACGCGCCGGAAATAGTCGTGTCTTGAATAAGAAAGAAAACTCCTCGAATCAGTTAGCATTCCCACAAAACGGCTGAGAAGTCCCTGATTTGAGAGAGAATTTAACTGTGCTTCGATTCCCTGCTTTTGATCCAGAAACCACCAGCCGGAGCCAAACTGCATTTTGCCTGGAACAGAGCCGTCCTGAAAATTGCCAATCATGGTAGCCACCATGTCGTTGTCTTTCGGATTAATATTGTAAATAATGGTTTTCGTGAGCTTTTCCTGGCTAGCCAGACGATCAAAAAATCTGGCCATGTTTTTGGCAACAGGGGTATCGCCCATGGAATCAAAGCCGGTATCTGGCCCCAGAAGTTTGTACATTCGCGTATTATTATTTCGAATGGCGCCGTAGTGAAATTGCTGTACCCACCCCTTTTCGTAATCCATGACGGCAAATTCAACAAGCATGGCTGATTTAAATTTTCTGATTTCCATTTCTTCCAACTTATTCCCGGAACGCACTTTATTAAAAATGGAAGAAATTTCAGTCTCGGTATAGTCTTCGGCGTAGAATTCTTCGATGCCGTGGTCGGATAGGCGACCGCCCATCCGGGCGAAAAAATCGTGGCGGCGGCGCAAAGCCTCCAGCAAATCGGGAAATGTGGCAATGTTCACATCTGCTGCTTCCCCCAGCTTGTTCAGGTAGTTGTTGAAATTTGCGGGATTTTCCACAGCCATCGCCTTGTCGGGACGCCACGCCGGAAGCACGCGCACGTCAAAATCGCTTTTCTGAAGTTGCTGATGGTATTTCAGCGAATCTACAGGGTCGTCTGTTGTGCAGATAACCTCAACATTCCACTTTTTAATTAGATTGCGGCAAGAAAAATTATCTTGCTGAAGCATTTCCGTGCAGGACTTGTAAATTCTCTCTGCTGAATCCGGATTCAGAATATCCGTGATTCCAAAAGGTTTCTTCAATTCCATGTGTGTCCAGTGGTAAAGCGGATTGCGCAATGTGTGCGGAACAGTTTCCGCCCACTTCTGGAATTTTTCCCAATCGGTGGCGTTGCCCGTGATGAACTTCTCGTCAACGCCGTTTGCCCGCATCGCACGCCATTTATAATGGTCGCCAGCCAGCCAGATTTGTGTGAGATTTTCAAATTTTCGATCCTCGGCAATATCTTTCGGACTAATATGGCA
>CAZMRE010000253.1:1757-3400 GCA_964568545.1 uncultured Deferribacteres bacterium | reverse complement strand
GACAAAACCATTGCCCGCCAGCGAATGAAAGCCGCAGGCGTCCCCACAGTACCCGGCACGCTTGAGCCCATTTCAAATGAATCGGATGCCATTGCAATGGCCGAAGAAATCGGATTTCCGGTTCTGTTGAAAGCAGCGGCCGGAGGCGGGGGAAAAGGCATGAGAATTGTATCCCGAAAAGAGGATTTTGATTCGGCGCTTAGCACAGCCCGATCAGAAGCAAAATCAGCTTTTGGCGATGATCGGGTGTACATTGAAAAATATCTGGAGGATCCCCGTCATATTGAATTTCAGATTCTTGCTGACAAGTTTGGCCACGTCATTCATCTGGGGGAGAGGGAATGTTCCATTCAGCGAAGGCATCAAAAGGTGGTGGAAGAATCGCCTTCTGTGCTTCTGACGCCCGAAATGCGCGCACAGATGGGTGAGGCTGCTGTGAAGGCCGCACAGGCCTGCGGCTACCAGAATGCCGGTACGATTGAATTTTTGGTGGACAAGCATCTCAACTACTATTTTCTGGAAATGAACACGCGTCTTCAGGTAGAGCATCCGGTAACGGAAGAAACAACGGGAATCGATCTGGTAAAGGAGCAATTGAAAATCGCTTCGGGAATTCCGTTGAGCTATTCACAGGAAGAAATTCGGCAACACGGGCACGCCATCGAGGTGCGGATTTATGCCGAAGACCCTGCGAACAATTTTATGCCTTCTGCGGGAATAATTCAATTTCTTCGTCCGCCAAACGGCCCGGGCGTTCGGGAGGACAGCGGTGTTTACGAAGGATTCGAGGTATCGCTTTTTTACGATCCGATTCTCTCTAAATTAATTGTGTGGGGAAAGGACCGAAACGAAGCCATTGCCCGAATGATTCGTGCCTTAAAAGAGTATCAGATTTACGGGATTCAAACAACCATCCCTTTTGGATTGATGGTGATGCAAAATAAAAACTTCCAGAGCGGGAATTTTGACACAAGTTTTGTTGAAAAGGAATTCCGGAAAGGAACATTCGAGCAGGGAGACCATTCAAAAATTGCGGCAATTGCTGCCTTGCTGGTTTCTCAGGGAAAAGTGTCGTCAAAGCTGCCTGTTTCCCAAAATCACAGAACGTGTGAAAGTCCCTGGAAAATTGCCGGTCGTACACAGAACATGAGGTAAATATGAAATATTTTGTGACCATTCGCGACAAGGAATATGAATTGGAACAAAACGGTGAAAATGGCGGCGCAACGCTGTTTTTTGAAAACCGGTCGATTCCTGTCGATTTTAAGCGGATTAATAACTCGTCGATCTATTCGCTCTTTTTGGACGGCAAAAGCTACGATGTTTGGGCATCGCTGCAGAATGGGTCGATTCAAATTGGGATTGAAGGGCAGTCTTATCTGGCAAAAGTTGAAGATGAAAGGCAGCGGCTTCTCAAACAGTTGACACGCAGTGAGGCGAAAGCTGAGGGAATTGTGCCGATCAACGCACCCATGCCGGGCCTTGTGGTGCGAATTTCCGTGGATAAAGGAATCTCTGTTGAAAAAGGCCAAGGAGTGATGGTGATTGAGGCAATGAAAATGGAGAATGAAATCAAAGCCCCTGTTTCTGGAATCGTAAAATCGATCGGGGTAAAGCAGGGCGAAGCCATCGACAAAAACGCC
>CAZMRE010000253.1:0-1657 GCA_964568545.1 uncultured Deferribacteres bacterium | reverse complement strand
TGGAATCGTAAAATCGATCGGGGTAAAGCAGGGCGAAGCCATCGACAAAAACGCCCTGCTTTTGGAAATTCGCGCAGAATAAACAAAATTTTAATTAGCTGCTTGCTTTAATTATCATAATCTTCGTGACTTAGGGTCTTTGTGGCAGAAAATTATAAATAATACAGGTCAGAAAATAGAGAGGTGAGGAGTTATGCCAATTTACGAATATCGCTGTCTGGATTGTGGAAAACGCACAAACTTCTTATTCTTAAAGCGGGATGAAAAACGGGAATTGAAATGCCGCTGGTGCGGCAGTACCCGGCTGGAACGGGTGATTTCCCGCTTTGCAACGGTTCAATCGGAGGAAGATCGACTTGAAAAGCTATCCGATCCAAGTGCGTGGAGCGGACTCGATGAAAACGATCCGAAATCCGTTGTAAAATTTATGAAAAAAATGGGCGGCGAACTGGGCGAGGAAATGGACAAAGAGGAACTGGATCAGATGATTGACGAGGCCGAGCGCGAAGCCTACGATATGAAAAAAGGCGGAACCGGGGGTAGTGAGGATGAGGTGGTTTGAAAAAGGTGAAAATATATTAACGCCACGAATTCACGAATTTTATTCGAATAAAAAATGCAATTCGCGCATTCGCGGCTGATCCTTTTGCAAAAAAATTTGGAATATATCCGTGCTTGATTCAGTAACAGAAAATATGGCTCAGAAAACCTACCATCTAAAAGAGCGGGGGACATCCCTTGCTTCTTTTTATGACCAATTGGATGACGAGCAGCGCGAAGCTGTTCTCAAATCGCAGGGGAGGAGTCTGGTGATCGCGGGACCGGGTTCCGGGAAAACCCACGTGATTACATACAAGGTGGCTCACTTGATTCAAAGCGGTGTGCTCCCCTCTGAAATTCTTCTGGTCACATTTACGCGGCGAGCGGCTCGTGAAATGATCCACCGGTCTCAGACCTTGGTTCGCCAGGAGCTTTCAGATATGCTGGCAGGTACGTTTCATCACGTGTGCAACAGCCTCTTGCGCCGATATGGCACGCATGTGGGTGTGGCGCCCAATTTTACCATCCTTGATCGGGATGATTCCGTTTCACTTTTGAAAATTTCCCGCCGCGAATATTTGACCCGGAATTTTGCCAAAGATAAACAGCCGAAGGTGCTGGCGCCCAGAGCCCTTGCGGGTCTCTACTCCTACATGGGGAATGTGCTGGTAAGCCTGCGGGAGGCCGTTCTTGAACTGCACCCGCGATTTATTCCGTCTCTCGATCATCTGGAAGCCATTTACCGGGATTATCTCCGGCGAAAGGCGCAATTAAATGCACTGGATTACGATGATCTCCAACTTTATATTATGCGACTATTTGAGGAAAATCCCGTAATCGCTCAGAAGATCTCCGATCAATTTCGATGGGTTCTGGTGGACGAGTTTCAGGATACAAGCCTGATTCAGGCGCAATTGGCAGAAAAATGGGCAGCCGCCCACGGAAATCTGATGGTTGTGGGAGACGATGCCCAAAGCATTTATTCATTTCGGGGAGCCCGCTACCAAAATATTCTGGATTTTGCCAAACACCCGGATTGCAAGGTTTTCAAAATTCAAAATAATTACCGCAGTACCCGGCAGATTGTGGCTTTCATCAATCAAATGATTCCCAACAA
>CAZMRE010000252.1:0-3407 GCA_964568545.1 uncultured Deferribacteres bacterium | reverse complement strand
AGTTAAAGTTTCTATTCTTCCTTCGCTGCCCGTTTGGCGTAGAGGTACATGTAAATACACAATGCCGTGAAGAAAACAATACTCACCCATTCACCGGCAACTGTTTTGCCAAAACCGGTATTCAAATGCGGGATCAGGTGGCTGCTGATTCCAAGCGAAAGGAATGCGCTCACGACCCCCATAATGGCACCGCCCGCCACAAATCCTGATGCAATCAAAATGCCGCGGTCTTTTCGCGCCTTGCTCACATCCGGATTCTTACTGCTTTTTTCCACAAAATAGGCTACCAATCCGCCTGCAAGAACAGGCGTGTTCAGCTCGATGGGTAAATACATCCCCAGCGCAAAAGCCAGCGGAGGAACGCCCAAGAATTCCATGATAATCGCCATAAAAATGCCCGCGGTGTACAGAAGCCAGGGAGCTCCTTTTCCCATTATCGCCGTAATGACCGCTGCCATGGCATTGGCCTGAGGAGCTGCCAGCGCCTGGGGATTACCCGGCGTTTGAACAAACCCATAAACCTTGTCAAGCAGCAAAATCACACCGCCAATGGCCGCAGCGGAAATAAGCGTGCCCAGGAATTTCCACTTTTCCTGATTGGCCGGCGTGGCGCCGATCCAGTAACCAATTTTTAAATCGGTGACAAAGCCGCCGGACATGGAAAGCGACGTACAGACTACACCACCAATAATCAGCGCCGAAACCATGCCCTCCGTTCCTTTAAGACCCAGCGCCACCAAAATGGCACTGGCCAAAATAAGGGTCATTAATGTCATCCCTGAAACCGGATTCACGCCCACAATGGCAATGGCCTGAGCCGCTACGGTGGAGAAAAGAAAGGCAATAATAAACACCACAAGTAGGGCTGCAATAGCAATTGTCCAGGTGTCCACAACCATTATCCGAAAGAAAATGAGCACAAGAATAAGCGTAAGGCCGATGAGAGCAATCACGATGGACATTGGGATGTCCCGCTGTGTACGCTCGGCTGCCTTGCTGGCTTTTGCACCGCCTACTAATTCTTTAAATCCCAGGCTGAATGCCGAAAGAATGATCTTTGAATATTTAATGATGCCAATAATTCCTGCGGCTGCAATTCCTCCAATACCAATGTGCCGAACGTAGCTTCCAAAGATTTGTTCAGCCGTCATTTGATCAATAGGAATGGTTCCGGGGGAAATCACAGAAGAAATGTGCGCTCCGAAAAACCAGATGGCCGGGATAAGTACCAGCCAGGAAACGAAACTGCCCGCAGCAATGATCAAGGCGTAACGCAGACCAACGATGTAGCCCAAGCCCATCACGGCTGCACCCGCGTTCATTTTGATGACCAACTTGGTTTTGTCCGCCAGCGTGGCAAAAAGAGGCACCACGCGGGTGGAAACTACCTCTTTCCAGAGACCAAACGTGGCAATGGCAAAATCGTACAATCCCCCCACGATAGAGGCGTACACCAGCACCTTCGCTTGATCCGAGGCGCTTTCCCCGGTTACAAGCACTTCCGTGGTAGCCGTAGCTTCAGGAAAAGGAAGCAGACCGTGCTGTTCAGCCACAAAATACTTTCGCATCGGAATCAAAAAGAGAATTCCTAAAAATCCGCCAAATAGTGAAGAAAGAAAAATGTGAAGAAAATTAACCGGTAATTTCAAAATGTACAATGCCGGAAGGGTAAAAATAGCACCAGCAACGACCACACCGGAAGCTGCGCCAATCGACTGGATAATCACGTTTTCAAGGATGGTGCTTTTTCGATTGTAAATGGCACCGATTCCAACGGCTAGAATGGCAATTGGGATGGCCGCTTCAAAGACCTGCCCGATTTTGAGTCCCAGATAGGCCGTGGCTGCTGTGAAAATCAAGGCCATAATAACCCCCCACGATACCGATCGCACCGTCACTTCAGGCGGGTGAATATCCGCAGGAACAAAGGGGATGTATTTTTCTCCGGGTTTCAGGGGAGTGTACGCATTTGCCGGTAGTCTAACCTTTTTTTCTGCCATAAATCCTCCTTTTTATAAATAGCACGCAGGGTTTTGATAAAAAGAACAAATGAATGGCCTAATATAACGAAAATCAGAAAATTAAGCAAGGATAAAATAGGGCAAGGGTAATCCTTTTAGAGTGATTTTAATAAAAATATTTTTTCGCTTGCACAGAGGGAGAAAATTGATTATTTTGTTATCAATTAAATTTATCTCTTGCGGATTTATGGGAAGCCCATTTGCTACGGAATTTTTTTATAAGGTCTTTAAAATTGTCCATCGGAAATGGAAATAACGTGCAGCCATTAAATTTGGGAAATCACCTGTTTTCTTTCAGCCTGACTATGCCCATTTCCGGTTTTCCTTCTACAAGGATACCCAGGTAAACAACAACAAAACCCGGGTATCGCACATCTTTAAAATCCAACAAATTCAATAACCCTTTACATTCGATACCCGGGAAACAACTATTTTCTGTTGAGGAAATTATGAGCAAGAAAATTGCCCGCGAACATTCCCTGGAAGAATCAGACAGTTGTGCTATCGTTGCGTTCGTCAAAAAAGATGGGATTGCCACCCACGGCAACGTGCGGCGAACCCTTATGGCACTGGATGCTATGGAACATCGCACGGGCGAAATCAATTTTGAAAGCGATGGTGCCGGCATTCAAACGGACATCCCGCGAAAAGTTTGGGAGAAAACGCTGGCTAATCGGCGAATGAATACTTCGGTTGTTTACGATCCCTATTTCACCGTAGCACATCTCATGATTGACGAATCTAGCCCTCGTCGGCTGTCGGCGCTGGTCAAGCAGATGCTTTCGATTCTATCTGAACACGGTTTCGACATAATCTTTCACCAGAAAGCTAAAACTATGCCGGAATATCTGGGCCCCAAAGCGCGTGCCACCGAGCCCGTTTTTTATCAGATCGCCTGCCTGCCTGCCCAATTCCGCGTGTCAACAGACAAACAGACTTTTTTGGCCACATTGGAAATTGAACGAAAATTCAACCACGTGCACATAGTTTCTTTCAGTAAAAATTCAGTCATTTACAAAGTGCGCGGCGACACCTCGGCTCTGATGCGCTACTTCCCCGAACTGCGCCATCCAGATTTTCGATCGGCGATTTCTCTGGCTCACGGACGCTTTTCAACGAATACCGATTCCATTCCTCAGCGGGCGCAAATGTTTTCCACACTGGGCCACAACGGCGAAATCAATACTATTCAGCGTCTGGAAAAGGAAGCCCGCCAACTGGGATTTCAACTCGTTTCCAGCGGAAGTGACTCCCAAAACCTCGACCGTGTTCTGGAAAGTTTCATGTTTGCTTTTGACCTTTCGCTAATGGAAGCCATGGAAATTCTTTTTCCGCCGATCTGGAGTGAGGTAAAAAGACTGCCCGCTCGTTTTCACGACATGTACA
>CAZMRE010000251.1:0-3410 GCA_964568545.1 uncultured Deferribacteres bacterium | reverse complement strand
AATTTGTTTCCGCTCCTGGGAAAAATGATCTTTCAAAAGTGGCAAAAATGGTGGAGCGAGCATTTGAGGGAGAACCCCAGCAATTTGAGTTCTGGGGTCTCCGCAAAAATGGTGAAATCTTTCCTAAGACGGTTCGTTTGAATCGGGGCAAATACAAGGGCAGGGATGTTGTGGTGGCATTCGCATTGGATGTTTCCGAACAAATGCGGGCACGGTTAGCCCTTGAAGAAAGTGAAATCCGCTTCAGAACAATTTTTCAAACCAGCCCCGATGCCATTTCTATTAACAAACTTAAGAACGGTACCTATCTGGAAATAAATGACCAATTTACCCAATTAACCGGATTTACACGGGATGAAATTGTAGGCAAGCCCATCAAATCGCTGAGTATTTGGATGTTCGAGAAAGAGCAAAGCGAATTTGTAAGAAAAATCAAGAAAAACGGAGAGGTTCGCAACTACGAAGCACATTTTCGAGTAAAAAGTGGCGATCTTCGAATTGGATCTATTTCTGCGCGGTTGGTCGAACTTGATAAGCGCCCATGCGTGGTTTCCATAACGCGCGATGTTACAGAAGAAAGAAATATAAACAAACAAATCAGACAATTAGCGTCGGTCATTGAACAGGCCAGCGAGGCGGTTGTGATTACGGATGTAAATGGAAACATCGAATATGTGAATCCCGCATTCGAACGGCTGACTGGCTATTCACGGGACGAAGCTATTGGCAGAAATCCGAATGTGCTCAAAAGCGGTAGACAGGACAATGAGTTTTATGCCAATTTGTGGCAAACCATTGCTTCGGGTCAAATCTGGCATGGAATCTTTATCAATCGAAAGAAAGATGGAACTCTGTTCTATGAAGATGCCACCATTTTTCCGGTAAAGGATCGGTTTGGGAAGATTATTAATTATGCCGCCGTTAAGCGCGATATTACAAAGGAACGGCAATTGGAGGATCAACTCCATCAATCCCAAAAATTGGAGGCGATTGGCCAGTTGGCGGGGGGAGTAGCCCACGATTTTAACAATCTTCTGACGGCTATTAACGGCTATTCGGAAATGATTCTGATGGATATGGACGAAAGAGATCCAATCCGGGAAGATGTGTACGAAATCCTAAAAGCAGGCAAACGAGCCGCCGACCTCACCCGCCAATTATTGGCTTTTAGTCGAAAGCAGGTAATTCAACCTCAGATTGTAAATATCAACAGAATTATTTCTGATTCCTCAAAAATGCTTCGCCGACTCATTGGTGAAGATATCCGGTTGGAAATTATTCTGGATGAAACGGCCTCTCCAATTGAGGCCGATCCGGGCCAGATCGAACAAATCCTTGTGAATTTAGTATTAAATGCCAGGGATGCTATTCAGGAAAATGTTGAAAAAGTACGAGAGAAAGAGATCACAATTGAAACGGCAAACCGTTTTCTGGATGAGT
Source organism: uncultured Deferribacteres bacterium (assembly GCA_964568545.1). Taxonomy (GTDB): domain Bacteria; phylum Zhuqueibacterota; class JdFR-76; order JdFR-76; family BMS3Abin05; genus BMS3Abin05. The sequence goes on along the minus strand of CAZMRE010000251.1, from coordinate 1,970 downwards.
CCTATGTTCAAGATCATATTGGAAGCCGTACCGGGAAGCATGTTATGCTGGCTGTAAGCGATTCGGGGATTGGAATGGATGAGGAAACCGCGTCCAAAGCATTTGAGCCGTTTTTTACAACGAAAGGCGTAGGCAAAGGCACGGGGCTTGGACTTTCGACGGTTTACGGAATTGTCAAACAAAATAACGGGAGTATTTTTGTTTACAGCGAACCCTCTCACGGAACCACGTTTAAAATTTATTGGCCGTGTACAGGCAGCGAAATCTCCGCCGATGAAGACATCCCGGATGAAAATTCCATAAAAGGAAATGAGACCCTTCTGATTGTTGAAGATGAACCCGAGGTTCGCCATTTTATCCAGCGGGGATTGGAAAGGCTGGGGTACACTGTTTTATCTGCAACCAATGGCCGGGAAGCCCTGGATTTTGTGATGCAGGAAAAACCCAAAATTGATTTACTGTTTTCCGATGTAATTATGCCCGAAATGGACGGAAAAGAATTGTCGGAAAAATTAAAAAAAATCTATCCGGGACTAAAGATTCTTTTTGCCTCCGGGTACACGGACAACCACATTGCACATAGCGGTGTTTTGGATCCTGAGGTTCATTTTATTGGCAAGCCGTATTCCGTGAAATCGGCGGCGTGGAACATTCGAAAACTTCTGGATCAAAAAGACTGATAGTCTGGATGGATTCTCAAAAAATGAATTGACTGGCAACTGTGCAAAAATATTCTTGAAATGTTTGTTCTTTTTTGTATTTTAAATGATTGTTTTTAATGAATATCTCCGGCAGCTTGGAAGGTGCCGGCGCGTGTAGAAAACTTTTTTAAAACAGGGAGGTCGTATGGGAAAATTGGATTTTATCGAACAGGATTTGGAGGAATTGAAACAGGCCGGAACGTTCATCACCATTCGCACAATCGGAAGTCCTCAGGGAGCCTGGATTGTGGTTGATGGGAAAAAGGTACTGAATTTGTGCTCCAATAATTATCTGGGTTTTGCAAATGATTCCAGACTGAGGGATGCTGCCAAGAAAGCCATTGATGACTACGGTGTGGGGCCGGCTGCCGTTCGAACCATTGCCGGGACGATGGCGCTTCATACCACACTTGAGGAGAAACTGGCAAAATTCAAAAACGTGGAGGCGGCTATTTCTTTTCAATCAGGATTTAACACCAATCTCGCTACCATTCCTGCGCTGGTGGGCAAAGACGATTTGATTTTTTCCGACGAGCTCAATCATGCCTCCATTATTGACGGCTCCCGACTGTCGCGGGCGAAAATTGTGCGCTACAATCACTGCGATCCCGATTCGCTGAAGGAACAACTAGAAGCGTACAAAAATCACCCCGGGAAAAAGCTCCTCGTTTCGGACGGCGTGTTTAGCATGGACGGCGATATTGCTCCGCTCGACAAATTAGTGGAAACCGCTGAACCCTACGGCGTAATCACCATGGTGGACGATGCCCACGGAGAAGGGGTGCTGGGGAATGCCGGCCGCGGCATTGCCGATCATTACGGCCTGCACGGGAAAGTGGACATCGAAGTCGGAACCATGTCGAAAGCCTTTGGTGTGGTTGGGGGGTATGTGGCCGGTAAAAAGCTGATTGTTGATTATCTGCACCAAAAAGCCCGGCCTTTCCTGTTTTCCAGTGCCGTCACACCACCGGACGTAGCGGCCTGTATCGCGGCTGTGGACATCCTGCAGGAATCCGGCGAGTTGGTGGAAAGGCTCTGGGATAATGCCAAGTATTTTAAAGCGAAGATGAGCAATTACGGCTTCGACCTGGGTTTCAGCCAAACACCCATTACGCCGGTTATGATTGGTGATGAGAAAACAGCATCGGAACTGAGCAGGCGGTTGTTTGAAGAGGAAAACATTTTTGCCCAGTCGATCGCTTTTCCAACTGTGCCAAGGGGCAAAGCGCGGATTCGCGTGATGATTTCCGCCAGCCATTCAAAAGATGA
>CAZMRE010000250.1:0-3420 GCA_964568545.1 uncultured Deferribacteres bacterium | reverse complement strand
TAAAGGAGACTCTGAGCGCCAGAATGCGAAGCGTGTCCGATTTCTCTGTTTGTTTCCGGATAGCTGTTCCCTGAAGAAAATAGCGATTGGGCAGCAAGTGGCTTTGAGAAATACCTGAGTTTCTTAATTTTAGAGCAACAGTTTTTTGTGTCCTGGCGAATCCCGATTGGGCGATAAGCGTCAATAGAATAAAAAGAATGCCAATTCTCTTTTGCATGTGTTATTCCAGAGTTTTAGTCAAAAATTGGAATACGACCCCGGAATGTTCGGGGCGCCTGGAATGAATGACGTTGTTGAAAGAGTTACAGCTTGCTAAAAATACAAGTGGCAAACTCGATATTTTCAGTGAATACATCTGAGAGGATACCACGAAATTAACAACATCATGACCAGCCTTTATAAAAAACCGAGGCAACAAGCCTCGGTTTCTTGTGATCAATCTGGTAAATCCTGCCAAAAAAATCAATTAAAACCCAATGGTCAGTGAAAAGCGCATGGTATCGTTCAGTGGATGACCCTCACCGGCGGCAATGTAGCCAAAATCAAATCGGTATAGGGAATATTTCAGCCCGGCTCCGAATGTGTAGGGTTTCACGTTTCCGAGTTCATCGTACCAATAGCCCACGCGAAGGGCAATCAGATTGCTGTACCAGTATTCCAATCCCGTGTGAGTGATGATTTCCTTCATTTCCTGCCTGACAGGTTGATCTGTCCATGACGTAAAAAGGGCTTTGTAAAATGGGTCGGACGTACCGTTTTTGTAGCGGCGGACCAGGAGCTTGTCAAAATCGAGCGCGTAGGTTAATTTGTTGTATTTGCTGTTGATCAGATGGTAGGCCAAACCAACCTTAAGCGTAGTTGGCTGGGGATCTGCCTGGTCGACATCGATGTAGGAAATTTTCGGGCCCATATTTGTCAAATTCATCCCAAGGTTTAAATTCTTCAGGAAAGGGGTATTGTAAAGAATGCCCAGATCCACGCCAAACGACCAGGTTTGCCCTGCACCTTTTTCTTTTCCCGCGCCAAATGGTGCCAAATTGCTGCGAATAATTTTCATATTCAAGCCAACGCCTGTGTGCTCACCGACCAATGTTCCAAAGGCACCCGAAACGGCAAAATCATAACTGGTGAAATGGTCGACAACTTGAGGGCCATTTTCAAGCGTTACATTTTGTTGACCCAAATTTAAGTAGGTGACACTGGCGCCAAATGTTCCCAATCCATTTATGTGATGAATATAGGACACGTAATCGTAAAACAGGTCACTTGCCAATTGGGGAAGCCAATTGGAGTGCATAATCAGCAATTCATGACCGTTCAGGAATCCCAATCCGCCGGGATTCCAATAAACAGCCGAGGCATCATTGGCGAGTGCCACGAATGCTTCGCCCATTCCGTCGGCACGAACACCCGGAGAAATTTGTAAAAATAAAACTCCCGCTTCGCTCTGGGCATGCGCCCTTTGTGTGGGCAACCCCGCCAGAAAAATGAGAAAAATAGCTGCTAAAACTGCGATTTTCTTCATGAAGAAACCTCCTCTTTTGCGAATAGACAATGATTAACTATTTTAGTCAGCAATATCCGAAATCTTAAAAAATAAAAGCCTCAATTGGCGTTTTCCTTGTGTTTTTTGGGCTGCATCGCTCAGAAAACAAAAAACCGAATGCAGGGATTATAAATCCACTTTTAAACATTCGGTTACTAACAATTTGGTGGAGATTGCCGTCCGCCTAAAAGTGAATGGAAAAACCCTTAACAGAAATAATTCTGATTTTGCTTTAAAAAAAGTCTCAATTTCCAAAAACCTTTAGCGAACGACTACGAAATAAACTCCTCCAAATATTTAAAACTGTTAAATTTGATTTAAATTTAAGAAAAAAAACCAGCCGTGTCAAGTCTTTTTTCAAAAGCCATCATTTATTTTATCGGCAATCACAAATTTTTCTTGAATGACACATTTATTATTTTTTTGTAACATTGCTGAAAATACTTGACTTAAAGCTAAAGAATGTTTAAAATAGATAAAATAGATTAAAAAGAGTGTAACCAGTGGAAAGGAGTTCCTGGCAGCAATGACTGAAAAAGTTGTTTTTACCGTTAGGGATTTGGCGAACTATCTCCATGTTCATCCCATGACCATTTATCGCTATTTGCAAAAAAACAAATTGCCTGCCTTTAAAATTGGGAATACCTGGCGATTTAATAAGGAGTCGATTGATTTGTGGCGAATAAACCAGGAAGGCGTCGCAGATCCCATCAAATCCGACGATTGCCCTGGTGAATAATATGCGCGTAACAAACCAATATGGATAGAAAATTTTTCTGTTTTTCTCTGTAAAATCAAGAAAAAGAAGCAAAGCCAAAAGCAGCCAAAAATAAAGACGGGAAATATAAAGATGACCTCAACCAAAGAATGGTTTGACGTCTTTTTTGAGCAAGCGGACGATCAGCTTGTTTTGATTGACAGGGATTTTATCATTCGGGATGCAAATGCCAGTTTTTTTAAGAGATTGGAGCGCTTACAAAAGGATGTTTTGGGTGCCCGCTGTTATCAAATTTTTCAAAAGAAGTCGCATCCTTGTGGTAAAGAAGAGAATGAGTGTCCTTTGGAAACTGTTCTGAGGACAGGCAAACCCGCTTCCGGAATCAAAACCCTTTACGTGAACCACCATATTTATAATGCTCGTTATTGGGCTTTTCCTGTTTTTGGTAAAGGCGGCGAGGTGCGCGCTTGCGCCATGCGGTTTCAACCTGCTTCCGATGAAAAACAATCATTTGTCCAGGATGTTTCCGAAGATGACAGGGAACTGGCGAATTTGCTGGATGTAATTCACGAATTTTTACAGAAAATTAAAGAAGCGCATTCGGGCGCGGAAGCCTCGCAACAGGTTGTTGCATTTGCCCAAAAATATTTTCAGCCAGACCTTCTTGAACAAATTATCATCCACGAAAAACAGGTAAAAATTATTCAACCCGTGCTATCGGAAGGTAAAGGTACTCGTGTTCAGAATGTCAAGTGGAAAGAATTTTTTGCCCCAGAATTTTTAATAGAATCGCTTTTTTCGGAAAATATTCTTCAATTTGACCTTCAAGATCAAAAGGTAGCCAGTATTTTTTCGCAGAGGATCATTCGCTCATTTCAATCCCAGGGAATAGACGTTATTCGAGTGCTGCTTTCTCATAACGTGCAGGGAAATATTATTTTTGGAATTATTGGATGGAAAAGTCCCTTGCCGGAGCTGGTCCGAAATGAAGAGTTTTTTGAATTATTTTGTTTAACGAGTCATCTTTATCTGGGTCGGATATTAAATTTACAATTCTTTGAGGGAAGAAACCGATTTTTGAGTATTTTGAATGAAATCGCGGTTCAAATAATCCAGGGTGCTTCAGAAAAAGATTTAATCTCGACGATTGCTGATA
>CAZMRE010000249.1:0-3422 GCA_964568545.1 uncultured Deferribacteres bacterium | reverse complement strand
TTGCTGGCTTACCTCCTGGATCCGGTTGTCACATTTTTGGAAGCCAAGGGACTTAGCCGAACGCTTGCAACTCTCATTATATTCGTTATTCTGGGAGGGCTCATTGGATGGGGTCTGTACATTCTTCTCCCTAAAATGACCGGCCAGGTAACTTCTATTAGCAAATATCTACAAGGTGGAAACATTAAAAATCTATTTGGAAATTGGGACGCTATTTTGCAGGAAAAATTAGCATTTCTTGGAAGCCCGGAAACCGTTCAAAATTTGACGACGAAAATCCAGGCGGCTCTCGTTCAATTTCAGGAGGGACTCTTTAAGCTGGCTCTTTCACTTTTTTCCGCTCTCTCGGATCTGGCCATTATTCCATTCATTACCTATTTTTTGATCAAAGACGGCCCGGCCATGAAAAAGGCTCTGATTAAGGCCGTGCCCAATCGCTATTTCGAAATGTCTCTCAATCTGGTTCACAAAACAGACAAGCAATTGGGAAATTACATTCGCGGACAAATGATTGACGCCTCGCTTGTGGGCATCCTCTCGATTATTGCCCTCTTTATCTTGCACATTAATTACTACTTTTTTATTGGAAGTATCGCGGGCCTGGCAAACATGATTCCCTACTTTGGCCCAATTGTCGGAGCCGTTCCGGCGATTGTGATTTCGCTAACACAAACCTCTTCTCTAACCCCTGTCATCTGGATCGCCGTATCCTTTACCGTGATTCAGCTCATTGACAATGTCCTTATTTCGCCTCTTGTGGTCGCCAGAAGTGTGGAAATCCACCCCCTGCTGGTCGTTGTGGTCATTCTGATTGGCGGGCAATTATTGGGGATTCTGGGAATGTTAATCGCCGTGCCCACAACCAGTATCCTAATTGTAATTGTAAAAGAGATCATTTTTGGATTCAAAAATTATCGAATTATGGGCTAATAATTTCCATCTGCGCTAACAATTCTTTCTGTTTTGCCGATATTTTCTTATGGGTATTTCATAAAAATGCGAGGTTTTCAGCCCCAAAGGTACGAAAGCACGAAGCCTTCAACCCGTAGGTTCAACCCCAAAAAAGTGTTGTCAATAAAATCGGAAAAACAATGAGTCAACAAACACCGGATTTTACACAAAATGGCCGAAATATTCCCGATCGTCGAAAACGTCCAACCAATCCCCTTCAGCTTCGTTTCTGGCACGGAAGACGCGCCGCTAACCGCAGAGATTCTGACGCACAGGTTAATTATTACGTAGACCGCTACGGCTTTCGGTCATCCTTTGCAGCCCTCTGGATTGTTCTTCTCAGTGTGGTTGACTCCTTTTTTACACTTGTCCTTCTTCAATTTGGCGCGGTGGAAATTAACCCGATTATGCGGCTTTCCCTGGAATTTGGTACCTACCCGTTTTTTTTCATCAAATATTTTTTAACAATTTTAAGTGTAATTTTACTTCTGATCCACAAGAATTTTTATTTTTTGAATGGGCGAATCAGTTTGAAAAATATCATTATCGGAATGGCCGGTGCGTACACCGTGTTAGTAATTTACGAAATCCTGCTATACTCAAATGTGATTTAGTGATTTCGCGGCTGCAATTTCTAAAATATCAAGCCTGCGATGCTTCCTCAAAATAGCGCATTCCCACTTTTTTGAACTCCCGACCGCTTTTAAGAATCAGATAATTTTGAATGCCTGTAATGTTCGAAATAGCTTGAATGATTTTGTAAAGATTTTCAGGATTGGCCGCGTGGATCATCGTATAATGACTGTACGGCCATTCAGGATGCGTTACCCGGCGGTAGCAATGGCTAACTTGCGGGATTTCCGCCATGAGTCCCCCCACCTCTGCCGAACGTGCCTCCGGAACTTTCCAGACCACCATCGCATTGGCACGCGCTCCCACTTGCCTGTGATTTAATACCGCCCCAATCTTGCGAACAATTCCCTCTTTCTTCCATTTCCGCAGCGTTTTCAAAACGGTTTCCTCCGCCCAGCCAATTTTTTCACCTATTGATCGAAACGGCCGTAATTTCAATGGGATTTCTCTCTGAACCGCCCGAATCAGATTCTTTTCCCCTTCGAAAAAAGAATGGCCTTCAACAACCGCAGGCTTTGGGGTCGGTGGCTTTGACACGTTTTGTCCGGTTTCAGGATCCAACGAAACATTTAGTTTGTAATATTCCACAACCGGCAATTCCAGAACCTGCTGCACACCTTTTTGTTTCCGTACACGTCCCAGAAATGCTTGAATTGCCTCCTTTGAAGAAGCGGTTATCGTAAACCACAAATTGAAATCGTGGAACCGTTCGTAATTGTGCGTCACACCCGGGTTGCTGCTTACAAAAACGGCAACGGATTCCAGGAAATCCGGATCGACCCGAGCCCCTGCAAGGGCACTTACGTAACCCAGTGCTCGTGATTCAAAAGTGGCAGCAATCCGCCTGATTTTCCCGCTGTTAAGTAGATTTTGAGTCGATTCCAGTATTTCCTTTTCCTCCACGCCAAATTTCCTAGCAAAAGGCAGAAATGGTCGGGATTGTAACTGAAATTCGGTTTGAAGAACCCGTAGGAGATTCTTTTCAAAATTATTCGTCTGTTTCATAAACCCGGCACTCCCTCCGGCTCATAAGCACAATACGGATCTGCCTCTAAAAAATCGCCGGTTATTGCAAATGCCCTTGAGCGGGATCCTCCGCAAATGGAGCGAAATTCACAGCGTCCGCATTTTCCTTTAAGCTGATCCGGATCGCGGAGGGCCTTGAAGATCGGCGAGTCACGATACACGTCTACAAGCGAATCCGTTCGAACATTCCCGCCTGCGGTCGGTAAAAATCCGGAGGGAAAGATGTTCCCTGTGTGAGAAATGAAGACAAATCCCTTTCCATCATTGATTCCCGGCAAAAAGCGGCCTTTTCCTGAATTTGTTTCTTTAATCAGTTTTTCTACGGAAACACCTATTTCTTCCGACAGCCTTTGAACTACCACGCGGCGGTAATGAGGTGCCTCTGTTGTTTTTATTCTAAACCGATACGTTTTTGAAAAATCGTAGAGTTTATTCAAAACAATTTCATATTCCTCTGCCGAAATTTCATCTTCCACCTTTCCACGCCCGGTGGGAACAAGAAAAAACAGACTCCAGCGGGAAATGTCCAGCCGCTCCATGAGATGAGCCATTTTGTCGAGCTTTTGCCAATTGTAGCGGGTGATGGTTGTATTGATTTGCAAGTCCATTCCCAATTCCCGCGTCCAGCGGGCACCGTCCAGACCCCACTGAAAAGAACCCTCCACATTTCGAAAAGAATCGTGCGTTTCTTTATCCGGGCCGTCGATGCTGATTGAAACACTCCGTAATCCGGATTCATACGCTTTTCGCAGATTTTCCTGAGTCAAAAGCGGCGTTCCGCTGGGACTCAGGCCCACACGCAGACCAATTTC
>CAZMRE010000248.1:0-3423 GCA_964568545.1 uncultured Deferribacteres bacterium | reverse complement strand
AATTGCCGTGTTTCCATGTTTCCTCCGGTTTTTTGCTTTGTGAATTGTTTTTAAAATTATCATATTTGAATTAGGGAACGCTTTAGCGCTTTTCCCGGTCGCCTTTTCCCCGGGGCGATGCCCCGGGCTGGTGTCTCCCGCCCCGTTGGAGCTCATTTAAACGATACGCCTCTATCTTGAAAGGATTTTATCACTTACAAAAGACAGCTCCCTTTTTCCAACCCATTCCACATAAAAGGAATCCCCGTTGATGACACACTCTTTTTATGCACAAAAAAGAAGGGAGTTTACGGCTAAAAAAATGACACACAAGAATTCCAGTAAAACCTTTTCATTTAACCGACCGCTTCACCGGACAGAAAAACCTTGTCTATTGAAAGTTGGTAATTTCCCGAATCCCCCGAAATCTGGCAAAGCAAGAGATTGGCATCCATCCCGGGCGCTAATTCGGACAGGCTGGTTTGAGATGGACAGCTTAAATAATTCAAAGGCGTGAAGGCGCACATGCGAAGGGTGCGGTAAGCGGCCGTTTCAAATGGCAGCTCCGGATGCACCCGGTTCCAAATCCCGGCGTGTGAGCCTGTTTGCAGGGAAAGCAGATTTTCAAACGCTTTTTTCATGGTCAGAACACTGCCGAAAAGCGTGTCCGGGTGGCTGGAAACCTGCAAATAGTCCCCGTATTGGCTCACTTCCCCGTGAATCCCGGAAACGCGAAACTGCCGCACGTCCGGTAATCCCGTCACGAACATGCTATCGGTAATGGCCAGCGCGCGATCGGTACCCTTGCGGCGGATGGCATCCAGCAGATAGCTTTTGCTCACGTGAAAATAATCGGGGATCAGTTCCGCAAAAACCGTGTCCAGGGAAAGAGCCGCTTCAAACGCCCCTCCGCCGTAAAAGGGTTTGTACGAGCTTTTAATCGGCCCGTTCATCAGATGCACCGCCCCGCAAAGTCCCTTTTCAGCCGCCTTTTTAAACTGATCGAACGTAGCCCCTGAATGTCCGGCAACGGTGAGAATGCCCCACTCGCGCAGAGTGGGAATCAAATCCCAAACCGCTTTTCCGTGTTCGGGTGGAATATTTATCACGCGGAGATTTCCTTCGGCATCTTCCTGAAGGCTTTGAATGAGATCCCGTGAGGGTTTTTGAAAGAATTCAGGGTTGTGAGCTCCCGCAAATTCCGGCGAAGCGATGAAAGTTCCTTCGATAAAAATCCCTTTAAAAACGGCTCCCAGAGGATGGGTGGCTTTGAATCGGGCAAATAATCTCAACACGTGCCGAATCTGTTCGAGAGGAGCGGAAATGGTGGTTAAAATGGCGGTCGTCACGCCCCGTGACAGAAAAAACTGTGCCGCCCGCCGGAGTCCTTCAAAATAGGCGGACTCGGAGGAATCAAACGTGTTAGTTTGCGGATTGTACAAGCCCCAGGTGGTGTCGAAACCGGCGGCTCCGTTGGTATGCACATCCACGAATCCGGGGAGAACCAGCCGCCCGCCGAGGTTTTCGGCACTTTCGGGAACCGTCCGATTCTGCGGGGGGACGATGTGCGTGATTTTTCCGCCTTCAATCCAAATATCCGCGGCTTCCAGCCCTCGGGACGTAAAAAGTCTCCCATTTTTAAGGACATGTGTATGGCGTTTCTGCTGAGAATCCATGAATTGGCTGTCCTGTTTTCAGGTTTATCTTAAAAATGCAGTCTGTTTGATTTTTTTCGGTTATTTTTTTGAAACGCAAATAAATTTGCTTTTTATGGCCGCGAATGCGCGAATCAATGATTTTTCCGGTTCCGAATCCATTTTTTGTGCTGCACTTTGAACCGCTCGCGAATCAGCAAAAAGGGCCGTTCGTAGCGATTAGTCCTAAAATCCGGAAAACTCCACGGGTAGGGAAAGAAATGTCCCTTCTCATAATAAAGTGTCAGATCGGCGTAAATCCCGAAATCCAGGTAAATTTTCTGGATGTTGTATTTGGCGGACGCCAGAACAACCTTTCCCACGTCCATGTAACCGGGGTCTAAATTCACAGCCCGTTTGTCCGAGGCAGCAAGTTCCTCTTCGATGGCGTTCGTTTCAATTTTTATCCGAGCCAGGTCTTTGGGATGAATCCAATTCTCAAATGAGACAAACACCCGAAAAATAGGCGAGCCCATTTCGGGCACATAGTAATCGGTAACGTCAAACGGAAAGGTGTCACTCTGAAAATCAATCGGGCCGTACCTTTCGATCAGCCGATTTTTGGCCGCATCCAGGAAGGCATCCTGCACGTACAAAATCCCGCAAAAAAATTTGACGGGCTCCGGTTCCACGGGTTTCATGCGGTTTCCTTTTTGGGTTTGAAAATTCCAAATTCCCGCTCAAGGCGAAGATTTTCCCTCAATGCCGCCTGCGCCTGCTCGATGATCAGTTTGTCGATTCCGAAAACGCGTGAAATGGCCTCGTGGTAATTCTTTTTGATTTTGATGTTTCGCTTTCCCGAAAAGGATGTCTCCCGCATAAAATCTTTGTGAACAAAGATTAGTCCGTCAGGCGTGAGGCGGGTTAGGCTGATGCCGTGCATTCCCGGCTTGAAAAACGATTGCTGCCAGTGGTGAAAAAAGTCCCTCCAGGCAACCGGTTGATTTTTAAACCGATAACGCCAGCGCAGGTCTTCTCGGTCAAATGTGTACAAGTGATAATACGCGGTGACCGGATCGAAGCGCAGCTCCACTCCGGTAAATTCCGTTTTGTACAGGCGCGGCCGATCCGGAAGGATTTCCATCGGGTGATTCAACAAATAGCCCGGGTCAATCAGATAGCTTCGTCCCTTCCAGAGGACGATAGTTGCGGTGTGGATGTTCTCTCCGGCGCGCATGTCGGCCATCACAGGGTAGGTTTCAAATCCGGTTTGAACCAAAATGCTCTGCAAAAAATAAGTCAACGCAAAGCACGTGCCCCCCAATTGTTTTGACATGTGGTCGGAAATTACCTCTTCCGGCAAACGGATGCGCCTTTCTTCCTCGCTAAAGTGGCGGTTCAGTTTAATGATTTTGCTGATATTTTCGTAAGGCAAAACGGAAAAAGCACGCAAAATTTCTTCGAGAAAAACGGGGGTTGTTTCCGGCCGGGAAAGATGAAAATATTCCCGAAACATCTGAACGCCGTCTCTGTTTTTCTTTGGATCCAAGATAAAATTATTTTGAGCCATTGTTGATCCTTCTGAGTTCGCCGAAAGCAATAACCATCAACCCAAAGAATTTTTTGACACGATTTACAGGATATTTTCAGTTCTTCGCGAAAGTGCGACCATTTTATTCCATTTTCGAAAGCGATTCTAATCACAAGTAAAATCAAATCGAAAAAATCAAAAATTAAAATCGCAATCTAAAACTCTACCGTTGCGAGTTTTATTTAACAATGTGTTTTATAATGAGATATAATAATTCCC
>CAZMRE010000247.1:0-3423 GCA_964568545.1 uncultured Deferribacteres bacterium | reverse complement strand
AAAGAGCAAATCCTTGAGTACGGCATCGAAAAGTTCAATCAAAAATGCAAAGAAAATGTTTTCAAATACAAAAAGGAATGGGACGAAATGACCCGCCGGATCGGCTATTGGGTCGATCTGGAACATCCCTACATCACCTACAAGAACGAGTACATTGAAACTGTCTGGTGGGTGCTCAATCAATTTTTTAAAAAGGGTCTGATGTACGAGGGGCACAAGATCATTCCGTACTGCCCCCGCTGCGAAACAGCGCTTTCCAGTCACGAGGTGTCGCTGGGGTACAAAGAGGTCTCCGACCCCTCGGTTTACGTGCGAATGAAGGTGAAGGGCGAGGAGAACACCTATTTTCTGGTCTGGACGACCACGCCCTGGACGCTGATTTCCAACGTGGCGCTGGCTGTAAATCCCGATGTGAATTACGTCAAGATTCGCCATGAGGGACAAATTTTCATTTTGGCCGAACCCCGGCTTTCCGTCATTGAGGGCGAGTATGAAATCCTTGAGAAGAAGAAAGGCAGCGAATTGGTCGGGACGGCTTACGAACCGATTTTCACCTTTCTGAAGCCGAAGGAAAAAGCCTACTACGTAATTGAAGCCGATTTTGTAACCACCGAAGATGGAACCGGTATTGTGCACATTGCGCCGGCTTTTGGCGAGGACGATTACCGGGTTGGGCAAGAATACGGTCTGCCCACGCTTCAGCCGGTGGACAAAAGCGGCCGTTTTACACAAGAAGTTACGCTTTTTGCCGGAAAGTTCGTTAAAGACGCTGATCCCGAGATTATTGAAAATCTCCGAGAACGAGGCATTTTGTACAAAAGCGAAGTCGTGACCCACAGCTACCCGCACTGCTGGCGCTGCGGCACGCCGCTTCTCTATTACGCCAAAAAATCCTGGTACATTCGTACAACGGCGCACAAAGATCGTCTGATCGAAAACAATAAGAAAATCCGCTGGATTCCGAAAGAAGTGGGCGAGGGTCGATTTGGCGAGTGGTTGAACAATAATGTGGACTGGGCGCTCTCGCGCGATCGCTTCTGGGGCACGCCGCTCAACATCTGGAAGTGCGAAAAATGCGGGCACGTGGAATCGATTGGCAGCGTGGAAGAGCTGCTCAAGCGCTCGGGCAGGGATAGCATTGAAGATTTGCACAAACCCTACATTGACGAAGTGACATTTACCTGTCCGAAATGCGGCGGCACAATGAAACGCGAGCCGGAGGTGATTGATGTCTGGTTCGATTCCGGCAGCATGCCCTACGCCCAGTGGCACTACCCGTTTGAAAACGAGGAGATCTTCCAGCGCAATTTCCCTGCCGATTTTATTTCGGAAGGCATCGACCAAACCCGCGGCTGGTTTTACTCGCTTCTGGCGATTTCGACCCTGCTTTTTGATCAGCCGGCGTACAAGACGGTGCTTTCGATCGAGCTCATTCTGGACAAAGAAGGCCAGAAAATGAGCAAGAGCAAGGGAAACGCCGTGGATCCCTTTGAGGTGCTGGAACGCAATGGCGCCGACCCTTTGCGGTGGTACCTGCTGACGGTGAGTCCTCCCTGGACGCCGACCCGGTTTGATCCGGATGGTGTGCTGGACGTGCAGAAAAAATTTTTCGGCACATTGATTAATGTGTACGCTTTTTTTGTGCTTTATGCGAATATTGATCATTTCGAATACAAAGAAGCCCGAATTCCGGAAAAAGATCGATCTGAAATTGATCGCTGGATTCTGTCCTCTCAAAATCGGTTGGTGGAACATGTGAATGACTACTTGGAACGCTATGATTTGACAAAGGCTGCCCGGGCCATCTCGGATTTTGTGGTGGAGAATTTATCCAATTGGTACGTGCGAAGGAGCCGCCGCCGATTCTGGAAGTCGGAGATGGGTGCGGACAAGCTTTCCGCTTACCAGACGCTTTACGAGGTTCTGTTGACTGTGGCCAAACTAATGGCGCCATTCGCTCCTTTTTTGCCGGAGGAAATTTACCAGAATTTGAACGGCGTGGGCAAAGAACCGTTTGAAAGCGTTCACCTGGCCGAGTATCCCTCACCGAAAAAGCCGGTTTACCAATTCAGGGAAGCGGCGTTGGAAGCTCACATGGACGCGGTGCGGAAGGTAGTGAGCGCCGTGCGCTCCCTGCGCAACGAGGTAGGAATCAAGGTGCGGCAGCCGTTAAGCCGAATCCTGGTGTACACCAAATCGAAGGCTATTCGCGAAGGTCTGCCTCTGATGGCGGACATTGTCCGGGACGAAGTGAATGTGAAAGAAATTGAGTTTGTGGACAATCCGTCACAGCTCTGGGTACAACGAGCTAAGCCGAATTTCAAATCCATTGGCCCCAAATTTGGCAAGGATGTGAAAAAGGTAGCCGAAATCATTTCCAATCTTCCCGAAAAATCCGTGAAAAAGATAGCCGAAATCGGAAGCGAAATGATTACGCTGGATGGCCACGAGTTCGAAATCAAAAAAGAAGATGTGGAAATCCTCCAGGAAAATCGGGATGAGTTTGCGGTTTCGGTGGAGGAAGAATTCACCGTGGCGCTGGACACCCATCTCACGGACGATTTGCTTGCGGAGGGCCTGGCACGGGAATTCATTAATCGGGTACAAAACATGCGGAAAGAAGCCGGTTTTGAAGTGGTTGATCGGATTCGCATTCACTACGACGGACCGACAAAAATCAATCGAGCCATTCAAAAACAGGCCGACTATATTAAACGAGAAACTCTGGCAGTTGATCTCTTTGAAAAATCTATTAATGGGGCTTTTACTAAGGAGTGGAAAATTAATGGGGAGCCCATCGTAATCTCAATCGAAAGAATTAGCTAACCGATTATTTTTGGTTAATTGCAGGCTTCTAGAGATTGAATGGTCATTAATATGTTAAATCCGCCCGGCGCGGGTTGGGAGAAGAGTCATGACAAAAAAAGAATTGGAACACTACAAAAAATTGCTTCTCAAAAAGCGTGAAGAGTTGTTGAACGAGATTGAATATATTAAGGAAAACTCCTTTAAAAAAACAATGAAGGAATCCAGCGGAGAAATTTCCGCTTACAATTTTCACATGGCCGATCAGGCGACGGACGCCAACGAGCGCGAAAAAGCCTTCATGTTTGCGTATCGGGAAGATCGCCTGATTTACCACATTGATCGTGCCCTTGAAAGGATCAAAAACGGGACATACGGTCTTTGCCAAGAGTGCGGAAAACCCATCAGCAAAGATCGATTGGAGGCTGTTCCGCATGCAAGGTTGTGTATTGAGTGCAAATCCAAAGAGGAACAATCGAAAGAAGATTGAGTTGAAATTACTGGATTAGGCGAATCAGTTTCGCGGAAATGCAGGTCTTTGATTCCTTCCAAAGGGGTTGTTTGATCTTAAAAATTTCTATTTAGTAACAGTGATTGATTTTTGCGATTTCGGATGAT
>CAZMRE010000246.1:0-3431 GCA_964568545.1 uncultured Deferribacteres bacterium | reverse complement strand
GGACGCCATTCATCCCGAACAGGCTTTAACTGTAAAACCGATTTGATTTCCAGATACGCCCGGTCGGCGCCCTGGTGGTCAGATTTGTTCAGCACAAAAATATCCCCGATTTCCATTAAACCGGCTTTCATTGCCTGAACGCTGTCACCCGACTCCGGAACCAGTACCACAACCGTGGCGTCGGCCGTTTGAATGATGTCCAATTCCGATTGCCCCACCCCCACCGTTTCCAGAAAAATAACATCCTTTCCAAAAGCGTCCATCACATCCGCCACGTCCTGCGCCGTTTTGGACAATCCGCCCAGACTTCCGCGCGTGGCCATGCTGCGAATAAACACACCCGGGTCCAATTCGGAATCCATCATTCGCACCCGATCCCCCAGGAGGGCTCCCCCCGTAAAGGGACTGGTGGGATCCACTGCAATGACACCTATCATTCTCCCGGCCTGCCGGTACTCCCTCACCAATTGGTTTACCACTGTACTCTTCCCCGCCCCGGGCGGTCCTGTAATCCCGATCCGATAAGCACCTTTCATGTGATTGTAAATTTCATTTAAATAGGAATCGGCGTGAGAATTTTCATTTTCGACAATCGAAATCAGCCGGGCCAGTGCCCGTCGATCCCCTGAAAAAAATCTTTTCAACAAATCGTTTTGCGTCATCTTGATCCTTTAAAAAACGTCTGCCGCGAATGCGTGAATAAAAATTTTAGAGTCCACTCTAAAAAGATATTGCCCACGATTTTGCACGAATTGATTTTATAGAAGTTAACCGGATTGTAATTCGTGTAATTAGTGGCTTTTTAAAGTATACCCATTTTTGTTTTTCTATTTTCCGTTCCAACTAACTCTGTGACCCTCTGCGCTTCTCTGTGAAACTCTGTGTAACCATAAAAAAAGTAACACAGAGAACCTCAGAGAGAAAAAAGAGAGAACCACTGAGAGAAAAAAATAACCTAAAACCTGAATTAGCTTTCCCGGAGCAACTCCCAGAGCTTGGCATATTTTACCAGAACATAAAATCCTGAGAGGGTTGCCAGCAGAAATCCGGCAAAGCCGTCCAAAAAACCCGCTTTCAGAATGTACATTTTTATGAAAAGATGCGCGGGGCGGAAAAGCAAATCGTACAAATGAAAGCGCCGCCCATGGTCTTTCAGATCCAGAGCTGCCAGCGTGGTATACCGATTGAATTTTGTAAAATAGTGCTCCAGCGTGGGATCGGTAAAGTGCAGCAGGGGATGGTTGAGTCGTCCCACGCGGGGCGGCGTTTCCAGTCCCTCGTGCACCCTAGTGTCAACAAATTGCGCCAAATCCTTTTTAATCAGCCGCAAAACGTACCCGGGATACCACCCGCTGTGGCGAATCCAATGTCCCAAAAAATTGGCTTTTCGCGGAATCCGGTAACCGTCGTATGCCGGATTCTTTAGAACGAGCTGAATTTCTTCGGCCAATTCAGGCGTTACCCGTTCGTCCGCATCCAGCCAGAGCACCCAGTCGCCGGTTACCTTTTGCAATCCCCAATTCTTGGTTTCTGCAAATCCCTGCCACTCGGTTATGAACACCTTCTCGGTAAAGTGCTTCGCTTTGCCCACGGTATCATCCGTGCTTCCCGTGTCAACCACCACAATTTCATCCGCCCATTCCACGCTCTTTAAACAAGCTTCAATATTGGCTGATTCATTTTTCGTTAGTACCAGCACAGACACTTGCATCACCGGGCTTCCTCCGCCGGAATTCTCTTCTTCCAAACTGATGTGTAAAATCGTTCAAAGGCATCCACAATGCGATTCAAATCCAATTGAAAAATGCATTCCAGCGTACCTGTGGTGCAGTTCGGATTCCAACAAGGGGCACACGGGGCATGACTCACAATTTTCTCACCTCGATCGTAAAGATCGATTTCCTGGGGTGAGGTAGGGCCAAACCAGACAATCACCCATTTTTTCAGGCCGATGGCAATGTGCATTCCCAGCGAATCCCCGGAGATGACCACATCGGCTATGTTTTCGTAAAGAATCCCTTTTCGCAAGCCCTCCGTTGTAGGCGTTTCAACAGCCAAATCGCGGACAGCCTTTTTGATGGCGTGATTGCGTTCCGTGTCTTCTGATCCACCCAACAAAATGATTTTCACATCCGGGAATTTTTTCTTAATTCGGCGAATCAAATCAATGTGTTGTTCGACTGTCAATTTTTTGTTGGGGAAGCGTTTGGAACATCCCGTGTTGAAGGCCAGAACCAGATCCTCGGGGTTAAAACCGAGATGACGGCGATAATCGTTTGAAAACGCTTCCTCTTCAGGAGTCAACCTCAGCACGTACTCCTCCCGCTGGTAATCTAAGCCGAAGCTCTCAGCCAGGATATCCTGCCCCGAGCGCTGATTGTCGAAAAATTTCAATTGATCATCGATTCCCATCCGATAATTGTATTCGGCTTCCTCATTCAGGGGAATAATGGCGCCAAACGCATTAAGGCCGAAACCCATTTTTTGATCCGCAGTGAGGGTCTGGATAAAGGCCGAGGAATTGCGGTTTTTGTCGGCATTCAGCGCAAGGTCAAATGTCATATTTTGAAGAATTAATCGGTTGTCATCGTTCCAGGAGAGAACCTCGTCGAGGTAGGGATTGTTTTGAAGCAAGGGAAGCGCGTAGCTTTTTGTGATCCAACGAATCGTACTGATTGGATATTTTCTTTTTAGCGCCGGAAGAATAGCCGTGGTTACGAGCACATCTCCCAGAGCATCCAAATTAATCAGCAAGATGTGCGTGCCCACGGGCACTGGTGAGTCACAGGTCTCGCAGGTTTTAAAGGGCTCACAGGGCTTGTACCCCGTAAACTTTTTGCAATTTGGAATTGTAATCAAGCCAAAACCCTCAATAATTAATCCACATTTTCTGGCTTCGCTTTCCCCCGCTCCTTCAATTGAATTTCGTAGATTTTTAAATAAAGCATCCCGTTTCCGAGTGCCGACATTGCCGAAAGCAAAAACCCCTCCCTGCCGTCCAAAAATCCTTTCTGGGCAATGTACTTTCGAAAAAAGGCCGACATCGGGTGAAGAAAAATGTCGTACCAGTGGATTTTCCGTCGGCCTGCTTTTTCCTCTGCTTCCAACGTTGAATAGAGAAGCAACTTTCTAAAATGATCGTCCAGCGTGTCGGCCGTGTAATGAAAAATATCCCCTTTTAGGTAACAGATTCTGCCCTCAACTTCAAATCCCTCATGGACTTTTCTATCTGTTAAACGCGTTTTGTCTTTTCGAAACAGTCGCAATTGGTACCCCGGGTACCAGCCGCAGTGTTGAATCCATTTTCCGAGATAGAAGGTTTTGCGTGGAATCCAGTATCCGTCGCACGCGGGTTCCCCCCTCAAAAGGGATTGAATTTTCTCGGCCAATTCCGGCGACACCCGCTCGTCCGCGTCCAGACTCAAAACCCA
>CAZMRE010000245.1:0-3432 GCA_964568545.1 uncultured Deferribacteres bacterium | reverse complement strand
ATTTTAAAATATGTCCTTCATTTCTACACAAACAGGATCAGCCTTTTGGAATACCTCACAGTATTTGCAAATAGAAAGACTTAGCGATCCAATTGAATATCCTGTAAATCCCGTCATAAATTTTTTAGATTGACGCCAATGGCCAGAGTCGGATTCAGGATGACTGGCGACCACAGACTTTCCCAAAAGTGTTTTGCAAAAAGCAGGAATTCCACTTCCACAAACTAAAAAACCACGCCCACGGAATAGGAACTAATTTTCCCCAACAGGCCGACTCCCCGGTAGGCATAGGCCAATTTCAACGCCACATTGTGCATCATGCGCAGGGTCATGCCGCCTCCAAAGGTGAATCCGTACTGCGATTCACTCATGAACAATGCTTTGTACCCACCGCGTAAGTAGAAGGTTCCTGCAGAAGGGAGGGTTAGTTCGTACTGAGCCCCCACGTTCACGGACTCGCTGTTGTTGTTGGGATGAATGGCATCAGCTGCCAGCGTGAGCCGGTGATTGCCGTAAACAAGGGGATAGGCCGATACCCCAATCCGAAAAAGAAGAGGCAATTCCCATCCACGCAGTTGAAATTGCCCCGGAACGTCGGCATAATTTCCGTTTTCGCGGGGCAAAATATCAATGGGACGGGTTAAATCAATGCCGTCGTATTTCATGCGTGTTCCGTAGTTTGAAATGCTCATGCCAATATTCAAACCGTCCGCCCGCTTGCCTGTGGGCGAAAAAAAGAAAGTTTTCACAATGACACCCAGATCCAGGGCAAGAGCCGAGGCATGTTCGTGCCAGATTTGCGAAGCAATGTACTTTGCTGAGGCTCCAAATGAAAACCACTGCGTGATTTTTCGCGAATAGGAAAGGCTGAAGGCATAATCGCTGGCGTTAAATTTTTCGCCAGTTCCCTCCTGCATCTGCAGCGAAGTGACGTCCATATCGCCGTAACTCACCTGAATGAGTCCCAGAGCCAGGGTTCCGATTCGGGGCAGCACCAGTCCCACGCTGGTAAAGGATGTGTTGATGTTCACCAGCCAGGGTTGGTAGTTGAATTGGGCTTCATTTTTCTTCATAAAAGCCAGTCCGGCAGGGTTCCAGTAAATGGACGAAAGGTCGTTCGCCACACTGACGTAGGCATCTCCCATGGCGCTGCCCGCGCTTCCGTAACCGACTTCCAAGAAATTGGCCGTGGTCGTACCCACCCGATAGGGTTTTTGTGCTTCCGCAGGAAAAGCGAACATCAAGACAACGAGTAAAAGAATCAGCCTAAATCCGATTATTCGAAAGTTAACCATCACAACTGCCTTTCATCAAATGGTTAAGACGTTATTTGATAATTGCAAATTTTCCCATTTTTTCATCGCCTGTGGCCTTGGCTTTTACGTTGAAAATGTACATGCCGGCTGCTACTTCCAGTCCCTCGCGGGAACGCAGATTCCAGTAGGCAATGCCATCATCCGCAGGATTATTGACGTTAATTTCCCGCACCAGCACACCACTCATCGTAAATATTTTAATGGTGCATTGCGCCGGAAGGTGGGTAAACAGAACGCGCCGCCTCTGATTCAGAAAATAATTGGAAACCGCTGGTTCCATCGCATTCGTAGCCACATAGGGATTGGGCACCACTTTGATTTTCTGCATGGTGCGCTTCAAGTCGGGCACATTGAGCTTTCCCGTCGGCTGAACGGTAAATTCCAGAGAATCGGTTTCAATGAAGGGGCGTTTGAATGTGACCCGGTACACATCATTGGGTTTGGGTAGATTCGTGCTATTCAGCGCGCTTCTTAAATCAATGATGAAAGCGGTGCCAGCCCAGCCGTTTTTATCGTTTACAGGCCCCACCAATACTCGGTCTTTCAGCATGTCGAACCGGCCGTCGCCATCCATGTCCTGGGCGATCAAATCCATCATTTCGTAATGGCCAAGGGAGTCTTTGAACGATTTATTCAACACGTAGAAGCTGAATGCCTGGTGGTTCAAGATTTGTGTTCGCGGGATGCGCCGGCCTGTTTCATCGTGAATGGAATGTGAATTGACCCGTCCTACGTACGCCGAATCCATCCCCGTGAAAACGATGTCGTAGTCCCACGGCAGGTATCTGGATTCCTCGTTTGTTGGAATAATGCTAATCGGAGAATTCCCCACGAGCCAGCCCGATTTTTCCGTGTCAAATTGAGGCTCTTCTACCATGCCGTCGATTCGCAGCAGCATCCCATCGAAAATATCCGTCGAGATTTCACTCCCGCCTTTCAAACTCCAAAATCCCCCAAGTGTGTCGTGGTACACCAGATTGTGGTAGGCATACTGCTCAGGCGTTTCCTTGTAGACAAGAGCATTTTGATTGGAAGCATCGTAAATAAAAAATCCATTGTTCACGTACCACAACCCGTGTTTATAGTAGGGGATGGATCGAAGGGTATCGACGCTGAATTTGATTTTGTAGGTGTGGCCTTCTTTCAGGCTGTTTTTAGCCAGAATTTCCGGGGCGATGGTTGCGGTCCCCACCGTCTGATTAGAATCCGACAGCGAAACCGACGGAGGCACATATCCGGCAGCCAATTGATGAGGCGTCACAATTTGCACATTGGGCCCCACTGCACGCACATTTTCTTGTTCGTCCAGATCAATAATGATTTTATTTTCGGAAGGTGCAATGCCGGGGCCGATAGTTGAGGCACCTGAATCGTAGGCCACAATGGCGTAGTAGTAGGTGCGGCCATTTTCCACATTGTGATCGATGAAATGGTGGACGATGCCGGTTTCATTCCCCAGGTTGTAGCCCATTCCATTCACCAAACCGTAATTGGTAAACCCGCTCTTGCCATCCACTTTGTCGCACTGAAAAATGGGCTTCTTGAACATGGGTGTGCCGTAACCGTCAGTAATCACCTCGGCATCGGACATCTTTTTATCCGTTGCTTTGAACAACTTGTACCCTTCAAAATCGTTTACATTTCCCAAAAAGGGATCGCGAGTTTTGGTGTCCGCGATATTGTCCCAAGTTAAAATGACCACGCCGTCACCGGCCGTTGCTTTAAGCGTGGGCATTTTCGGCGGCTGGGCGAATCGATAATCCTTTTCGTAGATAACCTGCACAATATTTTTTTCTCGATACAGCGCCGGGGCAATGTGCGTATCCGAATTTAGTCCTTCCAGAGGATCGTAGGAGTGCAATTCCGACATAGAAATGCGTTCCGTCAGACCTTTATGAAGTGGAAACGGGCCGGTCGCAAAAGTCTCAATCAGGTTTGAAATCTTACCGCTGTACTCCACCAGATGATCTTCTCCAATCACCTCCCACATGGATTTATCATTTCGGAACCACTTGGTGTAGGGCGGCGCGTGCGGCTGGACAGGAAACATCATAAAAGAGGTCAAACCAATCATATCGCTTTCGGAAACGTCTGTTTCGTCAAAATCGGGTTCGCA
>CAZMRE010000244.1:0-3500 GCA_964568545.1 uncultured Deferribacteres bacterium | reverse complement strand
GAGATACGATTCCCATTGAAGAAGAAAAAGCCACTCATGGTCATTCCGATGAGAACAGCATTCCGTTACTTATGAAAAATGGAAGTGTGCTCCTGCACGATGGGGGGTACCGCAATTACATGCCCAGTGGCCCCTACGGTGCCTACCGAGCGGATTATTTTCACAACCGTCTCTGCGTGCGGCAGGAAAAAATTTTTATGGGACAGAAGAAGGGCGAGTACAGGTTTAGTAACAAGAATCACGCGGCCATTCCCGGCCAATCCGTTTTGGGATTTCTGCACAATTCTGGGGCGCATCGACAAGTCCGCACGGAGAAATACGATTTTCTGACATTTTCCGATTTTGATTACAGCAGGACGCGTGTCATCGACAACAAACTGGGATATCAGTGGGATCGGGTCATTGCTTACGTGAAAAATCCCGAAGTATTTGTCGTGTTTGATATTTTTAAGGCCACAACGTCAGAATATTTTACGGCTGCTAATCTCTGGCACACGCGGAAAATTATCGAAAAGGGGAATCACTGGTATGATACGGTGTACGATTCCCTGAGAAAAGTGGTGTTGCCAACGAACGAGCATTTGCTGATTTATTTTCCAAAACCTCATTTCAAACTGGAAAGCGTGGAACCGGAGAATCGATATTGGCAGAAAGAATTTGTGATCAGCGAAGTGGGAGCCCAGCATTTTGAGTTGGGACAGACTATTGGCTTTGTAACGGTTTTGATTCCGCATTCCAAGGCAGAACATCCCGAAAATTGGATTAAGAGGATTCATTTTGTCAAAAGCGTGCCTGCTCGTGATGGGCTTTGTGTAAGTATTCAGGATGGCTCACGTGAAATCTGGGTAGGCGCCAAACGGGATTTACGTAAGGAAATGTTTCGTGAATGGCGGCGTCCCAAATACACGTATGCTTCTGGTAAAATTCGTTACGGAAATTTTGAAACCAATGGTGATTTTTTCTTTGTCGCAAAGCATGGAAAAACACTGTCGTTTACGGCTGTAAATTTGACAAAAGCCATTTGGGGCAATCAGGTTCTGTTTGCTCAGACTCCCAATCAATTTGGCCTGGCCTTTGATGGAAGTCCAGATACGGCTGGGGTGGGAAAAGTGCGATACTGGAGAGACACTGTCCAAATCAAAAAATAGAAATTACCACATCTAAGAGAGACATAGAGCAATCTTTGAAAGGAGTAGAGTAATCCGAAAAAGTTAATTTTTTGTAATTTTTTCTTGACTTTAAGAATGAATTTGTGTATAATTGAGTGATCTTACAAATTCTCTCTTAGATCTGATATTTGGAAACGTATCCGTTTAGATTTTTCATTTCCGGTAAAAGCATCAAAAAAAATATCTTTAAAAAATATCTTATTTCAGTACATTAGCGTTTGGACAAGCAGTTTACTTTACTCGGCCATCAATGTTGCGGGGAGCAAAGTGATTGGCAGATCTTATTATTTATGAGAAGTTTGCTTTGTCTTTGTAGTCATTCGCAGGTTCACTGTGTCATTTTGGAAAGAGGATTTTCCCCCTTTATCAGATTTACTCTTATTCAAAATGGGAATTGGTTAATAAACTGTTTTGCTTGAGTTTAATTGTTTGTTGAAAGGAGGTGATGTGACACTACATTGATCAATTATGATAACCTTATGGGACAATTATTAGAAAGGAGGTGATGTACGTCTGTTGCGGTAGATGGATCTGACAAAATGGTTTTAAAAAAAATGAGTTGGAGACTTCTCAATCTTAAGGAGGATTGAACATGTCAAAATCTTTAAGCAGAAGTCTTGCGGGGTTCGTTTCAGTTCTTATCCTGATATTTTTTGTTGTCGGTTCGTTATTAGCCGGACAAACCGGAAAGATAGCCGGCGTGGTTAAGGATAAGGCAACTGGAGACCCGCTTCCGGGTGCAAATGTAATGATTGAGGGTACCCAAATGGGAGCAAGTGCAGATACACAGGGTCGATATTTTATTATCAACGTTCCCCCAGGAAAATACACCGTGGTTGCCAAGTTTATCGGTTACCAAAGTGTTCGTAAGACAGATGTTATTGTGACAATTGATGCTACAACGGAATTAGACTTTTCACTTTCTGCACGAGCTATTGCAGGAAAAGCCGTAACGGTTGTAGCGCAGAGACCCCTGATTGAAAAAACACTTACTCAATCGAAGGTCACAATCAGTACAGCAGAATTAAACAATGCCATGCCTGTGGGTTCTGTAAATGGTATTGTTGAAACGGCAGCATCCACTTTTCATGGCTATGTTCGTGGTGGTCGAAAATATGAAACTAAGATCATTGTGGACGGTGTGGATGTTACGGATAATTACTACACAGGTGGTACCGGAGCTTTCGGAAGTGGTGATGTGGGACATCCCTACCAGGGCTACCGTGAGTCGAATGATAATCAAACCTCAACCATCAATGTTCCTTCCAGTGCGATTCAGGAAATGGTAGTCTACGCTGGTACATTTACAGCGGAATATCCCACCGCATCGGCTGGTATTGTGAATATTGTAACCAAAGTGGGCGGTGATCATTACCATGGAAAAATTTTCATGAGAGGAACGCCCTTGAATAAAATGCGTCATTTTGGGAGCAATGTTTACTGGATGCGTGGCGGTCCAGGACAGCCGGATGGCTATTTCAATGAGAAAGAACGCTATCTGAAAGATGGAACTGACTATGGGAAACGAGTAGCGTCGCTCTATACCTGGACAGAAGCTCTGGCCAAGGATAAGTATTACTATGACCCAACAGATTCTATGGGTTTAGGACGTTCGATAGGGTTGGAAGGAAACTTGAGCGGCCCTGTTCCCTTTTTAGGCAAAAGGGCTGGTTTTTTCCTGAGCGCGCGTTTCTCCCACATGCGCCCAACACCCCTGCCATTCGAAGTAAGCCAACATTTAAATGTCGGATTAAAAATGGATTACAAATTTTCGGCGGATAAAAAGTTGTTGGTTTACGGACAATTGCAAGACGGTGGCAAATTATTCCATTGGGTCAACTGGAAATATAATCCGAAATGGACCTATTATATGCAGGGTGCTCCACGATACAAAGACCTGAGCGGTTTAACGTATGCTAAATGGACGCATTCGCTTAGCAAAAAGAGCTTTTACACGGTACAGTTGAGTTATACGAGCCGTCAGGATTGGACAGGTTATCCCGACGACAATGGCGATGGCTATTGCGGTATCAATGAAACAGGCGATTTTATTAAGTTTGCCAACATTGAACAATACCAGAAATATGTGGGTGGCGAGATTAAAGTCGACACACTAAAAGATGCCAGTGGAAAGGTGATTGGTTATAATCGCTGGTTAGACCCCGCGACAATGAATGGGTACAAGCCTGGACACTTTGGTGATCCGAATAATCGTGTCTTCTTTAAAGAAACCGTTGACCCTGCTTCCGGTGTGGATGAGTCAAAAGCCAACTTCTACAAGGTTGATGGTTGGTATCGAACGGCTTATCCGGTACCGCTGTATATTCACAA
>CAZMRE010000243.1:0-3511 GCA_964568545.1 uncultured Deferribacteres bacterium | reverse complement strand
TTTTCAATACAAAATAGACTGTAACCTTATTAATTTTCAACAACTATACGAATTCTATAGTAATTGATATAGATTCTCTTTATTATCTTGTGCCATATTTTTTTAAACGATTTACGAGGATGTGTGCCCTTCAAACCCGGCCGCCGGAAGTTTTAACCGGCAACTCAGGTTTTCGCGCGCATTCCGGCGGAATGTCTCCGATTAAATGAATAGCTGCACTTTTAGGGGGAAAAACCTGCGCCTATTGGCCACAAACCAAAAATATCCCGTAAATCCTGTCAAGCACTTTTAAGGCTAACGCCAATAGCCAGTTGGCAGCTCTCCCAACAAATCAATTGTCTCCTTCAACGGCTTCCGCAGCCCACTCTCCGCTCAAAATCGCACTCTCGATTGTATCCGGAAGGCCCGTTTTCGTCCAGCCGCCTGCCAAAAACACATTCTTAAGCGGCGTTTTCTGGCAGGGCCGCACCGCCTCAAATCCGGGATAACATAAGGCGGTAGCACGGCGTTCCTTGACCACCACAACCTGCAAAATGGAATCTGTTTTAAAGTCGGGGCGCAATTTGAGAAAATCGTTTGCGATTCTTGAAATCAGCTCATCCTTGGCCAAATTGATCTCCTCCTCTGCCCCGCTGATGGTAACGCTGTACCAGTAGCCCTCCCACGAAATTTCCTGCCGAATGGCGTTCATATTGAAAATCCACTGACTGGTTCCTCCCACAAACGCCAAAAATCTTCCGGGAAAGAGAGGCTTCTTCAGATAAAAATGAACACTGACAATCGGGCTGAATGCAATTTCCTTCGGAAGAATGACAGACGAGATTGGCCGCGGAAGCACTTTTTTCAAGCTGTCGGGCGGCAGGGCAAGCACAAGGGAATCAAAATCCCGAAAATAATCCTTTTTCAGGCGCAGTGCTGTCGCCCGATTTTGCTCTATTTGAATCCCTACAACCGGTTCGTACTTAAAGATATGCGCCCCTCTTTTTTCGAGATGATTTTCTGCCGCCGATCCAAAGGCATCGTCAAAACTGGTCGACACAAATCCCAGCACAGAATTTTGCCGCTCAGATAAAAATGCCCGCTTTAGCACCCGCAAAAACGGTAAAAAACCGGCAGCTTGGGGACGAGCATTCAACGTGGCCAGACACAGAATCTCCCAGAAATAATCGATTGAAGCCTGCGTTTGGTTGTTCTGACGCAGCCAATCGGACACGCTAATTTTATCTAAATCAAATGTTTCTTTGAGTTTTTGCAGTTTCAGGATGGCGGTTGCAATTCTAAGTTTGTCGTTTAAGGATAAAAATTTGAACCGGAACAATCCCGCCGCCAAATGCAGCTTTCCCCAAAATGGAAAGGATCGAAGGGTTGCCCGCCCAAATCGGGGATTAAAAATAGGTGTCTGCAAAAAGGGTTGAAAATCAATTTTAGAGGCTGAGCCGATTGTCTTGAGGAATTGCCGTGTCGAGCCGTAGGCGCCGATTAGCAGGTGAGGGCCGTTGTCCATTTCCCAGCCGGTTTGGGGATGCCGGAAGGAAGAAACTCGCCCTCCAAGATAGGGGCGTTTTTCAAACAGGGTAACCTCGTTACCTTTTTCCAGAAGTCGAACGGCTGCGGAGAGACCAGCCACCCCCCCTCCGACAACAGCCACCCGTTTTGCCACTATTTTCGGCCCAGTTTGATCTTGAACCAGGTTTTCAAAGCAATTCCAATTTTCTGCAGCTTGGAGATTCGAGGATCGGTTCGGAAGACGTCAAAACCGGCTTTTGTCATTTCCTGCAAAATCCGAAAATAAATATTTTTCATGATTTCAGCCGTGGCAAGCAGACTGCGATCTTCCGGTGGAATCAGCTCCGCGGCTCGTTCGTAAAAGTAAAGTGCACGTGCAGCTTCATATTCCATTAGTCGAATAAAAGAAGGTAAGTAACGGCCATCAAAAAGGTCTTTCTCCGAAACCTTAAAACGCTCCAGGTCTTCTTTCGGGAGGTAAATGCGTCCCCGCTGGGCATCTTCTTTGACGTCGCGCATGATATTTGTGAGTTGCAGCGCAATTCCGAGATTTTTGGCATACTCCCGCGTGCGCTCGTTTTTGTAGCCAAAAATCTCGATTGAAATGAGTCCCACGATCGAGGCCGCGCGGTAGGCGTACTGGTAAAGATCATCAAAGGTTTCGTACCGGGTAATGGACAAATCCATTTCCATTCCGTCGATGAGTTCATCAAAATAGGACTTTGGGACGCCGAACTTCTTTACCACATCCTGCAAGGCGACCAAAATCGGATCGCTGACTTCCCCATTGTAACATTGATTCAGGGCACGCCTCCACTGCTTGAAAAGCTCCGGCCTGTTCGTGATGCTTTCGTCATCAGCCAGATCGTCGCTGTAACGACAAAAGGCGTAAACCGCGTAAATAGCCAAACGCTTTTCCTGGGGTAAAAACAAAAAGGCGTAATAAAAATTTTTAGCGCGATCTCTTGTTAAATTTTTGCAATACGTGTACGCATCTTTTAATGAAATCTTCCGTTTGGTCGGAAGCTCCGTTAACAAATCAGGATTTACAGCCATTTTTTCCTCTCTTCACACGCCACCATTCCCTCATAAACAATCGCACCTGTTCCCCTTTGGAAAGAGCCGGACGCTTGTTTAACACGTCGTATCCCTGCATTTCGATTTTATTAAGAATGGCTTCACCACCCGCTACAAATAGACAAACGTCCAGCAAAATATCTTTCCCTAAAAGATGGAACAATTTCTTCCCTTTTTCAAATAAATTTCGTGTTCGATTAACCTCGAACTGCAACAAGGTACGAAAATTTTCAGAAAAATGTTTTGAAAAAATATCCTCTTCAGAAACACCAAATCGCTCGATATCCCCCCGGGGAATGTAAATCCGATTTTTTGCGGCATCCCGACTCACATCCTGCCAGAAATTGGCCAATTGAAGCGCTGTGCAAATGGCATCAGAAAGGGGCAAAAGCGATTTATCCTTGTAGCCAAAAATGTACAGAAATAATTCCCCTACGGGGTTGGCAGAATTTTGACAATAGTCCAACACCTCGTCAAAGGTGGCGTAGCGATTTTTTACCCGATCTTGCTTGAAAGCCGCCAGCAATCGGCGAAATGTTTCGATTGGAATTTCAAACTCGCGTATCGTCCGGGAGAGCGCTGCAAAAACGGGCGCCTGGATGTCGCCATTGTAGCAAGCCTCTAATTGCTGCTCGTAGGTTTCGAGAGCCTCAAGGCTTTCGGCCGTGTCGGCGATTTCGTCTGCCAAATCATCTCCGATTCTGGCAAAGGCGTAAATATTGTAGATGTGCTGCCGCTTTTCTTTTGGCAGAAAAATCGATCCGACAATAAAATTTTCGTAGTGATTAACAGCCAGTTTCCGCGTAAAGGCTTCTGCCTCCGATAACGATATATTTGAAGGTCCATTAAAAACAGGCGCTTTCCTGAGATTGTTTTCTTCCTTAATCAAAAATTGGTATTCCAATTAATTGACTGCATTATTCAGAAG
>CAZMRE010000242.1:0-3514 GCA_964568545.1 uncultured Deferribacteres bacterium | reverse complement strand
CCCCGCCGGGCCATTGTGTCCATTGCAGAGGGGGAAAAGGAACCCACGGTGATTGTGGAATCGGAGGAGGTGTACTTCTGGCACGCGGGCGTCTCGGAAGACGGGCAATGGATCGTCTCCGATTCCAACTGGCCCGATCGGGGCATTTTTCTGATTCATGCTCCCTCGGGCCGAATGCGAAAGCTCTGCAACGATGGCAGCAGCAAAACCTACCAGATGGCACACCCGCATCCGGCCTTCAGTCCCGATGGGAAAAGCGTGGTGTTCAATTCGGATCGGTATGGTTTCCCGCATGTGTTTTTGGCGAAAATTCCGGAGGAATTTGCGGAATCCATTGTTTTGTTGGAAGATTCAATTATTTGAGTAGGCGTTTTGAATGGTATATTGTCAAGATAGCGATTGTCTCGTGTTCTTTGTCGATTTTGTAAACAATTCTATAATGGCCTTTAATAATTTCACGGATGTTTTTGGATTGGAATTCAGGGACGGTTCGACCGATATATGGAAAAGAAACCAACTTTTGCACGGCAGCGCGGATTTCTTTTACCCATTTTCTGGCGGCTCCTGGCTTGTCCCTGGTAATCAGTTGACTAATTTCGAGTAGATCAATACGTGCTTGATGTGAAAAAACAAGCTTCATTATTCAGTTTCGTCTTTAAGAAACTTTTCAGTTTCGTTAAAAACGGTGTCGGCCGGGTAAGTGTGACCCTGCTTGTAATCATCCAGTCCGCGGGCAATTTTTTTGAGAAATTCGATTTCATCTTGCATTTTCTGAAAAGCCTCGGCAGACAGCAAAACGGCAGCGCTTTTCCCGTGCTGTGTGAGAATAATGGGTTTTTGAGAAGCCTGAAGCTCTCTGAGGTATTTTTTCATTTGATTGCGAAAATCAGTAAGCGGCAAAATATTCTTAACATCAATGGGGTTCATGAAAAGTCCTCCTTGAATTATGTTCAATTAAATGTACGTTATTCTGTTGAATAATGCAAATCAAAAATAGGTAAATAAGTGCAGGAATTTTAAATGACATTAAGAAAAAAACAAGTTTTTTTCCCGAAAACGCTGATTTTCTTCGCTCTTTTGCTTCTGTTTTTTGGGCATATTCCGCACAATGTCCTGGCCCAAAAACCCACCCAACTGGTCGTCTGGGGAATGGGTGAAGGCGAAAACATGATGGGCATTTACGCGGCCATTGACGAATTCGAGAAAAATCACCCGGGAGTGAAGGTGAAAATCTCCACAGCCGGACGCGATTTAAATCCCCAGAAGCTGATGACGGCCATCGTGGGCGGCGTGGCCCCGGATGTGATTCACCAGGATCGGTTTACCATTAGCGGGTGGGCCTCCCGGGATGCCTTTACCAGCTTAGACCCCTACATCGCCCGCGACCGGAATAAACCATTTGCCGTCCGCAAGGAAGATTTTTATTCCGCCTGCTGGAACGAGGCTTCGTACAATGGCCACGTGTACGCCATTCCCTTTGGCGCTGATAACCGGGCGCTCTATTACAACAAAACCATCCTCCGCGAGGCGGGTTTTGTGGATCGGCAGGGGAGGGTCATTCCCCCAAAAACCTGGGACGACTTGCTGCGTTACAGCGATAAAATCAATAAAAAGGACAAGGCAGGCCATTTTGTTCGCCTCGGATTTAGCCCCATTTACGGCCCCGCGTCCTTTTACCTTTACGCCTGGCAGAACGGCGGACACTTCATCAGTGCGGACGGTCGCACTTGCACGATGGACGAACCCGCCATTGTGGCCGCCCTGGATTGGTGGGTGAAATTCTACGACCATTTCGGCGGGCGCGAGGCCATCCCTGCCTACGAAACGATGTTTGTGCAAGGTGCTTTTGATCCCTTCTTTTCGGCTAAACTGGCTATGAAAATCGACGGCAACTGGAAACTTCAGGACATTGCCCAGGCCAATCTGGATTTCGATTTCGGCGTGGTACCGGTACCGGTGCCAAAGGGCAAGCCGTACATTACCTGGTCGGGGGGATTCTCTTTTGCCATCCCGAAGGGAGCGCGGCATCCGAAGCTGGCCTGGGAATTCATCAAATGGATGACCAGTCCTCAGGCGTGGGACATTCGCAGCTACGTCCAGATGCGGTTCAACGAGAGCCGCGGGAAACCCTTCCTGCCGCAGATGTCCGCTAACCGCGTGGCCAACGAATTGCTGCGGGACAAATATGTGCTCAAAAACGCCAGCCTCTCTCCGTCTCTCAAAGAAGGGTACAAGGTGTTTGTCGAGCTGATGAAACACAGCAAGTATCGTCCCGTCACGCCTGTGGGGCAGCGCCTGTGGAATGAGCAGATTCGTGCTTTCGACATGGCCACCTATCACCGCCTATCGCCGTACGAAGCCCTCCACCGCGGTAAGTTGGCCGTTCAACTGGAACTCGACCGCATTTTCAACAAGAATCCGGGCAAGCCGGTGAACTGGAAAACGGTGATTTTCTGGGTGAGTTTGCTGATTGCCATCGGATTGGGCTTCTTGATTTTTCGCCTGCAAAAAATCTACCGCCGGATGGGACGCCGGTCACGGGGCGACATGTGGATCGGCTTCTTGACGATTAGTCCCTGGATGACCGGATTTATTGTGTTCATGGCCGGCCCGATTATTTTCTCGATTCTGCTGAGCTTTATGCGCTACGACGTGATTCACCCGGCGCGCTGGGTGGGGGTGTGGAACTACGTCACGCTGGTGAAAAAAGACCCGCTTTTCTGGAAATCGCTCTGGAATACGATTTACATGATCATCAGCGTGCCGCTGGGGATGAGCGTAGGGTTAAGCATCGCCATGCTGCTAAATGCCAAAATCAAGGGGATGGCCGTTTACCGTACGATTTTTTACCTCCCGGCCATTGTTCCGGAAGTGGCCAGTTCCATTTTGTGGATCTGGGTGCTTCAGCCCAGCAACGGTCTTCTGAACAATGTGCTGAGCTGGTTTCACATTCACGGGCCGCTGTGGTTGCAGAGCGCCACGTGGTCAAAACCTTCCATCATTTTGATGGGCCTCTGGGGCGCCGGGGCCAGTATGATCATCTGGCTGGCCGGACTGAAAGGGATTCCTGAGTACCTGTACGAGGCGGCGGAAATCGATGGAGCCGGCCCGATTCGGCGCTTTTTTTCAATTACCCTTCCCATGCTTTCGCCGTACATCTTTTTCAATATGATCATGGGAATTATCGGAACGCTGCAGATTTTCACCTCAGCGTACATCATGACGCAGGGTGGGCCGATCGATTCGACGTTGTTTTACGTGTACTATCTGTTCAACAATGCCTTTGAATATTTCAAAATGGGCTACGCTTCTGCCATGGCGTGGATTTTGTTCATTATTATCCTGGCGTTGACGCTCTTCCAACTCAAAATGGCCCCCAAGTGGGTGCATTACGAGGCGGCAAAAAAATGAAAAGGAAAGCACCAAATTCCAAATTTCAATGGACTTGATCATCTCGTGAGAGTTCGACTGGGCAATGGCATTCTTTTGTTTGAAGAATTGGGGTTTGAAATTT
>CAZMRE010000241.1:0-3529 GCA_964568545.1 uncultured Deferribacteres bacterium | reverse complement strand
GTCCCGAGCAGGAGGCGCAGCTCACCTCCATTAATGAAAATGTTTTTGCCGTGGCCGTGGACGGGAAATTCGACGATTGCCAGTTCATGGTGAAGGCCGCTTTTGAAGATTCCGAGCTGGCGCGGTTTCATCTGACGTCCGGGAATTCCATTAATATCGGGCGATTGCTCCCGCAGATTATCTATTATTTTTATGCCTATTCGCGGATTGTTTCCCCGGGTGAGAAGGTGATTTTTTCGATTCCCTCCGGAAATTTCGGCAATGCCATGGGCTGTGAGCTGGCACGGCGAATGGGACTTCCGATCGAAAAAATTGTTGTTGCCACCAATGAAAATGACGCATTTCCAAAATTTCTCAAATCAGGACATTATGAAAAACTGCCCCATTCCCGAAAATGCTTGTCGAATTCCATGAATGTGGGACATCCCAGCAACCTGGCCAGACTCTTTGATTTGTACGGCGGGCATGTGGATAAGGACGGCCGCGTGTATCGGCTGCCCAATCTCCAAAAACTGCGGGAGAATTTTTTTAGCGTCAGTATTTCGGATGCGGAAACGGTTTCTACCATGCGCAGGCTTTTGAAGCAGAACCGGATTCTTCTGGAACCCCACGGGGCGGTTGCTTACGCCGGTCTGGAGCGATATGAAGCGCTGCACGAGGGGAAAGACATCCCGAAAATTGTGTTGGAAACGGCGCATCCGGGGAAGTTTGCGGGAGTCATTCAGGAATATCTGGGATTCAAGGCGGAAATTCCTCCATCTCTGAAAGGCAATTCTCTCAAAAATAAGTACGCCGTTTTGCCCAATGAATATGGGATTTTCAAGCATTATTTATTGGAGAATTTGAAAAAATAGGGGGTATTTTTTTGAACAATCACCATAATTTATTATGGTGACAACTTTGTTGAAAATGGTGATGATCCAGACTATTTTTCCTTTCCCTTTTCAATGCGGGTGCGCAGGGATTCCGGCCATTGTGAAACATCCTCCGACGGGTAAATCTGAAGCGGGGGGCCGTTCTGAGTGAGAAGATCCTTTGTGTGACTGTGCAAAATCTTCTTAGCAGCGGCCAATCCGGTTGCAGTTACCCCCGCTACCCCGTGGCTGAGTGTGCTGGCGCCGCACATGAGTAGTCCGTCAATTTCCGTGCGAATGGGGAAAGACCCCGGCCCCACTTGCGACGGGGATTTTTCAATTCCGTACAAACTGCCGCGGGTGCTGTTAATGTAAAATTCGTTGGTCAGCGGAGACGCCAGATTCCAGAAAACGACGTGGTCGCTTAATCCGGGAATGCGTTTGTCCAGGGCACGAAACATCCGCCGGGCCAGGGTTTCCTTCAGCTTCTGGTAATCGTCTGAGCGGGCACCTGATTTTTCGTTAGCCCATTTTTTGAAGGCATCGTAACCAACAAACGTAAAAGCCTCGCAGGTGTGGTGACCGTGATGCATTTTTGAGGGATCCTTTAGCGTGGTCACTGTCAAAAAAATAGATCGGGGCATGTCTCCCTTCAACGCGTAATCCGTCAATCCCAGCTTGTAGATTTCGTCCACATTTTCATTCTCGTAAAACCAGTAATTTCCGGAATCCAGACCGGCAGCGCGGAGATCCATATCCACGGCAAAAAACAGGCTTAGCGATGAGGTGGAATAGATCACGCGATCCAGTTTCCGCCGGAGCTTTGAACTGAGATGTTCCCGACCCACCAATTTGCCGAAGGTCACTTCCGGATCGGCATTGCTAATTATGTAATGGGAACGAATTTCCGTTCCGTCGACGAGGCGCACACCCGCGGCGCGGCCGTTTTCCAGAAGAATTTTTTCCACGCGGGCTTTTAATTTGATTTCTCCGCCGGCTTGTTTCAATGCCCTCACAAACGCTTTGGGAATGGCGAACCCGCCGCCTTTTGGAAAATATCCCCCGTTGAAATAATGCACGGTGATTCCCGCATGGACAAAGGCCGAAACCCGGGACGGCGGCAATCCGTGGTCACCGGATTGCCCGGACAAAACACCTTTCAGCACGGGATCGGAGATGTGAGCATTAATTAAATCCTGTCCCGTTTTTCGACCCCACTTGAAAATGGAAAACAGACCGCCTGCCGATTTTACGGCATCGGCGGTTCCCTGGATATTCCCCAAACGGTTGATATTTTTCATGAGGCCCGAGATGGTTTCAAAATAGGTGTCGATTCCCTTGGCTTCTTTTGGAAAACGTCCCTTCAGACGTTCAATAAGATTCTCTTTTCCTTTTGGAAAATCGAACCGTTCTTTTCCCATAAAAATGTGGTCGTAACCTTCCGGATTCAACTCCAAAAAAATCAAATCCTGAGACACCCCAAGTCCCTCGTAAACATTTCGGAGAAATCCGCCCGGCTGCAGATCGCCGATGTAATGAACACCCGGACTAAATCGGTAGCCATTAAGTGTGAAGGAATGCGTCCAGCCGCCCGGTACCTCGTGTTGCTCGCAGACGAGTACTTTTTTTCCGGCTTGTGCCAATGGAACAGCGGCAGCCATCCCGCCGGCACCGGAGCCAATCACAATAACATCATAATCTGTGTTCATGGGAATCCCTCTCGATTAGTGATGAAAAAAACCTTAGCCACAAATGCGAATAAATAATTCCAATATCCTCATTTTCAAACTATAGCCGAAATGCTCTTTTTTTTAATTTGGGATATTCGGATTTGTTTCGGATTTCGTGTTTCGGATTTTAACTCATGTTTCCCGTTTCCCCGTCAACAGGATCAATCTTTTGGAATGCGTTAGAGTATCTGCAAAACGAACCACCAAGCCACTACGCCGATTTATCGTGATAGGGCAAGGGAATGTACTGTACGGAGGGGCGATTCAACCCGGACTGAGGATAAAGGTTCATGAGCTGATACACTTCCTGGGGCAGATCCGTGCGAACCGGAAGCCCAAGCTCCTGCGCGATTTCCACGGTAATTGGATAGTCGTGTGTCCATCGGCCTTCGGAAAGCGTTTGAGCCAATGTCTCTGCCTTGTCTTCCGGCATTTTCTGTTTTAAGCAAGACAGCACGAAGGTTTTCACCTGCTTCATGGCTTTTCTGGCCTGGTCGGCTAAAATAAGCGTTTCATCATCTAATTTTTCGGGTGATTTTTTGCCGACTACCTTAAGAATGGAGGCGGCGGGAGATTGTCCCAACTGGGGATCGACCGGCCCGAGAACAGCATTTTCATCCATGATGATTTCATCCGCAGCCAGCGCCAGCAAAGTTCCACCTGACATAGCGTAGTGCGGAATCATAACCGTAACCTTTGCCGGATGTTTAAGTAGAGCCGTCGCAATTTGTTCGGTGGCCAGAACCAGACCTCCCGGCGTGTGCAAAATCAAGTCGATCGGCATGTCCTTTGGCGTGAGCCGAATGGCGCGCAAAATCTGCTCGGAATCCTCAATGCTAATGTACTTAATAATCGGGAATCCGATAAAGCTCATGGATTCCTGTCGGTGAATGAGCGAAATAACACGGGAGCCGCGTTTTTTTTGAATCTTCTTCAGAAAATTAA
>CAZMRE010000240.1:0-3553 GCA_964568545.1 uncultured Deferribacteres bacterium | reverse complement strand
GGGCTGGGTCGAATTGGAGATTTTACAACAGCCGCCGCACTGACTTCACCCCAACTACTGAAAATTTTCAACTATTCAAGTCGGTCAGTAATTGATTTTCAACGTGTGCTGCAGGTGTACAAGCTTCACAATCGAGGGCGGCGAATTCAGATTTTGCGAGAGAAATTGACTTCCAAACAAATTCAAAAGGAATTTTGAGGTTTCGCCGGAGCCTTTTTTTTCGGCACCTTTTCCATCCGTTTACAGCGCTTCCTAATTTTTAGTCTCATTGTTTACGGCGGAAGACGGGCTTTGAGAAACAATAATCTAATCCAAGGAGTTTTCCTAACCTTGGGTGAAATGAAATTAGTGCAATTGGTGCAATTCATGGCTATTAAAGTGAACTTATAAACAAAATTCGATTTATTTTTATTAAAACAGTGGTTTTTGAGAATTTTATTTCTTATATTAAAAAGTCTTTTAACTCATCATATTAATTTATTCTGAAGGAGATTCCCCACGATGAAAAAGTATGTCATTTTGCCCATTTTGGCCCTTCTTTTGTTAGCTTCCTGCGGAAAGAAGCAAGAAGGGGTTGTTTTGAAAAAAGGTACGCCTGCCTATCAGTTGGCAAG
This sequence comes from uncultured Deferribacteres bacterium, assembly GCA_964568545.1. Taxonomy (GTDB): domain Bacteria; phylum Zhuqueibacterota; class JdFR-76; order JdFR-76; family BMS3Abin05; genus BMS3Abin05. The sequence goes on along the minus strand of CAZMRE010000240.1, from coordinate 2,939 downwards.
CGCTATTTCTGCAAAAATTCCTTATCTGAGTCCCGATAAGAACAACGTCATTGTAACAACGAAGGATTTTAAAATTACCTCCGGTGAAATTTTTCAGAATCTGATTGAAAGTTCCGGTAAGCGAACGGATCAATTGAAAGCCATGGGTGCCGATCGCCTGAAAACGATTATCAAACAAACCGCCACCAATCTGGCGGAAAAAAAGCTGCTCTTGAAGGCGGCTCGGGAGGCCAATATTACCGTAACGCCGGTTGAGCTGGACAGCGTTTTAAATCTTCAATACAAACGTGCCGGTGGGCAGGAAAAGTTTGATAGCTGGTTGGCCAAGAATGGCATCAGCCCTGATTACGTTAAGAGTGAGACCCATAATATTCTGATTATTCAAAAATATCTGGACAGCCGGTTGGCCGATTCCATAAAAGTAACGGAAAAAGAAATTGAGGCTGTTTACAATGAGCCTAAAACCGCCACCGTTCGTCACATTCTTCTGCTGACTCAGGGAAAGAGCGATTCGGCAAAAAAAGCCATTCGTAAGAAAATGGAAGGCATTTTGGCCCGGGCAAAAAAGGGAGAAGATTTTGCAAAATTGGCCAAAGAGTATTCCGAAGATCCCGGCTCAAAAGATAAAGGTGGATTGTACAAGGATTTTGGCCGTGGCCGGATGGTAAAACCATTTGAAGATGCCGCGTTTAACACGCCAGTTGGCCAGATTAGCGACATCATCCAAACCCGCTATGGATACCATATTTTGAAGGTGATTAATCGGAAAAAAGAAACCCGGCCTTTGAAGGAAGTCCGCGGCCAGATTAAAGCTCAGCTAAAGCAGAAAAAACAAAGTGAAGCGTACAGTAAGCTAATTAAGAAATTAAAAGATGAAGCCGGATTTAAATTGGCAGATTTTTAGATAATTCTAATATTATGAATAAAAGCCACCCTCTGCAGGTGGCTTTTTTATTGGAGAAATTTTTTCAAAATCACCCATGGGATTAAAAGCGCTTGTAATATCGTGAAATAATTTTTAAATTCAGATATATGAGTTTGATCTAAAAAGTCTTTTGCCACGAATTTCCCGAATTTTCACAATTTGATTTTATTGAAATTAAATTCTCTACCCTTGTGAGTTTTGCTCGATCAGACAGGAAAACGTGTGATTGACTTATAAACACTTTGGAAGATTTTTTTGAAAAATAAAAGGTTCGCTCTTTAAAGACAAAAAAAGAAGGAGTGAAACATGTCGACAAATGCTTTAATTACCGAAAATGACAGGATGCTTCGGCAAAAGGTGCAGGATTTTGTGTCCTGGGTTCCGAAAGAACTCTTATTGAAGATGGATCGAGACAAAGTTCTTTATCCGAAGGAATTTTTGCAGGAAGGCGGAAGACGCCATCTTTTGGGATTGCGTTTTGATCCGAAATGGGGAGGGTCAGGACTGCCCTGGACATCAGAAATTGTGGCTCTGGAAGAGCTTGGTGTTTTAGGAACGTCTCTGGCCTGCCTTTACTCATTGGTTTCTATTGTGGGTGAGGCGATTCACGTGTTCGGGACAGACGAGCAGAAGGAGCGGTTTCTGAAACCGATGCTTGAGGGAAAACTGACGCCGGCCGAGGGATTAACGGAACCCCGGGGCGGATCCGATTTTTTTGCCGCCACCACGAAAGCCCGCCGCGAGGGGGATATGTTTTATCTGACCGGGCAGAAGCGGTTTGTTGTAGGTGCCGAGGGGGCAGACATCATTTTGGTTTACGGCAAGGTGGAAGGAATCGAAGACCCCAAAAAGGCCATGACCGCTTTTCTGGTAGAACGCGGACCGGGCGTTTCTGTGGAGCATGTCTACGGATTAATGGGAACCCGCGGCGGCGGAACGGGACGCCTGGTTTTTCGGGATGCACCGGTTTCCATGGAGAATGTTCTGGGCGGCGAGGCCGGCATCGGAAACGGCACACGCGTGTTTCACCAGATGATGATCCCGGAGCGGCTGACTTCGGCCGGCGGTGCCGTTGGAATGGGACGAGCCGCCATCGAGGTGGCCGCTCGCTATGCAGACAAGCGGAAGGCATTCGGGCAAAAGATACGTCGATTTGAAGCCGTCAGTTTCAAAGTGGCTGATAGCATTACACTTCTTGACGCTGCACGAGCGCTAAACCACTCCGCAGGTGCAGCGGTGGATGTGGGTGAAACCCCCGGAAAAGTACGGCGGTTGGTTTCCGAAGCCAAGAAATTTTCCACCGATGCGGCCTGGACGGTGGTCAATCATGCCATGCAGATTTTGGGGGGCATTGGTTACACAAACATTTTTCCGGTAGAAAGGATGCTTCGTGATGTACGCCTGATTACCATCTGGACGGGCACCAACGAAATCATGGATTTGGTCATTCAGCATGAGTTTTACAAGGAATTTCTGGCCAATCCGCCCAAGGGCAGAGACATTGAAGACGATGCGGAGGGATCGGATCTGACCGAGGAGAAGGTGTATAACGATGAGGGATAGAAAAAAGGCGGAAAAAGAATCCTCTTCTAAAATATGACAGGATTTACAGGATTAAAGGCGGATTTTTTGATTTTTTTATGCTGTTCAATTTTGCTGCAAAAACGTGCGCATTTTGGGGAAGCACCTAAAAAATCCTGTAAATCTTGTCGAAAACTTCTAAACGCCGGCATCTAATGCTGCTGGCGGGGCGGGTGAATGATTTTCAAAAAAATCTTGATTTTTTGGGAAAAATAGTTTATTTTATTTTTTGAAATTGAAAGTTTGGCGGTTTAGCTCAGTTGGTTAGAGCAGCGGAATCATAATCCGCGTGTCCGGGGTTCGAGTCCCTGAACCGCCACAGTGAAAAGCCTTTTGCAGAAATGCGAAAGGCTTTTTTTATTTTTCGTAATCGGCCGGATGCAGATTCCGATTGTGGAAGCGCAGACAGAAGAGTACCTTTTTCAAAAGGGTT
>CAZMRE010000239.1:0-3567 GCA_964568545.1 uncultured Deferribacteres bacterium | reverse complement strand
TATAATTTAAATTATTTAATGAATATGGAGAATGCAACTTTTTCCTTGCATATTTAGCTCTGATTATCTAAATTTTAACAAAACATAATCAATAGGCTGTTTATGAAATTCTTTCGGAGTCTTAGCTTTCGTCTTTTTTTGTTGATCTTTGCTGTACTGGTGCTTGTTTTTTCCTTTCACACCTACATGAGCATTCAATTGCAAACGCAGCAATCCATGCACCATATCAAGCTTTGTGCCCGACGAATTTCCGATCTTGTCAAGAGTTCCACCCATTACAGCATGCTGATCAATCGAAAGCAGGATATCAAGAATATTGTTACCACAGTAGGTCACGAACCGGACATCGAAAATCTTTCAATTATTAATCACGGCGGCGAATACGTTTACACGTCCAATCCGCTGAATGAACACAAAATTATTGACAGGCATTCCCGAATCTGCATTCAATGTCATTCAGGTAAAACACCTGTGGTCTCAATTTCGCGGAATTTGAGCATTATCAATTCTCAAGAAGGATATCGAATTGCGGAATTAACCCGTCCCATTCTCAACGAGCCGTCCTGTTTTAATGCGGCTTGCCATGCGCATCCCAAAAACGAAAGGGTGCTTGGTTTGATGAACATTCAGATCTCTCTAAAAGATATTGACAATGCCACCCACCGAAGTATTAATATTTTGATCTTTCTATCTTTTATTTCAGTGGCGATTATTATTCTTGTTCTCTGGCTTTACATCAGGCGGGAAGTTATTATTCCGGTTCAGATTCTTCACAAGGGAACGCGAGAAATCGGCCACGGCAATTTAAATTACACAATCTCCTTTCCTTCAAAAACCGAAATTGGCGATCTGGCTAATTCTTTCAACAAAATGACTCATCGGCTAAGGAATGCCCAGAAAGAGATTACCCAATGGTCAAAAACACTTGAAAGCCGCGTGGAAGAAAAGAGTCGGGAGCTGGAAAATGCTCAGACGCAAATGATGCATGTAGAAAAAATGGCATCACTCGGCAAACTGTCGGCGACGGTAGCTCACGAAATCAACAATCCTCTGGCTGGAATTTTAAATTACACCAAACTAATTGCCAAAAGAATACAAAAAAGTGGGCTTGATGAAGAAAAACGAAAAAATATTTTGGAAGAATTGGCCATCATTGAAAGTGAAATCAAACGTCTTGGAAACATCGTTAAGAATCTTCTTACATTTGCCAGAGGAAGCGGAGAAGAACTCGTTGAATACGACATCAATAAAATTGTAGAAAAAAGTCTCTTGCTGGTTAATCACCACTTTCAAATGCATAATATCACGTTGAAAAGCCGATATTGTCCCAAAGCCTGCATAGTTAAATGCAATCCTGACCGACTCAAACAGGCTCTCATTGCAATTTATGTGAATGCCGTGGAAGCTATGTCGCCAAGTTCTGAGGGTGAAGGAGGCACACTGCGCGTGGAAGTCTGGAAGCTTGAAGATCAAGGGCGGATTCAAATCCGCATTTCTGACACTGGCATTGGGATTTCCGATGAGGACATGCCACATATTTTTGAGCCTTTTTACAGCACCAAAAATAAAACCAGCGGCGTGGGACTGGGACTTTCGGTAGTTTATGGAATTATTAAGAACCATGGGGGCACAATCCAAGTACAATCAAAAGCAGGAGAAGGAACAACTTTCTTCATTGAATTTCCAAGTATTTAAGACAAGGATAGAAACATGGATACATCAGAAATTGGCATTTTAGTTGTTGATGATGAAGAATCCGTTCGCAGCTCGCTTTACAAGTGGTTTATCGAAGATGGCTATCGCGTGGACACGGCTGCTGACGCCAAGGAAGCGCTTAAAAAGTTAGAAGAACAACCCTGGGATATTATTCTTCTGGATATCAAAATGCCGGGAATGAACGGACTGGAGCTTCAGGAACGCATCCGTGACATTGACCCCTCAATTGTTATTATTATGATTACGGCCTACGCGTCTGTGGACACCGCCGTACAGGCGCTAAAAGCAGGTGCTTTTGATTACGTAACAAAGCCTTTCGATCCGGATGATTTGGAGCATCTCATTCGCAATGCCATTGAAAAGAGAAAACTCAGCAGAGAGAACCTTCAATTGAAGCAGAAAATCAGCCAGTTGAATCCCGAGGAAACCATCATCGCTGAGAGCCCTCAGATGAAGCATGTCCTGGAATTGGTGGATACGGTTGCTCAAACGGATTCTACAGTTCTAATTCACGGTGAGAGCGGAACGGGAAAGGAAGTGATTGCCCGAACCATTCACAATCGCAGCAGGCGGCGGCTTTTCCCAATGATTGCCGTTAACTGCGGGGCGCTTCCCGAAACACTGCTGGAAAGCGAGCTTTTCGGTCACGAAAAGGGAGCCTTTACTGGGGCGCAATACCGCCGGAAGGGGAAAATCGAGCTTGCCGACGGCGGCACGTTGTTTCTTGACGAAATCGGTGATATCAGTCCTAAAACGCAGTTGGATCTGCTTCGGGTTCTGGAAACCAAGCAATTCACCCGTTTGGGAGGAAATCAGGTTATTCGTTCCGATTTCAGACTCATTTGTGCAACCAACAAGAATCTTGAAGAAGAGGTCCGAAAGGGAAATTTCAGGGAAGATCTATTTTATCGAATCAATGTTTTTTTCATCCTGATTCCCCCCTTGCGTAATCGCCGAGAGGATATTTCTGCTCTGGCTCAATTTTTTGTGCAGAAGTACTCACGTGCCATGAATAAACCCATTCACGACATTTCCCCCGAAGCCATGGCTCTGCTTAAGGAACACTCCTGGCCGGGAAATGTCCGTGAATTGGAAAATGCTATCGAACGCGCCATGGTTGTCGGCAGGCCCCCTGCCATTCGGCCACAGGATTTGCCATTTTCTCAGCCGCCTTTTTTGAATCCCACAGATGCAAAATCCGATTCGCTTGAAGCCATTGAAAAGGCGCACATCTCCGCCGTTTTGGCTCGTACCAATTGGAATATTAAACGGTCAGCCGAAATTTTAAGCATTGATCGCGTGACACTCTACAACAAAATCAAAAAATACAATCTTAAAAAACCTTGAAAGACAAACTTTACATTGTGCCTATTCACCGTCCCAGACAAGAAAATCTGGAATTGCTGAAGCAGGCACTTTCAGAGGTCTTTCCACTTCGCGTGGAATTTCTGACCTTGGATATGGATATTGAATCCGTTTTTAACGCCAGGCGGCATCAATACCACTCAACAGAGATTCTTGCGAATTTACTGCGTCGAATGCCGAACGATACGGAGCGAATTCTCGCCGTAACAGATCTTGATTTGTACATTCCAATTTTAACCTTTGTTTTTGGCGAAGCTCAACTGCGGGGACACGCTGCCGTCGTTTCCTGCCACCGCCTGAAAAACGAATTCTACGGCATTCCTGCCGACAGTGACGCCCTAATGGATCGACTCATCAAAGAAGCCGTTCATGAACTGGGACATACCTACGGCCTTGTTCATTGCGAAAACTACTCCTGCGTAATGCACGCCTCAACCTACGTTGAAGAAATCGACATTAAGGATTACCATTTCTGTCCCGACTGCC
>CAZMRE010000238.1:0-3596 GCA_964568545.1 uncultured Deferribacteres bacterium | reverse complement strand
AGCTATCTTCCCGATTCCTCAACAATTCAGGATTGACATAGCGTGGATCATTTGGATTTTTGAATAAATACGAACGATACTGTACAAAATAATCCGAATATTTGAGAGTATAAAATGTTTTAGGTGAAATCATATGATTTAAACTCAGAATATTGGTGTAGCCATATTTGTAATAATGAATATCACCGTCCGGATTATATTTATATAACTGATTGTAATATCTATATTTTGAATAATCTCCAAGAATATTATAGCTAATCTTTATCGACGGGTTTAAATGATAAACTAATTTCAGGTTGGCATAATATTTATTCTGGTAGTTCATAGGCACGGGCTTTTTGTCCCCTGTTTCTTGCATATAAAAAGAATTTGGATTCTGGAAATTCGAAGAATCTGACGGATTAAATCGCCTTTGTCCATAGAGCCAACCCTCATTATGATATTCCCTCATCGAAAGATAAAATCCAAGCCCATTTTTTGTAAATGGAATGGGCCCCGATGCATAGAATTGTCCGTTGTATATATCCCTTGGACTGAGGGCATTAATATGATAGAAAAGCTCCTTGTCTTTACTAATATAATCCCCGAAATAAATGCTTCCGCCGCCCATTAATTTGCTTGAGGGATCTTTTGTTACAATTTCTACCACACCAGACATCACTTTGCCATATTCGGCATTAAAGGTACCGCTAATAACCTTTAGCTCCTGAATGGCCTCCTGATTTACCTCCACGGCCGCCCCGCCAGAGAAGGGATCGGAAACCGAAACACCATTAATCATATAGGCAATTTCACTGGCACGCCCCCCACGAATATGCAAATCACCGCGGCTATCCTTTACAATGCCTGCCTGTAATTGAAGCACATCCCGAAAACTCTCCACGGGCATATTCTGGATTTCGCTGGCAGTGACCGAACTGGCCGTAGCGGTAAGGTCTTTTTGAATGAGGGGTTGTTCAGCCGTCACGATGATGGATTTCCCCAGATTTAGTGTCATTGGCTTCAGGCCAAAACTCAAACGAGTCGTATGGTCAACGAACACCCGTACGTTTCTAATGCTCATTTTTTGATAGCCGAGCATAGAAGCTGTCACCGCATAAACTCCCGGCGGGATATTAATTATGAAGAACTCGCCCTTCATGTCCGTAGCAGCACCCATGGTTGTTTTTTCAAGAATGACATTTACATAAGGAAGAGGATCACCCGTGGATGCATCGAAAACCTTGCCAACAATTTTTCCTGTTTGACCGCCTATCGCCCTTTCTGAAAAAGACAAACACAAAAAAAGAGCAAACAAGCCCACTAATAATACATTTTGTTCTTTCATAGCTAAAATCTAATTTAAATGATAGAGAGGGGCGTGAAAACATGCACCCCTCTCTGCCAATCCGATTATTTCATTAATATCATTTTTTTCGTTTGGCTGAATTTTGAAGTCGCAATTCTATAGAAATAAATTCCGGAGCCAACATTTCGGCCCAGGTCATCCTTGCCATTCCATTGAACTGTATGGACACCTGCAGAATATTTTTTACCTTTAACCAGTGTCCTAATTCTCTTTCCAAGGACGTCATAAACCGCAATGGATACCTTCGATTGAGCCGGCAAACTGAAATCGATTCTTGTCGAAGGATTAAATGGATTGGGGTAATTCTGACCCAGACGAAATTCCCGAACGACCTGATTTGGTTTTTCTTCATCGACACCTACAGCCGTTTTACTGGAAAGCACTACATTTCGGTACATGTAGTATTTTTCGAAGTTGGGATCAACCCACTGGGTACCCCACCAATTGGGTGCATAATCGGAAACATTCGGATCGTACGCATCCTTCGACGCATAATCCAAATCCCAAATAACCGCACTTAACTTAACCGTGTCTCCATCACTGTAACCAAACAGGTCCGTGTGTACCACCACCTCCAGCGAATATCCCGCATCAGGCCCGTTCGTCTCCGTGTGCGTTACCGTCCCGGGCGGTTCGTACGACACACCTTCAGCGCCTCCCGTCGGAACATTACTACCTAACTGAAAATCAATCCCCGCTCCTTCCGTCGGATTGAAATACATCGCCTTGATCTCCAACCGATCCCCCGAACCAGGAATCACGCCCTTGTACGTCATCCACAAGAACAAACCATCTGCCTCCCAGCCCGGTGACCAACTGCATACCGACGAATCATTCGATACCACTCCAACGTACAAATCCGTCCCTTTATGCGCAAACTTCACCACCGCTCGACTCTGATCCGTGTACCGATTGTTCGGATCCCCCCACTGCATGTACCAACCACCTGTACTGCTGTTCGATCCCTTCGCTATTACCACCGAATCCGCATTGGCCCAGAATGATTCGTTTAACTGCCCATCCAGCGTAATCGCACTATCCGTCTTCACCGCAAGCTTCGTCGGTGGGTCTGCCAACCGCAGAATCCGCATATCCGGCCCCCATTCACTCCCCCACCATTGCTTGTAGTAGGAACCCACATCCCCCCAGGCTGTACTGCCATCAGGATACCCATCTGGATCAAATATGTTGATCAGTACAGGCACATCCGCATAGGGATCGGTATAACCCAATTTGTCCAGATGAATCACCAGCTCCGCCGTATACCCAGAATCCACCTGCGTCGTGTCATTCACCACCGTACCCGGCATCTTGTAGCCTACACCCTCGCCTGACCCAGGATACAACGCAGGCTCCTCATAATGCATGTCCGGATCCGTTCCCGCTAAATTAAAATACAACTTGTACTCCACATCCGTACCCTGCGCATCCTTGATCTTCATGAATAATCCATCCCCCTCCCAACTGTCTCCAAATCGACAGACCGACTTGTCATTCGATTGAAGCGAAATGTACAAATCCAGACCGTAGTGCAATATCCGAACTATCGTCGTCGTCGTGTCCGTGTACGTTCCCTTCACTACCGTCCCATCGGTCGCTCCATACTCCACATCACCAGGTGTAAAATTAGACCGAAATACCAGATGATCAAATCGCCGCTGCCAATCCGTCTCATCCAACTTCCCATCCACCGTAATCGGATGCTCCGCCGATTGTATCTGCAAATACGGCGGATCAACATGACCTTGAGCGAAAAGCGAACCCGCCCAAATCAAAATTGAGCCGATTACCCACACCATCATTTTTGTAATGGTCTTCATGATTCTTCCTCCTTTTGTTTTTTTAACCGCTTTAAACAAATTCATCGGAATTGTTGTTCTTACAGCCGCAAGACCCCCCGATAACAATTTCTGTTTCAATATCTTCTCTGTAGGGTTTTTTGGGATCTATTTCCTGCTCAATCATCTTAAGCAAATACTTCATGGCCTTTTGCCCCAGCTCAACAATTGGAACATGAACGGTGGTTAATCGAGGTTTCAAAAAGCGAGAAATAAAAATATCATCGAACCCGGCAATGGCCACATCCTCAGGAATTCGTACACCCATTTTTCTGGCAGCCTCATAAGCACCAATTGCCATCATATCATTTGCAGCAAAAATAGCCTGAGGCTTTGGACTTTGCCGTAATAGTTTATAAAAGGCTTCAAATCCTGATTTTGTTGTAAAATTTCCGGGAATCAATAGAGAG
>CAZMRE010000237.1:0-3608 GCA_964568545.1 uncultured Deferribacteres bacterium | reverse complement strand
CCCACACACGCCATGGTTTTTACCGGAGTGGATGTCCAAAATAAGAAACCCGTCAAGTGGCTTGTTGAAAACAGTTGGGGCGCTAAGGCGGGAAACAAGGGCTTTCTGATCATGTACGATAAATGGTTCAATAATTATGTTTACGAAGTGGTCATTAACAAAAAGTACCTCCCAAAATCGGTTCTTTCAATTTTGAAAACCAAACCAACTATCTTGCCACCGTGGGATCCAATGTACGAAATTTTTTGAGAACCAAATCCCCGCCACTTTTAAAGTGCCGGGGATTTTTGTTTTATTTCCACTTGATTTTTCAATAATCTTTCTTTAATTTACACAAGATAAAAAATCGCAAATTTTTAATAGTGGCTTAGATTTTTATTAAATCAATACACTTGCAGCCGCATAATTTTACCAAAATCTTTAATTCGTGAATTCGTGGCAATGAAAAAAACGGCTTTCACCCTTTTAGCTATTTTGATTATTCTGGTCACATTTAATATTGAAAAGATTTATCGTCTTTCGGAAGAAAAATCCACCCATCCGCCCACGCGCCTGGTCATTTGGGGATTCCCGAACATTCCTGGGTTTCAAGGCGTGCGCGGAGCGATTCGATACTACGACCGCCAGCATCCCGATGTTAAGATTATCCTGGGAACACCCGGCGGCAAAGGAGACATGGATCCCCAGAAACTGCTCACAGCTATTGCTGGCGGCACGCCGCCCGATGTTCTTCGACAGGATCGTTTTGCCGTGGCTTCTTGGGCCGCCAAAGACGCCTTTCGCCCCCTGGACGATTTGATCGAAAAAAGCCATTTCCCCTGGAATGATTTTTACGCCTATGCCCGCAAAGAAGCCAGCTACAAGGGCAAGATCTACGGCATCCCCTACGAAACCGACAGCCGGGCACTTTACTACAACAAAACCCTTTTTCGACAGGCCGGTTTGGATCCCAATCGACCGCCCCGAACCTGGAAAGAATTAACTGACTATTCCCTCAAACTGACCAAGCGAAATCCCAAAGGCCAGATTGAACAGTTGGGCTTTGCGCCCTATCTCGGAGAAGGCTGGTTCTACATCTGGTCGTGGGCAAACGGGGGGCAACTGATGTCATCCGACGGAACCCGGGTTACCTTTGACACACCCGAAAATCTGGGCGCCCTTACGTACGTAACCCAACTTTGCGACACGCTAGGAGGGCGGATCAAGGACATGGCCCGTTTTGAAAGCGGTTTTGGACGCATTGAGACCATCGTTGACCCCTTTCTTCAGGAAAAATTGGCCATGTTCATTATGGGAAGCTGGTATCTGCAAACCATTTCCCGCTACAAGCTTCACATGGATTTTGGGGTCGCTTCCATGCCAGTACCCGAGGGAAAGCCTCCGGTTACATGGTCCGGCGGCTTTTCATTCGTCATTCCCAGAAACGCCAAACACGTTCGGAAAGCCTGGGATTTCATCGAGTGGATGTCGTCTTTGGAGAGTGCCAAAATCGTAGGACGCCTACAAAAGCAATACAATGCGCGGGTCGGCTACAAAGTCAATATTCCCGAAATCTACGCCCGGCGGTCGCTGAATCATTATCTCACCACACACGAGCTCCCCAAATACCCGCGCTTTGCCAAAGCCTATCTGGCTTTTGTGGATTTGCTGAATTACAGCCACTACCGCCCTGTTACCCCAGTGGCACAGATTTTATGGGATGCCCAGGTGCGTGTGGAAGATCGGGCAACCTTTCATTTCGACACCCCCAAACGCGTTTTACAGAAGGAACAACTGTTTGTTCAGCAGGAATTGAATAAAATCCTTCATAAACCCAATTTCCCTGTTCTCAACTTCAATATCATTTATGGGATTTTCATTTTTGTTGTTGTCTTCCTGATTTTCTGGTTTGGATATCACTTGCGCAAAGAGCGCCGTAAAGGACTGCTTGTTTGGGAAGAAAGTCGAAGCGGATTTTTATTTGCCCTGCCCTGGATGCTTGGCTTTTTCACATTCATTTTGGGTCCGATAATTGCATCAATTCTATTCAGTTTTACGCACTACGACGTTTTACACCCGGCCAAATTCGTAGGCCTGCTAAACTACAAAGAACTATTCTCATTCACTCGAAATTCTTTTACCGGAAAAATTGTACCGACAGATCCCCTTTTTTGGAAAAGCCTGTGGAACACGGCCTACATTACGATTTTCGGCGTTCCTTTGAGCATTGTAATCGGACTGGCAATTGCCCTGTTCTTGAATCGTGAAAGCAAAGCAATCGGCATTTATCGCACGCTTTACTATTTGCCGTCGATTGTGCCCATTGTGGCGGCAGCGATTTTGTGGCTCTGGCTTCTGAATCCAACAACCGGACTTTTAGCCCGTTTTCTGGGTCTGTTTGGGATTACCAGCCCCAATTGGATGGCGGACCCTCACTGGACAAAACCAGCCATTTTGCTCATTTTGCTCTGGGGGGCGGGCGGAGGAATGGTCATCTGGCTGGCAGGCCTGAAAAACATTCCGAAAGAAATGTACGAGGCAGCCAAAATAGACGGTGCAAATGCCTGGCACCAATTCTGGAAAATCACGATTCCTTTCCTGACGCCGTACATTTTTTTTAATCTGATCATTGGGATTATTGGCTACCTTCAAATTTTCACGCGAGCCTACGTGATCACCGGCATAAACAGCCCGGACAATTCCCTGCTGTTTTACGTGTACTATTTATTCAACAACGCTTTTATGTATTTTAAGATGGGATACGCCTCGGCCATGGCTTGGATTCTGTTTGTAATTATCCTTGCACTAACGCTGATTAATCTGAAACTCAGCAAAAAATGGGTCTTTTATCAGGAAGGATAATCCGTTAGCTATAAAGTTCTGCGATTGAATTTTGTTGAAATTGGAAAAAAGATTTCCATCGCTTTAGCAGATGGGATCTCTATTGAATTAATCAAATTGGGAGGAATGAACAATGAAAAAGAAATTTGAGAAGGTGTATCAATTTAAAATCACTTTAAAAGGGATTAAACCAGCAATTTGGCGGCGAATACAGGTTCCCGAAACGTATAATTTTTGGGACCTTCACGTAGCCATTCAGGACGCAATGGGCTGGGAAGATTACCATCTCCACGAATTTTTGATCACTCACCCAAAAACCAAGGAAAAAGTGAACATTGGAATCCCCGACGAAGAGTCCAAAATATGGGGACAGGAGATCATCCCGGAGCACAAACAAAAGATTGCCAAATGGTTCACTATGGAAAATAAGGTGGCAGAATACACGTATGATTTTGGGGACGACTGGAAACATAAAATACAATTGGAAAAAATACTTCCCCGTGACAAAAATACGAATTACCCGGTATGCATTGCGGGAAAGAGAGCCTGTCCGCCGGAAGATTGTGGAGGCGAGTGGGGATATGTAGATCTAATAGAAGCAATTGAAGATCCGGATCACCCGGAGCATGAAGAAATGTTGGAATGGGCCGGCGAGGATTTTGACCCCGACTATTTCGACATAAACGATGTCGAGTTTGAAGATCCGGACAAACGGTGAAAAATTACGTTTGAGTGAAAGGCACCTTTTTTAATAGAAATCTTGGCCGAAATAATTCGAAATAGAAAAT
>CAZMRE010000236.1:0-3614 GCA_964568545.1 uncultured Deferribacteres bacterium | reverse complement strand
CAATTCTCGTGATCCCAACCCCAGGAGGTAATCCACTGACCTGATGCCAATGTTTGTGCATGCCGGCCAATTCGCTCAAGGAACTCCTCAAGATTGGCGGCATCGCGAAGATTTAATCCGCTTAGAGATTTTCCCCCTTCCACAAAATGCAGATGAGCATCGTTAAACCCGGGCAGCACCAGCCTTCCCTTTAAATTGATTTTTGTAGCTGTCGGATCAGCCAACGCTTCCGCGTGGTTTCCTGCAAATGCGATCTTTTCCCCCTCAATCGCAAGTGCTTCAACCCAGGGCTTGCGGGAATCCCCGGTAAAAATTGCTCCATTAAAAAAGATTATCGGTTTCATTTAGCGACGCACCGGCAAAAACTTTCTCCATGCGCTTTTCGGATATTCATTGTAAAAATAATAGGCAACGGGCTGCTCCGTTAAGCGCTCACCGGTTACCAGCCGTAAATCCTTTATCCGAAAAAAATGTTTCATATGAACATCTTTTCCATGATCGATAAAAAAATAATTGTGGCCAAAATCCACCACCCGATTTTTGGGCTTGTAGGAGAAATAATTCCCTTTCTTTTTAATTACCGGTTGACTAACTACATAATAGTGCTCGGTGGAATCCGTCAGATCGTTTACTACGGTGAGCATGTCCTCGTTGCCCAAAATCTTCACTCGAAATCCCTTCAGGCTGTACTCTCCGGGAGGCATATTGTCAAGATAAAAATAACCGTGGGAATCGGTTTTTGTCCAGAAAAGCTTTTTTTTGATTTTTCCATTTTCCTGAACCCGCCCAAGAATGGCAACATCTGTAGCATATTTAAAGGTATCCGTAATGTGGTGATACTCGAAAACATCCACAAGAACCGAACCGATTACGAGAACCGAGGAGTCTTTTTTCGGATCCTCAAATTTTGGTTGAAGTCCCGCACACCCCAAAAATCCACCCAAAATGAACAAAATCGACAGAAGAAAGCCCCACTTTTTCATTCTTCTACCACTCCCTTCTTTTTTCGTTTCCGCCAGTCTATTATAAGCAGGCCGGCTGAAAGCACCGCCAAAATTACCCAAAACCAGAAAAAGGGATTACTCGCGCCGAGATCTCTTTTTTCTGCGATTTGAAAGATTTCTTTACCGGCATAAATGAGCAACAGACCGTAAATCACCCATTTGTACGCCCCAAACCCGTAACGGTTCAATCGCCCAATTATAAACCAAACGATTAAAAATGTTAGAATTAGTCCGGAAAAGGAGACAATCCAGTAAATCTGATTAATGGTCATGTGTTTATTTCTAAAATACTGATTAAAGGCTTCCTGAGCAAATTCACTTAAAAATAGCAGATTTTTGGGAGAAATGCAAGTTTTCAAGCGGAGGGTGAGCCACGGCCAGTGCAAAAACGGCGGCCGCTCCCGCTTTTTTCAAGGGCTCGGCACAGGCATTTAGTGTTGAGCCCGTTGTAATCACATCGTCGATCAGCAAAATTCTTTTCCCTGAAAAATTAAATTTGGGATTCACGACGAAGGCACCGGAAACGTTGCGAATCCGTTCCGAGGCCGAAAGGCCGGTATTTGTCGGGGTATTTCGTGTTCGTTTCAAAGCAGTTTTCGAAAGGACAAACCCATTTTCGGCAGCCACGCCTCTGGCAATCAAGTCGCTCTGATTGTAGCCTCTTTTTCGGTGTTTGCGCGGGTGAAGCGGTACCGGCACAGCCCAATCAATGGCCCACTCCCGCAATCGACCGGAAAGATTCTTCCCCAGCCACGTACCGAAAAAGATTCCCAGCCGTCTCTCTTTTTGATATTTTAACAGATGCAGCAAGTCTTGCAGATTGGGTTCAAAATAAAAACCCGCCAAAAAGCCATCCAAATAAACAGGATCGACTTTATGGCGGGCAATCCAGAGGTCTTCCAGCCCTTCCTCCGTATCGTAAGGCTGAATTTTTGAAAAGCATTGCCTGCAAATCGGGTCACCATTTTCAGCAACGGCACCGCAGATAAGACAGGTTGGTGGATACACAAAATCAAGCAGCCAGGAAAGCGGCGCCGTCCCCAACCGAAGAATGTCCCCCTGCAATCTCATCAGAACGAGAAGGGATAATTAAATGTAACTCTCGGTTCGATGCGCTCCTGGGGCTTGTACGCATTTTCCTTCTGATCCAGAACAAAGCTCCAGATGTAATCCATGTACACAATCAGGTAGGGTTTAACCTTGTAGCCGACACCCACCCGAGCGATGGAACGGTTATCCAGTGTAAACACATCTTTGGCCGTTTCGATATTCATTTTGTCGTAGGAGGCGTGAAGCGCCAGCACGGGAATCAGCTTGGTGGCATCGGCACCAAAGTGAAGAATACCGCTTTTGGGCCTGGCATCCAAACGCTGAAAACTTCCAATGAGCTCAATTGTTCCCAGGATTTTCCCGTAAAGAGCGCCGTAAATTCCTTTGGTTTTGGTAGTGATCGTATCGAGCGATGTGACTTTTTCAACCCCGCTGCCAGGGCCCTTTGGCAAATAACGATAGACTTCGTAAAAAGCGTCAAAGTAACCGGCCTGAAATTTTTCTCCGAGAAACCGGCGTTCCAGGCGTGCCTCAACAGAAAGCAACCCCATGAGATTTTTGATCTGCAGACTAACACCCGCCGCCTGTCCAGAGCCGTAGTCTTTGATTTTTGCGTAATCTCCGTAGATTCCCAGCCACAAGATGGGCCAATTAATGATGGGCAATTCCACATCGGCGCCATATTCCGCCACGGCATCTTTTGTGGCACGATTTCCATCCGGGTCGGTATCCGTAACGTAGGTTCCACCAAACGCCAAATTCTTGAGAATAGGAATTCCCGAATAGTGAAGCGGCCGAATGTACCCGCGTCCGCCGATGAGTTCCATTCGGGCAAGATTGCTCGTCATGGATTCAAATCCCACAAACCCCATGTCCACATCCAGGGCCAAACCAATTTTGCGAGCGTCGTAGCTGGCCTGATTGGTGTAATAATTCATGATAAATCCATGCCCAAGTCGGGCCGCATCCAGAGCGCCCACGCGGGTGTAGAATTTATCCCCTTTCCATCCGTAGCGAACATAACGCACCATTCGAAGATAATCGTATTTCTCGTCCCAATCCTTGGAGCGGATGTGACCGGTTTTGGTATTGTAGAGCAAATTGACATTTAGACCAACGCCAAATTTTCCAAAGGCAATTTCCGGTCGCAGATTGATGGTAAAATAGCTTTCACCATCGATGGTCGTTAAGCCGACGCCCCCATTGAGCAATCCCTCTTGAGCCTTCCGATTTAGATCCATCAAGCCGAACTGGGCAAATGCCCCCGTTGCCAAAAAGCTTCCTAACAAAATGAATGTAACAACCAACAAACGAATTTTTTTCATTGAAGTGCCTCCTCATTTAGATGAACGCCGGGTGTGCCAAAGAGAGAAAAATCAGACAGATTTCAAAACAAATTAAATGTTTTTGAGGAAAAAATCAAGAAAAAATTTCCAATTACGCTTTTTGAAACAAGAAGCCACAAATTCAATATGCGAAAAAAATTACAAATAATGAAAATAATACTTGACATTTTGTAAATGATACTTTACATTTAATCAATTTCAGGAATGATTCGCT
>CAZMRE010000235.1:0-3617 GCA_964568545.1 uncultured Deferribacteres bacterium | reverse complement strand
TCATACAGAAAACTTCCACCTAAAATGAATTTTTCCGCCAATTTTGCTTCTTGCATTTTTCACCTCTTCTTTTTTGGGGAATGATCTATGTTAAATTTTGGCCACAGAGAACTCAGAGATTTTTTAAATCTCAGTGGACTCTGTGGCAAATGACTCGTTCATTAAGATTATTTCTTTTTGAATCTAAATTACAATCTCTCAAAAATACCGGCTGCGCCCATGCCACCGCCGATACACATGGTAACCATACCGTAATGAGATTCCCGCCGTTTCATTTCATTCAGAATTTGTACGGTCAGCTTGGCGCCTGTGCATCCCAATGGGTGTCCGAGGGCAATTGCACCGCCGTTTACATTGAGCTTGCTTTTATCTAATCCCAATTGTTTGATAACGGCCAGCGATTGGGATGCAAATGCCTCATTCAGCTCAATCAGGTCAATATCTTCCAATGGAATTCCAGTGCGTTTCAAGACCTTTGGAATGGCAGCCGTCGGGCCCATTCCCATAATTTCCGGATCAACACCACCCACGCTAAAGCCAACAAACCGCGCCAGAGGCTTTAATCCCATCTCATCAGCCTTCTTTTTGGACATCACCACCACAACAGCCGCACCATCGCTCATTTGCGAAGAATTTCCGGCGGTAACAGTGCCATTTACCTTGAAAGCTGGACGCAATTTGGCCAGTATTTCAACAGACGTATCAGCACGAGGCCCCTCGTCCGTATCGAAAACAATCTCTTTTTTAACAATTTTACCATTCGGGCCAACCTGGCGTTCTTCAAATTTCAATGGTACAATTTCATCTTTGAATTTCCCTTCCTTGATGGCCTTAACCGCTTTCATATTGCTTTCGTAGGAAAATTCATCCATTTCTTCTCTTGAAATATGATATTGCTCTACTACGCGTTCAGCCGTTAATCCCATTGCCAGATATGACCCCGGCCACTTGTCACTCAGGTAGGGATTCGGCCGGAATTTATTGCCAATCATGGGAACCATACTCATGCTCTCCGTACCGCCAGCGATTACGACATCTGCAAAACCGGCCATTATTTTTTCGGAAGCCATTGCGATGGTCTGCAATCCGGATGAGCAGAATCGGTTCACAGTTGCGCCGGGGATGGTTACGGGCAATCCCGCGCGAAACAGAGCTACACGTGCCACATTCATGCCTTGTTCCGCTTCAGGAAAAGCACAGCCCAATAATACATCGTCTATTTCTTCCGGTTTTAGGCCGGGCGTTCGCGCCACGGCCTCTTTTATCACAGCGGCAGCCATCTCATCAGGACGATGATTTTTTAATGTCCCTCTTTTGGCCTTTCCTATCGCTGTTCGAACACCTGTTACAATGACAGCATCTATCATTTTAAATCTCCTTTTCTAAAAAATGTTTTTTAAGCCTCACATTTGAAACATCTCTTACAAATCACCCAAAAGCAGGTTAGTTTCTCAGAGGCTTGCCATATTTCAACATGTAGGCAATCCGATCTTGGGTTTTTTTCTGGCCGCACAGACTAATAAATGCTTCGCGTTCCAGATCCAGGAAGTACTGCTCTGGAACTTCCTGCGGAGCTGTAATATTCCCACCGGTCATAATGTAAGCCAATTTTCGGCCAATGTGTTGATCGTATTCGGAGATATAACCGGCCTCGCGCATTTGATCAAGTCCCAGATAAATAGGCGCCAAAACACCCTCGCCTACGGCAAGCATTTTTTCTGGGATTGGCTTTTTGTAACCCTCGCTGACCATTGCCAGCACCGTCTTCTTGGCATCGCCAATTTGCCGATCCTGATTCATTGAAATGTGGTCATAATCGCGCAAGAAACCAAGCCTCTTGGCTTCAAGAGCGCTTGTGGCAACTTTGGCTGTTCCGACAATCTGAAAGAGATTTTGAATAAATGGCAGTGCATCCACATCGCTAATGCCTTTGAATCTCTTCAGGGTTCGGAGGGTCATTTCCTTTGTGCCACCGCCAGCCGGAATTACACCTACCCCCACTTCGACCAAACCAATGTAGGTTTCTGCTGCCGCCTGGACGCGTGGCGCGTGGAGCGTCATTTCGCATCCGCCTCCCAATGTCATTCCAAATGGGGCAACAACCACTGGCTTTTCAGAATACTTCACCTGCATGTTCACATTCTGAAACATCCGAACGGCTCGATCCAGTTCGTCCCATTCCTCTTCCTGAGCGAGCATGAGAATGAGCATCAAATTGGCACCGGCGGAGAAATGTTTTCCCTGGTTGCCAATCACCAGTCCTTCGTAATTCTTTTCCACTTCTTTCACTGCGTAGCTAACCATCGACAAAATTCCTTCGCCAATGGCATTCATTTTAGTGTGAAATTCCACCAACGCCACGCCATCGCCAATGTCGTACATGGTAGCATCTGCATTGGATTTAATGATCTTCCCTTCCTTTTCCTTCTCGAGGGAAAGGATAATCACATCTTTGTTAAATGCAACCGGTTTGTAATCTTCCGATATAAAATCGTAATAATACAGATTTCCTTTTTCTTTCTTGTAGAAAGATTTTTTGCCAGTCGCCAGCATCTTTTTCACTTTTTCAGGAACCTGTTTGCCTTCAGTTTCCATGCGTTTAACTGATTCCTCCAAACCAAGCGCGTCCCACGTTTCAAAGGGACCCAATTCCCAGTTAAAACCCCATTTCATGGCATTGTCAATATTTACGATTGAATCGGTAATCTCCGGGATGCGATTGGTGGAATAAATCAAAATGGCACTGGCGGTTTCCCAGAAAAACTGGCCTGCTTTATCTTTGGCATTCGCCACGGCTTTGATGCGTTCGCCCACGTCCTCAATTTGCTTAGCCATTTCAAGGGATCCATATTTGGCTTTTTCACGCGGCGCATATTCCATGGTATCCGGGCGAAGAGCTAAAATCACGCGCTTGCCATCGGGACCCTTTTCCTTCTTGTAGAAACCCTGTCCGGTCTTGTCACCAAGCCACTTATTTTCCACCATCTTTTTGATAAAATCGGGCACCTTAAAAACCTCCCGCATTTCATCATCCTTAGCCGCTTCGTACAAATTTTCAGAGACGTGCACCATAGTATCAATTCCAACCAGATCACCTGTACGGAAAGTAGCGCTTTTTGGCTTACCGGTGGCTGGCCCGGTGATGGCATCAACTTCTTCTATTGTTAAACCATCTTTGAGCATTTGTTGAATGGTATACATCATCCCAAAAACCCCCACACGATTGGCGATGAAATTTGGTGTATCTTTACAGTAAACAACACCTTTACCCAATTCTTTTTCGACGAATTCGGCCATGAATTTTACCAACTCAGGATCAGTGTCTTTTGTAGGAATAATTTCCAGAAGATGCATATAACGCGGAGGATTAAAAAAGTGCGTACCCAAAAAGTGCTGTTTGAATTCTTCAGACTGTCCGTCGGCAATTTGTGCAATGGAAATTCCTGATGTATTTGAAGTTACAATTGTTCCGGGCTTACGATACTCTGCCACGCGCTTCATAAGCTGCTGCTTAATGTCCAGACGTTCTACAACGACTTCAATAATCCAGTCGACTTCCTTAAGCCAATCCATATTGTCATCGAAATTTCCAACCGTAATCAGATCGGCACGTTCAG
>CAZMRE010000234.1:0-3641 GCA_964568545.1 uncultured Deferribacteres bacterium | reverse complement strand
ACGACTGAGCCACCAAAACACAAAATCACAAAAAAAGAGGAATTTTATGTTAAAAAATCACCCTAATGGGCTGAAAATTCTATTTTTGACGGAAATGTGGGAGCGGTTTGGGTTCTACACAATGCTCTCCATTTTGGTTTTGTACATGACTCACGATTTTGGCTGGCATGAGCACAAAATGGGCCAGATTTACGGCCTGTTTTTGGGATTTGTCTATTTTACGCCTCTTATCGGGGGCTGGATCGCAGACCACGTGTTGGGCTATCGGCGTACCATTATGTTAGGGGCAACCACACTGGCGGTTGGGTACGCGATGCTGGCAGTTCCCAATCCAACCGAATTGTTTTTTTATTTGAGCTTGGTTGTAATTGTTCTTGGAAACGGATTGTTTAAAGCCAACATTTCGGTGCTAGTTGGCAATCTCTACCCGCCAGACAGCCCGCTGAAGGATGAAAGCTACAATATTTTTTACATGGGAATCAATGTGGGAGCCTTGTTTGCGCCGTTTGCTGCCAGTTTGAAGCTCAAACACGCCACTCGAAGCGAAATTGATGAACTGCCTGCAGAGGAGGCTCTTGCGTAGTCGTTCTTTTCGTAAATAGTGTGATGTACTCTGAAAGGTTGATGCTTTTGGTGATAAAATTAGGTAACGCGAGCTAAAATCCAAAGCACAAAATCCGAGATCCCAAACAAATTCGAATGACCGAAATTCAAAACGAAACAAAAGAACCATTTGGTGACTGTTTTGGAAATTGCCTTATTTGAATTTTGGATTTGTTTCGAATTTCGATATTTGGATTTCGCATTTATTTTGATTCAAGATCGTCCGATGCTTCGCGTGCATCGCCGGGGAAGATTTAATTTTTTCGGTAGGAGGTGTGACACAGAATGACTAACGGAATGAAAAAAATCATGCGTTCCAAGCTGGTAATTCTCGGATCCGGTCCGGCAGGATTGACAGCGGCCATTTACGCGTCTCGGGCGCAATTAGAGCCGCTGGTTGTTGAAGGGGTGGAACCCGGTGGACAGCTCATGATTACATCTACGGTAGAAAATTTCCCTGGCTTCCCTGATGGAATCCTGGGGCCTCAACTTATGATGAATATCCGGGAACAGGCGGAAAATTTTGGAACGGGATTTTTGCGGGATCACGTGGAGGGCGTAGACCTTTCAAACCGCCCGTTTACAATCCAGCTTAGTGAAGAAACCGTGCTGGCAGATGCCTTGATTGTTGCGACCGGTGCTTCGGCCAATTGGCTGGGATTAAAATCGGAAAAAGAGCTCCGGGGATACGGCGTTTCGGCTTGCGCTACGTGCGATGGCTTTTTCTTTAAAAATCAAGAGGTTGTTGTTGTTGGCGGCGGAGATTCTGCAATGGAAGATGCCATTTATTTGACCCGTTTTGCCAAAAAAGTGACGGTGATTCACCGCCGGGATCAATTGCGGGCATCGCGCTATATGCAGGAAAAAGCGTTCAAAAACGACAAGATTCAGTTTATCTGGAATGCCGTGGTTACTGATATTCTTGGTACCAAAGAGAACGGTGTAATGGGAATCCGATTGCAGAATAAAGAAACGGGCGAGGTTTTTGACTATTCAACTAACGGCGTTTTTATCGCCATCGGGCACACCCCCAATACGCAGGTGTTTAGGGGACAGTTGGATATGGACAAAACGGGTTACATTCGGACGGAATGTAAATCCACGAAAACCTCCGTGCCGGGCGTATTTGCTGCTGGAGATGTACAGGATTCGGTTTATCGCCAGGCCATTTCAGCGGCGGGAACCGGCTGTATGGCCGCTCTGGATGCAGAACATTTTTTGGGTGAGCAGAGTTGATCGTCTAAAATTGAATGAGTTAGTGCCACAAAGGCGCCAAGGCACAAACGGCTTTTGACGTTTCAATTTATTCTTGGAATTTTTTGATTTTTATTGAAAAGCAGCGAGCTAAATCTCGACTCAATGTTTCTTAATTTTTTTGCGTCTTGGTGTCTGTAATTTCTGATGACAGATATGGTTCTGTTGATTTAGTAATATTTAACCTTGCGAAGGTTTTTGCAATTACAATATGTGGTATGTTAGCAATTGAAATAATCGATATATTGAATTCTATGTTGGCCATAACCTTCGCAAGGTTCGTTCATTAACAAAGACAGATATTATCCGGTAAATCCTGTCGAATAAAAAATATGTGAGGCTAAAAATGGCAGTAACAGCCCGGCGGCCCGAATGGTTAAAAGTCCGGTTGCCGCACGGAGATGCCTTTCACGAGGTGAAGGCAATTGTTGATGCGCACCACCTGCACACGGTTTGTGAGAGTGCCCGTTGTCCCAATATAGCCGAGTGCTGGGGACGGCGGACAGCCACATTTATGATTTTGGGTGATATTTGTACGCGCAGTTGTCGGTTCTGCGCCGTGAAAACGGGGCGTCCCACGGAACTGGACGAGCTGGAACCCTTTCGGGTGGCGGACGCCGTAAAGCAATTGGGTCTCAAACACGCGGTTATTACAAGCGTGAATCGGGATGATCTGAAAGATGGCGGGGCCGGAATTTTCGCCGAAACCATTCGACAAATTCGCAAAAAATCCCCGGGATGCCGGATAGAGGTTCTAATCCCGGATTTCCAGGGTGACTACGATTCATTAAAATTGGTGATCGATGCGCGGCCGGCTATTCTTAATCACAATGTGGAAACGGTGCCCCGGCTGTACAAAGAGGTGCGCCCTCAGGCAAAATATGAGCGCTCGCTCTGGGTTCTGGAAGAATCACGGCGTCACGGCTTGGTAACCAAATCGGGGTTGATGGTTGGGCTGGGCGAAACCCCGGAAGAGGTGCTAGACGTGATGCGAGATTTGCGTCGGATTGACTGTGCTATTTTGACCATTGGTCAGTACCTGCAGCCGACTAAGGCGCATTTGCCCGTAGATCGGTTTGTTCACCCGGATGAATTCCAAATGTACAAAGAAGAAGGCCTCAAAATGGGCTTCCGTTTTGTGGAATCGGGGCCGCTGGTAAGAAGCTCCTACCACGCCGATGAACAGATTTTTTGAGAAAACGCGGATTTGTTTCGTGTTCCAATGTGCCTTTGGATATTGGCGTCAACCCGAAAGAATTTTTGACAGGATTTACAGGATATTTTTGATTTATTGGAAAAATGCTTGTTTTTTTCTACCCAAAAAGTGCCATTATTCACTAAATTAATTGATGTGTAGAATTTTATAAACGCTGTATTTACAAATGGTTGTTTCGTATTTTCTGCTATTCCGGACAAAATCTTTCTTTTCATGAAACGATAAAAACAAAAATAACATGTCGTACCTAACGGTGCTCTTATCGGATTGATATGAACGCATTTAATAATAATGGGTTACAGCACAATCCCAGCGGGGCGAAATGTTTGTAGACCAATCATGCCAAAATAGATTGAAGTCCCGTAGGGACGACATGTTTTATATTTTAAAGACTATTCTGACAAATTTCGAATTTAAGTTGACGGCAATGCCTATTGGCGGCAAAACCAGCGTGGTGGCGGGAACTTCCTAATCTATTTTCAACAGGAAATTCCCTTTTATAAGTGATGAGCGTTTGCGATTTAGACAGGAATTTCTATTGCTAAATAAAACTGATTCAAATTATCAA
>CAZMRE010000233.1:0-3677 GCA_964568545.1 uncultured Deferribacteres bacterium | reverse complement strand
CAAATTACTAAAATGATCAGGATTACCCCCTTTTTATTTGAACATGATTTTGAATCCACGCTCTAAAGAGCGTGGTAATTCAAATAAATCCCAAAGTATTCTCTTAAGTTGACGCGCAAGGCCGCCTGGGGAATCATATCGAGATGACCCCTTTGGGGCGGTTGCTTCGGTACACCCGCCATAATTTTGCTCGCGAGACAGGCAAAAGCGGTTTCCTGCCGCAAATGCGCGAATGAATAGGCAGGACATTTCTTTCGCCCCTGGCGCCTCGGCGAAAATTCTTTTTGCTTTGGCTATTTGGATATCTTGCTTTGGATTTTAACTCATGTCTGCCATTTCATCACTAAATTATTTGCTCTGTTGATGGCCAATTTTTTGATTGTCGTAAATTTCGACATCTTACCGGAAGTTACGACAGTCGGGAAAGAACTCTGCATCTTACTTTAAAAACAACCTGTTAGAGAAGTGCCTCCGTCAAAAATCAAAATTCTCTTCCTATTTGCCTTAAAAGCCGACATTTCTATCATCATCATTTCCCAAATGATATTTGGTGTAACATCAATGAAAATAAGTAGCTAAGTGCCGAAAAAATCTTGGCATCCTTCTTGTCTTAAGAAGAGCGAAGTCCCTTTGAGAGGAAAATGACTGGTTCTAAACGAGGAGAGAGAATGCGGCTGCTTTTGATTGAGAATGATTCAACATACGGGAAGGTATTGAAAGATGTTTTTTCACTTTGGGGACATGATGTAAGTCTATGTCTTTCGGCCAAAGACGTATCGGATCACTTACAGGAAAATGACTGGAATGGTGTGGTAACTGAATTGGCCATTCCCGGGATGGAAAAATACCAGATTATTTCGAGGGTGAAAGAGCAAATGCCGTGGGTGCCTGTTATTGTGCTTACAGAAAATGGTTCAGTCAAGTCGGCGGTGCAGGCCATTCAAACCGGTGCAGACGAATTTTTCATCAAGCCTGCGGATGTTAATCAATTGCAGGTTGTTCTGGATCGAATTAATACGACTATGCGCCAGTGGGAACAATCCGATTATTTGCAGCACCACCTTAAAGACACTTCGCTCAAGCTGCAAATTCAGATTCAGAAGATTTTTCATCTTCTGGAGTCAAACCCAAAAAATGGCCTAAAGAATTCCATCGAGGGGGAGTCGCTTCAATATGAAGAATGACGTGCTTAACGGCGGGATTTTTATTGTGAGGAAAGGAAAGAATCATGAGTGTTAATTCATTGGATTCACATTGGCACCAAATTCTGATTGAGAATCTGGATGTGTTTTATCCAAAAGGGAAAGTTCCTCTCATTTTGCCTTTCAATGATCGCGAAGAGCTCAAAAAGAGACTTTTCAGGAGAAATCTTAAGCGGATGCTTTCGTACAAAACGCCCGTGTTTATTACGGGGGCGAAGGGAACTGGCAAGGAATACTGGGCGCGTTACATTCATTCGAATAGTACGTTCAGAAATGGCCCGTTTATCATCGTTGACACGGAGGCAATTCCACCATCATTTTTGGAATTCTATCTATTTGGAAGAGAAAAGAAAAATCGAGAGGCTTCTTCAAAGATTCAAAGAACCGGGAAAATTCAGCAGGCATTGGGCGGGACGCTCTATTTGACGGAGGTAACCATTCTTTCGTACATGGTGCAGAAACGATTGTATCAGTTGATTCAACGAAAGCGGTCGACAAATGGGGAAATCGAAAATGCCCGTCCCTTTCGACTCATTGTGGGTAGCCGTTTCAATCTAAATGACATTGCCGAGCGAAAGCTGTTGGTTAAGGATTTTTTCTATCGTGTATCCATTTACAATCTGGCATTGAACCCTTTGCAGCAGCGCCTGGACAATATTCCTGATCTGGTATCTGTTTTTATTAAATTGTACAGCAAGGTGCTAAAAAAATCCGTGAGTATTGCCTCAGCAGATGTACTTGCCTTTTTAAGTGAGTACAATTGGCCGGGTAATATTGACGAATTGCGCGAGGTAGTTTTCCAGTGTGTTGATCGAACAAAGGAAGGGGAAAAAATTCTCCAGCGGCGCCATTTGCCGGAAAATTTTTGGCATCGACTTAAAGGGCCGTTGAGCTAAGGAGGCTAACGTATTATGGATAATGGCATTAACTTGAGTGAACACATCCGGATTTTGTATCGTCATCGGAAGCTCATTCTGCTTTCAACAATTTTGGTGGCTGTTTTGGTATTCACGATGTCGCGGTTTGAAAAGCCCAAATTTACGTCTACTGTCAAATTGGCTATTTTCGACCGGGCTCTTACCGATGTAGTTCAGAATAATATCGACACCAAAACACATCTGACCATTGCAAATCAATTGGATATTCTTGAAAGTCAGGATTTCAAATATCGGGTGGCGAAGGCATTGCCTCCGGAGGTTTACAACAGTTTGAAATCTTCTAACCCTTCGGCAGTGGACAAAATGAAACTGTTCATCAAAAAGATATTTGGATTTCAAACCGTAAAATTGACACCCGAGGCACAGGTGGTTCAAAATCTAAGTAAGATTGTTTCTGCCAAACATCGGGGGGGAGGTGTCATTCAAATACAAGCGGTTTCGCAAATTCCGAAAAAGGCGCAGATTATCGCCGAGGTAACTGCTGATGAATTTGTCAAATTCAATATTGAGAATTTAAGAGATCGGTTAGGATTATTGCGCAACTTTTTTTCGGAACAAATTCAAAGTGCGTACAAGAAGCTAAAGGACGCTGAGGACGAGCTGGAGCGTTACAAGCAGAGCAAAGGCCTGCCGTCGAACCAGAGCCAATCGTTCGAACTGTCAGGACGTCTGAATTCAATTGAAAATGCCTACATTGAAGTCAAGACACAACACAGTTTGGCCTTGGATCGGCTGAAAATGATCAATAAAAAACTAAATGAGTTGGCGACGAGGTTTCCGACCATTCAAAACATTGAGAAAAAAGTTCCCCAGGTAGGGGTTTTAAAGGACAAATTGATTGCTCTTGAAAAACAGCGGATGCTGGCATCTGCCATCTACACCGACCAGCACCCTAAATTGGTGGCGATCAACCAGCAAATTGATCAAACAGTGAAGGACCTTCGAAAGCTAATTGGCGGCGTTTCGGGAGAAAATACTCCTTCAGTTCAAACTGTATTTAGCTGGCAGGATTTGTACATTGAAAAAATATTTACACAGGTTGAAATTTCCACCTTAAAAAATAAGGAAGCCAGTTACAAGGTTCTTGCTGATGATTACAAGAAGAAGCTTTTGTACGACATGCCCAAGCGTGAAAGGCATCTGTATGAGCTGGTGCAAAATGTAAATACCCAGCGCCTGAATTACCAATCACTGGTCAATAACAATGAAAAAATACAAATGGTTGAAGCGGAGAAGGTTGGAAATGTTCAGGTTCTGATGCCGGCTTCTTTTCCTGGAGCGCCCAACAAACAGCATCAAAGCGTAAAGATTATTTTTGGGGCCATTCTGGGTCTTATTTTTGGGATTGGTTTGGCTTACGCAGTGGAGTGGCAAAATGTCAGTCTGCGCACCATCGAAGAAGTCGAGGAGCGGCTAAATGTGCCGGTCTTAACAGCGATTCCTGATTTTTATTCGCTGAAAAAGGGAAAACCAGAATCAGGTAAGGAAAGTGAGCCGACAAAAAAATCCCATCTGGCAAGCAGCCTGGATAACGTGT
>CAZMRE010000232.1:0-3678 GCA_964568545.1 uncultured Deferribacteres bacterium | reverse complement strand
CTCGGAATATTCTTGGGAAATCGAACCAATCGGCAAACCTGGGCGGGGGCATTTTTGGCAATTGTGGGGCTGTATTTATTAAGTGTCCACGAAGATTTCACCATGACAAGCGGGGATCTTCTCGTGCTGGTGAGTGCCTTTTTTTGGGCTTCCCACGTCCTTTTGATTGACCGATTAACCCCCCGGCTGGACACGTTTCGACTGGCATTTTTCCAGTTTTTTGTGTGCGCCATGCTCAGTCTGATTGGAGCCGTAATTGCAGAAGAAATAATTCTTGCAAATATTTTGAAGGCAGCGGTTCCTATTCTCTACGCCGGTCTGATGTCCGTTGGCATCGCTTACACTCTGCAAGTCGTGGCGCAGAAGGAAGCCCATCCCTCTCATGCGGCGATTATTATGAGCCTGGAATCGGTGTTTGCTGCACTGGGCGGCTGGTGGATTTTAAACGAGGTTTTGAATACCCGCGAAAGTTTGGGTTGTTTCTTGATGCTGGCCGGAACGCTGGTGTCGCAGATTCCGTTGCGAAAAATCGCAGTCAGTAATGAGAAGGAAACGAACCGACTGCTTTAGAAGCCATCGTTGAGTGGGGTAAAATTCGTTATCTGAAACCTTGCCAAGGTTTAAAACCTTCGCAAGGCTGCATTTTGATTTCCGTATTTTCCCGGTCTTTGAAAGAAGGCAGAATTTCAGGAACCTTGTTCCTACCGACTGTATTTCCCGATGAGCTCCGCCTGCTCCATAATATGTCCTTTCATTGCCTTCAAGAGCTCGGATTTCGTGGCTCCCGGTGGCAGATTGAGAAAATCGTCCAGCGCGTAAATTTTGAAAAAGTAGCGGTGAATGCCTCCGGGAGGACAAGGCCCTCCGTACCCGATCTTCCGAAAATCGTTGATTCCCTGTTTGGCTCCGTTTTCCAGGGTTTCTTTGGGCGGAATATTTTCGGGCAAACCCTGAATTTCAGCCGGAAGATCGTACAACACCCAATGTACCCAAATTCCCACGGGCGCGTCCGGGTCATCACAAATAAGGGCCAGACTTTTGGCAGAAGCCGGTACATTTTGCCAGCTAAGGGGCGGCGATATGTCCGCGCCATCGCAGGTGTATTGAGCAGGAATCAACCCCCCGGGTGCAAACGCCGGACTGACGAGTGAAAAAGACATGGTACCCTCCTTCCTTCAAATCAAATTCGTTTTGGCTCTCCCCGAAAATGGGTTTATTTTAATCCATTTCTAAGATCGACTTTAATTACAAAACCTTGGAATACGTCACAGTATTTGCAAATAGAAGGCCTTAGCAATCTTAGCTTTTGGAAACGGCGTTTTGTAAAGCCCGCCGCAGCAGTACGCCACACATTTCT
This sequence comes from uncultured Deferribacteres bacterium, assembly GCA_964568545.1. Taxonomy (GTDB): domain Bacteria; phylum Zhuqueibacterota; class JdFR-76; order JdFR-76; family BMS3Abin05; genus BMS3Abin05. The sequence continues at coordinate 2,321 of CAZMRE010000232.1, read as the reverse complement.
CTGCGATAGATCGCATCCGAGCGAATGTCGGAAATCGGGTGCGCCTCACTCTTAATTATTTCGGATGCCTCTTCCAGAACGGCTGACTCCAGACGTTTTCCACGCAAAAAATTTTCTGTTTGGGTAGCCAGAACAACCGTGGGTGCTACGGCTCCCAGTGCCAGGCGAATGTTGTGAACCACATTGTTTCCAAAATTTCCCCAAAAGGCCAGCGAAACCTTGGAAATGGCCAACGCCTCCCGTTGCCCCAGACGCAGAAATCCTCCCTGCCAGAAATCGGGTTTGATTGGAAGACGAATTTTGGTCAATAGCTCGGAAGGCTCCCGCAGTGTTTTTCCCGGACCTGTGAAGAAATTTTCAATCTGTACCCAGCGAATGCCGTTGACGCTTTCCAGACAGACCTCGGCACCCAGCACAAAAAGCGGCGGAATGGAATCCCCTGCAGGCGAAGCGTTCATGAGATTGCCTCCCAGCGTGGCCATATTGCGGATTTGGGGTGAGCCCATAATTTTCGCCGCTTGAAAAAGGGGCGCGGCATATTTTTGAAAAAGACTGTTCTCAAGAACCTCACCAAATGTGACGCCTGCACCAAAGGCGAGTTGATTCTCCTCGATGAAAACTTCTTTCATTTCGGGAATGAATGTTAGATTCAGCAGGTGCTTGGGACGGATCAGGCCATCCTGCATGCGCACCACTAAATCGGTTCCTCCTGAAAGAATGTGGTAGCGTTTGGGATGATCTGCCAGCAACTGAAGCGCTTCGTCCAGTGCTCGGGGAGAATAGGTGCGAATCGAGCTAACTTGCATGGTTCAATCCTCTATTTTCAGCCTTCTGCGGAAATTTTATTCAAAAAAATCTCAGGCGTTTTCAAATCGTTTTCTTCGGTTTTATTTTTGATTTGAATCATTTCGGCCACAATACTTACGGCAATTTCCTCCGGGGTTTCGGCGCCGATGGCGAGCCCCACAGGGGTGTGGACGCGTTCAAGCTGCACATTTGGCACGCTCTGTTTCCGGAGTTTGTCGAAGAGTTCTGCCTTTTTTCGGACACTGGCAAGCATTCCCAAATATTTAAGGGGCTTGTGAATAAGTACTTCCAGAACCTCCAGATCGAATTTGTGGTGGCGGGTGGCGATCACCACATAATCCTGCGGTTGAATCGGAAGCCCAGCGGCCACTTTTCCCGGATTGCCGAGGTGGAGCTTGCGGGCTTCCGGAAAGCGCTCTTTCGTTAGCACTTCTTTGCGGTCTTCGATAATCTCGCAGTCGAATCCTACAAAGCGTGCCAGGCGGTAAAGAGCATACGCCACATGCCCGCCCCCGAAAATGAAAAGCGTCGGTGTAATCTGCAGCGGCTCGATGAAAAATTCCATGGTTCCGCCGCACACCATTGCGTTTCCCGGACGGCCGTCTTCGGCCATGTTGTAGATGAGGGTCTCGGTGCGGTTCTCGTGGATGCAGGTTTTGGCTAATTTTATGAGCTTGGCCTCCGCCGTGCCGCCTCCTACCGTACCGGTGGTGTGACCTTCCCAATCCACCACCATTTTTGCACCCGCCTTGCGTGGGGTGGAACCCTCGGTGCGAATCACGGTTACCAGCGCCGCCGGGGTTTTATTTTGTTGCAATTCAAGGATTTTTTCGTAGATGTTCAATGTGTCTACCAATTTTATTTAATGGTCAATTATTTGTAGGGGCAATTCATGAATTGTCCTTATCATTAATAGCCACCTTCACCGCCGTAACAATTTTCTGGTAGCCGGTGCAGCGGCAGAGGTTGCCAGAGAGCCCGTCCTTAATTTCCTCGTCCGTGGGATGCGGATTTTGGTTCAGCAGTGCCCGTCCCGCTACAATGAATCCCGGGGTACAAAATCCGCACTGCACGGCGCCTTCCCGGACAAAAGCCTCCTGCAACGGATCCATTTTGCCGTCTTTCGATAGCCCCTCCAGCGTGGTGATCTCACTTCCTTCCGCCTGGCAGGCCAGCACCATGCAGGAATTTACCACTTTCCCATTGAAAATCACGGAACACGCACCGCATTCTCCCTTGGAGCAGCCTTCCTTCACGCTCAGCAATCCCAGGTCTTCGCGTAAAATATCCAGCAATCGTCTGGCCCCCGGAACGTTTAGTTCAACCTTTTTTCCATTGACTGTAAATTTTAGATCGATCATTTTTTCTAACCCGCCAAGAATAGTCTCTGTTTTTTTAATTTACATTATTTACAGACTTTTGCCACAAAGAAACCAAATCACAAAAATTATTATAATTAGAGTGTATCCCAAAGTTACGTGATTGAATAAGGGCAAAATTCTTGCAACTAATAG
>CAZMRE010000231.1:0-3686 GCA_964568545.1 uncultured Deferribacteres bacterium | reverse complement strand
AAAAGGATTTTTAACTGGCATTACCTAAAATTTTTTAAAAGAAGTCAAGAATTTAACTCCTAAGCGCCCAATAATACCTCATGGCTCAGATACGCCTGTTTTTACCACACAATCAACTTTCCGGCAACCGTATTCATCTGTTTGTTTTGATTGCTTGCCGCTCCTGTTACGCCCGCTTCAAATTTTAGCCCTACAACGAAAACGTAACAGGTATCACCGGCCGCAGGTCTTGTTGGCTGCATCCAGCCTGGCGAGGCTACTGTGCTGTGATCAAAAGAATAATTTGTTACTGTAGCTGAAATTTTATTGTTAACAAAAATAGGCTTATCTTCGTTCTTTCCTTTATCGGTTAATTTTACATAGTAAACATCCACTCCCGGCACAGAACTCCATTGAACCTTTACGCTATCGGAACCGGCTGCATGATTTACCGTAATTGCTCCAATAGCCGGAATCTCATCAGAGAACAAAGTATCCTTTAAGGTAATCTGATCGCCATCGCTAAATTCCATGGCAAACGAATAAACGCCAGTATCCGGCATTTGTGAAGTCATTTCATTATTTGCCGGATGTCTGCGCATGTTACCTGCGCCTTTCCAGAATTCAGCCAATTCGTATTGTTTCCCATCTGGAGTGTTTGCTGTTGTTTTGGTTAACCCTTGGCCCCCCGCATAAAATATTAGGCCATATTTATCGCCTTGCGGTGATTTTACACGCTTTACAAATACGTCCGCAAACGCGTCCTTATGCCGCGCATAGGGGTCGTCTTTTTGCGGACTTGTAGAATTCTTTGCGCATCCGCCAATTATTGCCAAGATAAATAGCCCGCCAAGAAAATACACAAATAATCTGGATTTCATGTTCATCCTCCTAATGTTTGTTTTGTTTTAACAACCAGATTTATTAAAAAAATGTTGTGCCAAAGAGGCGCAAGTAATTGAATATGTTCAAACTAAAATACAATAGATATGCCTCCGTTTACGGAACGGCCAGGCCCTCGCATCCATTCGAATTGATAATGTTCCCGATAGTTTTGATTAAACAGATTAGTTATTGAAAAGTGTAATTGAGCAAAGCGCTTAATTTTCCAACCGCTTTGAAAATTAAAAAGCGTAAAGGCTCTATTCGGAAAATCATCTTCAGCCACTTTTGTTTGTTTACCGGAATACCGCACGGAAAGGGCTGTCCAAAATTTTCGTTCATAGAAAAAACGCTTAACCCAAAAATTAACCTGCAAAGGCGGCACATCCATCAAAACTTCGTGAGCATGAATATCGTATCCGTAAATTTGCGAAATATTGCCTGCAATATACCAATTCCTGAAGAAATTAATATGTCCGGCGAACTCGGCGCCGTAAAGCAAGCCTTCGCCGATATTTTTAAACGTGCCCACACGATTGGCAGTACGATTATTCCAATCCAGAATAATCATGTGGTAAATTTGATTCCTAAATAGAGAAAACGAAAAACCGGCTGTTTCCCAATGCGTTTTCACGGAAAAATCCAGATTAAGGCTGTGTTCCGGCTGCAAACCTATATTCCCGATATTCAATCCTCCGGGCGTTTGAGTGGTAACAAATAATTCTTTTATGTCGGGCGCGCGAAATGCCCGGCCTATATTAGCAGAATAATGAATCCATTTGCGAGGCCGGTAAGTGATTCCTGCGCTACCGCTAATCGCCTGATTTTTCAGGAAGATTTTGTCGCCGTTCAAAGGATATTCCCCGGTATGAATTAAGTCAATACGAATTCCGCCGTTTATTGCCCAACGCGGAGATGCAATAAAATCGCCCTGAGTAAAAAAACCATAGTTCCGTTGAAAAGCCTTTGGAATTAAATTTTCCCGTTCCTCTTTTATAAATAAGCGCGTTTGATAATTTCTTACCACTTTATGCCCGTCCATTCGAATGTTTTCCCGAAAATAACCATTGAATCCTGTTAATACAGACAATTCCCGGCTCAATAACAATCGAATTTCACTTCGCAGGTTGTAATCTTGGCCGAAGATGTTTTTAATGTTATCAATTAATTTATCATCCGATGGGTCGGTCTCCACTTTGTGTTTATGAATAACTACTCCCAGATCATGGTCATGCCTGGAAATGTTAAACAGAATTTTAGGAATACCTGCTATTACATTCTTCCACTCGTATTTTATTCCCAACTGTCGATGAATATCCCGGTCGTGTACGGCATTGGTGAGAACGTCATACGCGGGTTTGCCAATATTGCGCCCGTCGCTTAAGCGCCATCGGAGTTCTAAATTTTGATTGCCATTGGGCCTGAAGGCAAAACAGGTTCCAATATCTCGTTCGTTATAAAAAGTATTTTGAATCTCTCTTCCAAGGGCATCCACATAATTATCCGCCTTGCGAATTCCTCCGTTTAAATGAAGATAAAACCGGCCGAGATGACTATTGAATTCCATGTAGCCATTTTTTCCATTGTTAACGGCATTGTAAGAAGTGCTGATACTGCCCCCTGCCCATCTAAAATGGGTTGGATCAACATAAGAACGAGTAATGATGTTTATGACGCCGCCGATAGCATCTGAACCATACAATGTGGAATAGGGGCCGCGAAGAACTTCTATCCGTTCGATATCTTCCGGATTTACAAAGGTTCCCGGAGGGCCTACATTTCGTTCCGAGCTAATTTTTTCTCCGTCCACCAGCACAACAACTCTTTTGCGGGCCAATCCGCGAATGGAAGGAGAACGATGATAGGCCTGCCCGGCCATGGAAATTGAAGGCAGTTCTACCAGCGCATCGGAAATATTCTGAACAGAAGCAGCCTGTAATTCTCTTGCGGACAAAATAGCCATCGGAACGGAGCTATCAAAATCCGAAAGACCGGTCTTGGCTGCCGTAACTACTACAGCTTCTCCCAAATCAATTGGTCTTGGCAGTAAAGCAATTTCAAAATGTTGTAACTTTTTTTTTCTCAGTTTAATCTTCATGCGATAAGTTTTATAGCCCAAATAGGAAAACACCAGAATCCGCCGCCCTTTGGGAATATTTGTAAGCCGGAATCTTCCATTAACATCGGTAGTTGTACCGATAAGCGTTCCCTGCAAATAAATATTGACATTGGATAACGGTTTACCAGTCTTTCGATCGGTAACCCGGCCCACAATGCTCGAAGCCAAAACATTAGCAGACAGTGCAAAAAACAAAATAAAAAAAGCCGCAAAAGATTTAATTTGGTTTTTTGTTTTCATTTTCTAATCGCCTAATGTTTTTTAGCTTTGGCAGGAAAATGATATCCCTTCACTACCGAAATTTTGAAAACGCCTTGTGGTGTATTGAGCACTATTCTTTTTACCATTGCCTGAATCTTTTCCCACTTCTGCTTTTTCTCTTTTTGCGGAACTTTCCCCTGCAACATCTTTTGCAAGAATGCCTTCATGTTTTTGGCTTTTTCCGGTGGCATTAATTTGAATTTGTTAAAAACCGCTTTTACCGCTTTGCCATTATCCTTTCGCTGAAAAACCATGACATACACGCCTGGTTGCCCTGGGTTCAACGTTTTATCCACTACCAAATCATTGGCATTGATTTCATCCCGTCCGTAGAAAGAACGTGCCCCCGTAATGTAGGAAGCCACGTCCATTAAGTCGGAAGGTGCCATAGCGGCGACACGAATTTGTCCGCGTTGGGGCGTACCGTTCGGATAAAGGGCTTTGA
>CAZMRE010000230.1:0-3690 GCA_964568545.1 uncultured Deferribacteres bacterium | reverse complement strand
ATTTTTCCATTAATCCTTCACACACTATAATTTTTTTTACGTTTCATTTCCGCTTCAATTTCTTTTCGATGGGTTTCAAATCCCTTTCGTCCCATCAGAGCATACGTGGCAATTTTGCCTTCTTCTACTCCGGGCTGATTAAAGGGATCGATCTCAAACAGGTGTCCGGTGTACGCCGTTGCGATCTCAAGAATCATAAAAATCTGTCCCAGCGTAAATTCATTTACAACCGGAAATTTAAAGGTTACATTGGGGCGTTGGTTTCGGGTAAGGGCTATCTCGGTGGCTTTCTTTTCAGCCGAAATAAGCGCATTCATTGTTTTGCCAGCCAGGTAATCTGTTGTCCTGTCGGCACGCCCAAAGGATGGAATAGTGACTGTTTCTGAAAAGGTTTCGACCTCCAAAAAGGTAAATAGTTTATCAAACGGACCCTCCACATACAATTGCACCTGCGAATGCTGATCCGTTGCCCCAAGCGCTTTAATCGGCGTGGGACCAACAAAAGCCGTTTCGTTTTTCAGATTTATTTTCTTCCCCAGACTTTCCGCCCACAACTGGCGAAACCAATCGGCCACTCGATACAGGCGATCAGAATAGGGCATCATCACGACAGAGCGCTTGCCCTTTTTGTACATCCGGTAATTGATCGCCCCAAAAAGGTAGGCTGGATTTCCCCAAAGGTCTTCCGTCCCGCATTTTGAAACCGCGAAGCCGGCTCCATTTAAGAGTTCATCTGCATTTAAACCGGACAAAATGGCCGGGAATAGCCCCACGGGGGTTAGCACCGAAAATCGGCCTCCCACACCGGGTGGAATGGCAAACGCCTGAATGCCTTCTTCCGTCGCCAATTTTCGCAAGAATCCATTAACGGGATCCGTAATAAAAACAAGGTGATCCTTGTACTGATCTTTTAGTGCCACTTTTAGTTTTTCCAAAAAAATCATAAAGGTTGAAATGGTCTCGGCCGTTCCCCCAGATTTCGTTACAATCGCAAAAAGTGTATTCTCAGGGTTAATAATATCCAGTAAACCGGCAATCGTTTCGGGATCAATGTTATCCAGAAAAAACATCCGGGGAGCTTTTCCGCGTTTTTCAGGAGGAAGCAAATTGAAAAAGGGGTGGTGCAACGCCGACTGTACGGCAATGGGGCCAAGCGCCGAACCACCAATTCCGATATGGACGTAATTTTCAAACCGCCCCTCAATGGCATGTACGTAGGAAGAAATTTCGTCCACAACCTCCTTTTCAAACGGCAAATTCATAAACGGAAGCTCTTTTCGCTCGCGAAGCCGGTAAAAGTCAAAGTGAATATCCCGGGTTTTCTCCTGAAGTGCGTCAAGATCTTCTTTTTTGAGCCCATGTTCATTTCCCACGTTTTCAGCCATTGCATTTGAAAAATCCAATTGAATGGCAAGTTTTTGCTTGTCCACTTTGTTTCTCCTATCCACTAAGGTATTAACCCATGAATTTCTCGGATTCTGACTAATTGATTTTACTGAGCTTTATTGGTGCAATTCGTTTGATTGGTGGTTTTTAAAGTAAATTCAGTCACAAAAAAATCCCGGCGAATAGTTTTACCGGGATTTCAGACCATTAAAATTCTATTGAAAAACTCAACATTCTTAAAGATTCATTTTCTAAGACCATTTTTTAGATGTGTTCTGCCTGATCGGCTTTCTTGTTCGCATCAACAAATTTTCGACCGATTTCCACAAACTCCAGGTGATCCCCTTTCTTGCGCACCTGAATTTGACTGCCGTCCTGAAATTTGCCTTTTAACAGTTCTTCTGCCAGCGGGTCTTCCAGATATTTTTGAACGGTGCGTTTCAACGGTCGCGCCCCGTTCACCGGATCAAATCCCTTATCCACTAGAAACTCGCGAGCGCCATCCGTTAATGTTATTTCTATTTCCCGATCTTCAAGCCGGGAGAACACATCTTCCAAAACAATGTCAACAATTTTCATCATATCGGACTTCGTCAATTGCCGAAACACCACTATTTCGTCCAGACGGTTTATGAATTCCGGGTTAAAGAGCTTTTGAATTTCATCCATGATTTTGGAACGCATATTCTCGTAATCGGTTTTTTCATCATGATGGCTGAATCCAATACTAGAACCTTTCTGGATATTCCTCACACCCAGATTTGATGTCATTATCAGAATGGTGTTTCTAAAATCCACCTTTCGTCCCAGTCCATCGGTGATATGCCCCTCGTCCAGAATCTGAAGCAAAATATTAAACACGTCGGGATGCGCTTTTTCAATTTCATCAAAAAGGACAACCGAATAGGGATGCCGCCGCACTCTTTCCGTAAGCTGACCGCCCTCTTCATATCCCACGTACCCCGGAGGCGCCCCCGTGAGACGGGAAACGGAAAATTTTTCCATGAACTCCGACATATCGATCCGAATAAGCGCTTCTTCATCCTCAAAGAGGTATTCCGCCAAAACCTTTGCCAGATAGGTTTTTCCAACACCCGTTGGACCAAGAAACATGAACGAACCGATGGGGCGATTGGGATCTTTTAATCCGGCTCGCGTTCGCTGAATAGCCCGAGCCAATATTTTAATGACGTCCTCCTGACCAATCAGGTGTTTACTAATTTCATTTTCCATTTCCAGCAGCCGCTGTGACTCTGTTTTTGCCACACGAACCACCGGAATGCCCGTCATCATCGATACAACTTTAGCGATGTCTTTCTCTTCCACGGTTGCGATGAATTCGTCTTCCGCTTCCTGCCATTTCCGCTTCTCGGACTCCAAACTCAGGTTCAAGCGCTTTTCCTGATCCCGTAATTCGGCAGCTTTTTCAAATTCCTGTGCGCTGATCACCTTTTCCTTTTCTTTGCGCACCTCTTTGATTTTTTCTTCCAGCTCAACGATTTCCTTCGGCACATGAATATTCGCCAGGTGCACCATCGAACCCGCTTCGTCCATTACATCAATCGCTTTATCCGGAAGGAAACGATCCGTAATGTACCGCTCCGACATTTTCACCGCCTGTCTGAGCGCTTCATCTGTAAAATGTACGCGGTGGTGCTTTTCGTATCGTTCGCGCAATCCCATTAGAATTTCGATTGTTTGATCCACAGACGGGGGATCCACCATGATTTTCTGGAATCGGCGTTCCAGAGCACCGTCCTTTTCGATGTACTGGCGGTATTCATCCAGTGTGGTTGCGCCAATACACTGGAGTTCTCCCCGAGCCAGTGCAGGTTTGAACATATTAGAGGCATCCAGAGATCCTGAGGCTCCACCAGCCCCCACAATTGTGTGCAATTCATCGATAAAGAGAATAACATCCCGGGACTTGGCCAGCTCCGTCAAAATGGCCTTAATCCGCTCCTCAAATTGTCCCCTGTATTTCGTTCCCGCCACGATGGCTCCCAAATCCAGGGTAACCACCCGCTTGTTGTGGAGCACACGCGGCACCTTGCGTTCAATAATTCGCAAAGCCAATCCCTCGGCAATGGCCGTTTTGCCGACGCCCGGCTCCCCAATGAGTACCGGGTTGTTTTTCTTGCGTCGACTGAGAATTTGCGCCACCCGCTGGATTTCTTCGTCCCGCCCGATAATTGGATCCAACTCCCCTCTTCGGGCCAATTCCGTCAAATCACGCCCAAAATGATCCAGTGCGGGTGTTTTTGATTTTTTATATCCTTCCTCCCGCATGGTTGGTGTTCCTTT
>CAZMRE010000229.1:0-3722 GCA_964568545.1 uncultured Deferribacteres bacterium | reverse complement strand
GCCGGGGATACGCGCGTTACGATGATTATTAATTTGACGATTAATACAATCAATTTAATTCTTGCGCCGCTCCTAATATTTGGACTTTTTGGCTTTCCCCGGCTTGAGGTAAAAGGTGCGGCTCTGGCAGCAGGTTTTGCTCACACCATTGGCTTTTTCTCCACGCTTTTTGTGCTTCGAACCCGAAAATCGGTTCTTTTCCTCTCATTTCGGGAACTCACAACACCCAATTACAAAAGCTTTAAGCGTTTGTTTTCGGCGGGTGTTCCCACAACCATTGAGCAATTATTTTGGGCTTATGGCCAGATGGTGATTACCAGCTACGCAGCCATTTTGGGAATTTACTACCTTGCTGCACATCAGGTTTTTATGAGAATTCAGGCGATCCTGTCGATGGTGTACATGGGTTTTAGCCTTGGAGCTATGACATTAGTCGGCCAAAATCTCGGCGCTAAGGAACACGCCCGTGCCGAAGAAACAGGGCACATGGCCGGTTATGTGGTTTCTGTTTTTGTGGTGCTCATTGTTGCTTCGCTTTTGATCTTTGATAAGCCCCTGATAGCACTCTTTACAGGGGAACCCGATGTCTTAAAAATTGGTGCAAAAGTAATGATTATTTTTGCTCTGGTTCAAATTCCGAAAGCGATTAATGGGGTTGTAAGTGGAAATCTTCGCGGGGCAGGCGACCTGAAATGGCTGATGTACTGGGCAATCGGCAGTTCAATTATTATGGAAACCGGAATGACGTACCTCTTTGCATTTTCATTTCATCTATCGCTAATGGGACTATGGTTGGTGCAGGGAATTGACGAAAGCGTACGCCTAACACTAAACTACTCTCGTTTCAGAGGGGGACGCTGGAAATTCATCAAAATTTAAGAATGGTTCTTAATTCCTCGTGTAAAATGAGAAAAAATCAAAAAAATTTAAACAGAAACAAAGAAAAAAACTTGCTATTTAGAAAATTTTATATCTTCTTTTATTTTAAAAAGTAACGCCTGTGCTAACACATTTGGAGGTTCAAATGAAGTGGAAAAAACAAGGCATTTGGGTTGTCATCTTAACCATTTTAACGATTACCTTGGGCGGCTGGATGGCCAACATGAGCTCTTCCGCCACTCCCGATTACTATCTGAATGTCCAGAAAAATCTGACATTATTCGTGAGAATTTACAAGGAGGTGACGCTCAAATACGTTGAGGAGATCGACCCCGACAAATTCATGCACGTGGGAATTAATCGGCTTTTGGATGCTCTCGATCCGTACACTGTTCTTTTGGAACGAGACCAGAACGAAGAAATGTCAATTATGACGCGGGGAAAGTACGGGGGTGTTGGAATGACTATCAGCATTCGGGAAGGCTGGCCCACCGTGATTGAGCCTCCCTTTGACGGAACCCCCGCCCTGAAAGCAGGCATCCGCGAGGGAGATCAAATCATTGAAGTGGATGGTAAATCAACCAAGGGCGAGAAAATATCCGAGACAGCTTCTCGCCTGCGGGGCAGGCCGGGAACCAGTGTGATTATCAAAGTCCGGCGAGCGGGAATTCCCAAACCCATCGAATTTCATCTCATTCGCGCGGTCATCAGCGTACACGATTTGAGCTACGCAGGAATGCTTAAAAATGGAGTTGGTTACATTAAACTTCGACGGTTCTCCAAAAATGTGGGCAAAGAGATCGCAGATGCCATTGAAAATCTGAAATCCAAAGGAATGACGTCTGTTATCCTTGATCTGCGTTCCAATCCGGGTGGATTACTGCCGGCGGCTGTGGACGTGGCTAACGATTTTCTCCCAAAAGGGACGCTCATTGTGTCAACGAAGGGGCGCGTTCCTAACTCAAACCAAGAATTTCGGGCTGAGAATGATCCCGTAGCCCCTAAGCTTCCGCTTGCCGTTTTGGTGAATGGGAATTCTGCTTCCGCATCTGAAATTGTCACGGGCGCCATTCAGGACATGGATCGGGGAGTGGTGGTTGGCACTCGGACATTCGGTAAGGGCCTGGTGCAAACCGTGGTTCCACTAAGCAAAACACAATCGGTAAAAATCACAACGGCAAAATACTATATTCCAAGTGGACGCTGTATTAATAATGACAAGCACACGTTCAAGAATTCTGCCGATGTTTTTGTCAAATCGGATTCCATTTCCAGCGATTCCACGAAAAGGAAGGTGTACCACACCAAACACGGCCGGGTAGTCTACGGCGGAGGAGGAATCGAGCCTGACATCGTCGTCAAAAATCCAACGCTTTCCAATTTCGAATGGGAGCTCATTCGGAAATCGATGTTCTTCAATTTTGCGGTTCATTATGCCTCCGCAATTCAGGACACCTCGAAGCCAATTGTAATTGACAATGCTGTTCTACAGCAATTCCGTAACTATTTGAAAAAGAATAAATTCTCCTTTGATATCGAAGGGGAAAGCGCACTAAAATCTCTGGAAAAAACCGCCAAAAAGCGCAAATACGGCAGGCCTTTTCTGGAGGGAGTGGAAGATTTAAATACGTTCTTGGATCGACAAAAATATCTGGAATTTGGCCGCAGCAAAGATTTTATCAAGCGAATGCTGAAACTGGAAGTCATTGCCAAATTAAAAGGCAGCAAAGCCGAAATTCGTGCCTCTCTTGACGACGATAAAACAGTAAAGGCCGCTGTTGACGTTTTGAAAAATCCCCAGGAATATAAAATGAAACTGGGATTTGTGAAGTGATTTTGCAAAATCTTCTGCCTCTTTTTCTGGTCGGCAGCGTTGCCGGCCTACTGGCAGGATTTTTTGGCGTTGGAGGCGGTGTCATTTTAGGCCCGTTCCTATTGTTCTTTTTTCAATCTAAAGGAATTCCTATTGACATTGCTGCAAGACTGGCTTTTGGAACCAGCCATTTTTGCGCCATGTTTAATTCTGTTTTTGGTGTGCGCTGGCATCAGAGGCAGGGAAATGTGCTGTGGAATGTTGTCCTGCACATTGCCCTTTCGGCAATTGTGGGAGCCTACATCGGTTCGTACCTGGCTACAATTATGCCGGGTGAGATTTTGAAGCGAATCCTGGCTTTCATTTTAGTTATTCTGGCTGTACAAATTTTTGTGGGATTTGGGGAGACAAAAGACGGCGCGTTAAGTCTTTCGTGGAAAAAGACAATTCCGATTGGTTTTATTGCAGGTTTTTTTGCAGCTCTGGGTGGCATTGGCGGTGGCGTTTTTTTCGTTCCCGCCATGATCCTTTTCCTGCACGTGCCGGTCAAAAAAACCGCGGGGACGTCCAGCGCCATTATTATTTTTACAGCCCTGTCAGGTTCAATCGGTTACCTGACAAATGGAATGGGAATTCCCGGGCGGCCTTACGGTTCCATCGGCTATGTGGATATTCTTGCCACAATACCGATTTTAGTCGGCTCTTTGATTTTTTCACAGCTCGGCGGCTATTTAAATACGATTTTACCGCCAAAACTATTGCGGCTGCTTTTTGGAGTGTTTCTGGTTATTATTTTTGTTAAACTGGCTTTCTTTTAGATGATTTTATTTCATTTGAACGATGGTAAGTCTTTAAACCTTATTGGCTAACCATCGGCTGGCCTGATGGGGGTAATTTTCGGGAACAAAATGAGGATAGAATTCATTAAATCGCTGAATTGGAGTTCTAACAAAAATGTCGTGCAATACAAAAACACGTTTGAAAGCATCCAAATTCCAGAATCTGATAAATTCAAAGAGTTACTGAAAAA
>CAZMRE010000228.1:0-3730 GCA_964568545.1 uncultured Deferribacteres bacterium | reverse complement strand
CGGTTTCAATTCGCGACGGGCATTTTCAGGCAGGCGAAGCTCATTTTCAGACATAGACAATCCTTTCCGTAAGAATACAAACCGCATGGATGCTGAGACGCAAAAAGATGTTTAATCTGGATTATTAACTACAGCCACAAAGGCTATGGCATTACCAATCAAATTTTCGCTTTTTTAAAAGAATTAGCCGCGAATGCGCGAATTGCATTTTTTATTCCAATAAAATTCGTGAATTTGTGGCATTAATATTTTTAATTGCAGCTTTCAGCCCTAGTTGTTTCGCAAAAATAAAATACGGAAAATTCTCAAAAAATGAAAGAGGAAAATTCTCAAAAAATGATTAAGCGAAATTTGTAGAAGACCCGGTGTGTCATGGAGAAACATATAAAAATCCTATTGCAATTTTAAAAGAAACAAATATATTTTAAATAGTTGGTTTTGAATTATTCATCATAATTGGAGATTGAAATGCTGCGGAAATATTTTTATAAAAGTGGAATTGTTTTTTGGTTACTGCTGTTCTTGCTGGTTGGTTCTCTTTGGGCGCAAAATAACGGCCCTCTAAAGGGACGACTGTTGCAAAATCCCGACATTGGCCACGGAAAGATTGTTTTTACTTTTGAAGATGACCTCTGGCTGGTTCCGGAAACCGGCGGAATTGCCCGGCGATTGACGGATTTCCCCGGACTGGAACGCTTTGCTAAATTTTCACCGAATGGCAAATGGATTGCCTTTACCGGCAATTACGATGGGGGAAGCGACGTGTACATTATTCCGGCAGAAGGCGGATCCCCTATTCGCCTGACCTACCATCCCGCTGCTGACGTGGTGCTCGGCTGGACGCCAGACAGCCGCTTTGTCCTGTTTCGCTCACGCAGAGGACTCCGCACCGGGCTGTACAGGGTTTCAATTTCCGGGGGATTCCCGGAAAAGCTGCCGGTTGATCGCGTGCGGTACGCCTCTCTTTCGCCGGATGGTACCCGGATCGCCTTCAATCGGAACGATGCTGATCGAATGAACTGGAAAGACTATCGGGGCGGCGATCAACAGGACATCTGGATTGGGAATCTCAAGACCAGAAAATTTCACAAAATCACTCGCTGGGAAGGCTACGATAATTTCCCGATGTGGGTTGGCGATGCTATCTATTTCAATTCGGATCGGCAGTTTGGACGGATGAATCTTTACCGCTACTCATTAAAAACGAAGCAAATTGAGCGGATTACCCATTTCAAAAATTGGGATGTGGAATTTCCTTCCACAGATAGCAGGAAAATTGTTTACGGTTGCGAAGGTTATCTTTGGACATACGATCTGACTACGGGAAAAAATCGGAAGCTTTCAATCCTTATTCCGACTGACAGATGGCGTGTGCGAAACACTTACCTTGACCCCGATAATTACGTGCAGTACGTTTCGCTTTCAGCCAAAGGTGACACCGCCGTTGTTCAATCGCGAGGCGACGTGTATCTGGTTCCGACGAAAAAAGGCCAGCCCGTTAATTTGACCCAATCGTCCGGAAGCAGGGAGATTTACCCGGTGCTTTCGCCCAACGGTAAATGGGTGGCGTTTTTCTCCGACAAAACCGGCGAGTACGAATTGTACATTGCCGAGCCTAAACCCAACCGCTCCTGGAAACAACTCACCCATCATTCAAAAACCTATTATTATCACGTTGTTTGGTCGCCAGACAGCAAAAAGCTGCTCTTTGGCGATAAGGATTTTAAGACCTTTGTTGTCGATATTTCCACCGGAAAAATGACCAAGATCGACCAGTGCTTTTACCAGAAAGATAACGAAATCTACTGGGAAATCAGCGATTACAATTGGTCGCCGGACAGCAAATGGGTGACGTATTCTAAAACAAACAAGAATCTGAACAGCTCCATTTACCTGTACAATTTCGAAACCAAGCAGAAAGTTCGACTCACCGACGATCGGTACGACGATTTTAGTCCTGCATTTGACCAGGCCGGAAAGTATCTCTATTTTCTTTCCAACCGCCATTTTCAGCCGGAGTTGGATCCGTTCATGGACAACAATATCAATGCGGACATGACCCAGGTGATGGTGGTGCAATTGCAGTCGGGCGAAAAACCTCCCTTTGAGGAAGATGCCGAAAAAGATTCCAAAACGGAGAAAATCGACGTCAATCGAATCGATTTAAAGGGGATTTCCGATCGTTTGTACACGGCGCCTGTCTCAGCGGGAACGTACAAGAAGCTGCAGGCGGGAAAAAAGTCAGTGTATTTTCTTTCAAAAAAGAATTTTGGATTTCCCGGAATGGAAGAATTTTTTCACCCCAATTCGGTAACCTTTTACACCTTGAAGCGATTTGATATTTCTTCAAAGCACACAAAAACAGTAATTGCGGGAATTGGCAGCTACTCGGTTTCATATGATGATTCTCACGTGTCCTATTTGAGCGGGAAGATGGCCGGAGTCGTTTCTTCGACAGACGAAAGTTTTGTTGGAGAAGGGACATTGGACTGGAAAGGGCTTAAGCAGTGGGTGGATTTTTCGCAGGAATACAGGCAAATTTACTGGGAAGCCTGGCGGCAGATTCGGGATTTCTTCTACGATCCGAATCTCCACGGCAGAGATTGGCCTGCAATCGGCAAAAAATATGCGGCGCTCATTCCTTTCGTGGGAACCCGAAATGATTTGAATTATCTTCTCGGACAAATGATCGGTGAGCTGACAGCATCCCATGAATATATTATTGGAAGAGGTAGTCCCATTCGCGAGCGCTACGAGCGTGTAAGTGTGGGATTGTTGGGGGCAGATCTAATCCCGGATAAAAAAGCGAACGCCTATCGTTTTGCGCACATCATTAAAGGTGCAGAATGGAAATCGGGTGCACAAAATCCCCTGCTGAATCCCGATGTGCAGGTTCGGAAAGGCGATTATTTGCTGGCGATTGATGGCAAACGATTATCCTCCAAAGAAAACTATTTTAAATATCTCGAGAACAAATCCGGAAGGAAGGTTTCAATCACAGTGAATCGAAAACCCACATTGAAGGATGCCCGTACATTTACGATACGCACGCTTTACAGCGATCGGAATTTGCGCTACTTTGAATGGGTTCAGAAAAATTATGCCTACGTGAAGCAAAAAACAAAGGGGCATGTGGGGTACATCCATCTGACGGACATGGATGAAGAAGGTCTTAGGCAGTTTGAACAGGGCTTTCGGGCGGAACGCTACCGCGACGGTCTGATTATCGATGTGCGCAATAACGGCGGTGGGTTTGTCTCCTGGTTTCTCATTGACAAGCTTGAACGGAAATTAATGTTTCTGACAAAAACACGGAATTTTCACCCGATGTACTACCCCCACGCGGTGCATCCCGGGCCGATTGTTGTCTTGTGTAATCAGGGCACGGGTTCAGATGGCGAGGTGTTCAGCGAACATTTCAAGGAATTAAAAATGGGAACGCTCATTGGCACCCGCACCTGGGGCGGCCTGATCGGCATTATTAACATGATTCCTCTCGTGGACGGTGGGATGCTAACCCAGTCCAATGTGGGGTTTGCCAATTTGCACGGAAAATGGGTCGTGGAAAACCACGGTGTCGATCCGGACATCGTGATTGACAATGCGCCGGCCGATGTATTGGCTGGTCGTGACCCACAGCTTGACAAGGCAATTGAGGTCATTGAAGCCGAACTTAAGAAAAATCCGCCGCCCAAACTGGTGCCGCCGCCGTTTCCGAAGAAATAAAAAA